>NZ_CAWMYL010000013.1:0-1236 GCF_963871815.1 Vibrio sp. L85
AAAGATAAGCTTAATAATTACACTGGAAGTAATGTGAGCAAATGTCGTATCAATCATTGCGTCGGGAGACTTCATAATTGACGCCTTGATGATAATCATTATCATTTGCATGTCAACACTATTCTTCATTCCGCCTTCTCGTTTTGGCTTGTTTTCGTTTCTGCTCTGCATTGTTACGTTTGGTCTGCTTAGGTAGATGGAAGGATTTTTTTATGGGTTCATCATATTGCATTAATCATCTTCCAATAGTGAAACGGTGAGCGTGATTGAAGTCCCTGGTTCGGGGGCGTCAATATCGATAAACGCTACATAGCCTTGCCAAATACCATCAGTATTTTCAAGGTGTTGTAAAGATGTGTCTAGCTTCCAATGATAAAAAGCGTCATCAACTTTTTTGAAAGGCAGTTCGCATTCAAGTGCATTTTTTACCACAAAATCAGCAAGGTCGAATTCGCCTTCAAAGGCGCATCCGCCACTTGGGTATTTTTTAATAAATTCAATCTCTAGAGTAAGGTTTGACATCGTTTTTCCTTTATAGTTTTTCGCATGTGCCATTATAAATATTAATAATGCTTACTATCAGCGCGTAGGTCCAGACACAAGAAAATGCCAATGTTATAAATAACGTCCACATCTGAATAGGTAATGAAAATAGCGGTGTTGCTATGATTGATGCCGTGATCATTGAGCACGTACTAGAGTGACAAAGGGTGTTTCTTAGCATTGTAATGCTGGCTCTAGTAAGTGCTCTTACATTTTTCTTTTTTGATAGCCACTGGTGAAAGCGTGAGGCGTGAATGTTGTTTTCTTTTCGTTTGTTCAGGACGATAGCTAAGAATATTGAGTAAGTGATGATCAGAACAATTTCTAGTGCAATCTGAGATAAGTTATTGTGCATTCTGAGTATGATGAATGGACTATAAAACAAAAAAATCAACCATGCTAAGTTACGGGTCAATAGCGCTATTGTCATAACAGGGTGTTCACTTATGGTGCTGTGTATCATTTTTTTTAACTTGTCTTTGATTGTTGGGAGTAAAAGGGGAGAGCGTGTCTTATTCTGATATGCTGTCTATCTCAATGTCTTGAGAGATAGCGGCTTCATCAAGCTCTTGCTGAGCTCGCTCTTGATAGTCACCATTGGATTTGAGTTTTTCTGCATCCTCAGTGGCGAGTTCTTTGACCGTATCACTTCGCTGCGCCTCTCTGATTTGGTCGGTTTCCAGCTTCATCTCT
>NZ_CAWMYL010000014.1:0-3482 GCF_963871815.1 Vibrio sp. L85
GCACGAGGAGCGAAGCGACGAAAAGCCCGACCGCTTGCGGTAACGCCCAACTCGAACCCAATATCGAGCATCGATTGCAACTGGAATAAACACCTTGGGTTCAAAAAAGTATGCCATGGTATATCAGTCAATTAAAATCTCGGAAAAGGTGTTGTCTTGACACACTTAAACAACTACATCATTTAGCAGAATAAATAATTCCTCTCTTATTCGTACGCATACGTTTAAGAAAGAATATTTAAAATGGGTTTGAGAAACAAAAGGATAGAGAGAGAAGCAGAAAAGCTTTAGAATGCCGCTGGGTGCTCTTGGTTTTCTACCATGAGCAAAACCTGTTTTGTAAGTGGTAGAAAATACAAAGCCCCGAATGAACTATAAATTCAAACGAGGCCAAGTAATGTACATTGCAATACAAATACTAGCCTCTTTACCATTAGGAGGCAATGAAAAATGCCAAAAAGTAAAACCGCCCTGATGGGCTTAGTGGTCATTTGCATCACAATACTGTGTGGACTTCTGATAGTCCGAGACTCGCTTTGCGAGGTTCGGTATAAAGGAGGTGGCACAGACTTTCTGGCACGCTTCGTTGTCTACGAAATGGTGAAGTAAGCTGGACAGGAAGAGGGTTAACCCTCTTCCTGATTCAGTCTTGTTATGATGCAGACCAACGAGCACCCATATTTAATATTACGTATAGAGCAACCCAAAACAGCGATGCAAATCAAACGAGATTTTGAGTATTACCACAATCTGCATAACCTAGTGACTCACGCCCTACTTCACTTACTTGGTAAAGTATCAGCAACGAGTCGCCACGTTCCGGTCAACACCCGAAATGAAATTTTGATCCGATACCTCAAACCCAAAGTGACTAACAAGGGTTTATCTAATATCAAAAAAGACATTAAGCTCATGCTTAACGTAGCTCGAAAGCAGGGAGGGAATCTAGAAATGAGATTGTACGATCTAAACTCGCGGGCCAATCGCACGAAACTTGTTGGGGCAGAAAAGCTCTATAACCTACTCGTTCACCTTTACGATGTAGAAGGTATCGAGTCACGCTTGTTTGAAGATGGCAGCGAAGCTGAGCCTGGAATCCTTTATATGATTGAAGATCAGATAGAGCATGGCTTTGACCATGAGCAAAAACAAGTTGCCCCGCTTTCAATGCTCATCCAGTTGGAGAGAGCTCCAGAACTTATCGACTCGATAAATCAGCATGGACTTTTCCTTGCTGAAATGAAAGAGTGGAATGCAGAGACACGTCAAGCACATATAGTTGTACACCCGAATTAATCAGCGTTTTCTCTTCTCTATCAGCGAGCTATGATTTCACGTAAGATCGCTTTGGTCTTAGTAAAGATGAATAATAAGTTTCAGCAAACTGGCGACCACTATCTGTTAATTGCCACATACTTTCCGTTTCCCTGACATTATCATTAATCAGTTTTCCGGTATTTGGCTGAAAAACTAAATAACCATGTTTGGCAAGCGTTCGCAATGAAACTAAAAAATGATTCTTTGCTAACGAGATCTCAACGTGGCTTTCTTCATTCAACTCAGCTTCCACTTTAGTACGTAAAAAACTCGTATTAACAGGTATATGCTTACCAAACCGCAGTTCTAGAAAATGCAGCAGTAAAAGCGATTTCTTTTGTTGCTTACTGATTCGAATTGTTGACACTTGCCTTTAACCATATGCATACAAACGAGATTTATAGTATAATTTACATCTTAATCGTATGCATATGATTAAGGTGTGAATATTTCTATATTCGCTTACTTCTTTTGATACTGCATTAATTGACCTTCTAGCTTCGCACTCAGTTTTTGAGCTTCACCAAGAGAAGCTTGGGTTTCTAAGAGAGCTTCATTCTTCTTATTAAGTTCTGTATTTAAGCTTTCTATGCGACTTTCAGCGCGAATATGTGCGGCTTTCTCTTCGTCGAATTTGCCTTGTAACTGGTCGTTAGCAGCCTTTTGATTAGCCATCTGTTCAGTTAATGAACCAACCTGCCCCTGCAACGACCCCAATTCTTTTTCGGACATTTTCAGGCTTGTGTTCAGCTTCGTCATTTCCTCTGACTTCCCTTCTAACTGCTTGTTTAGCTGTTCGACTTGGCTTTCAGACTTCGCTTGCGCTTGCTGCGACAAAGAGAGGTTATTCAGTGCCGTTTTTAGCTCTTGACCTGTTTCTGATAGTTGTTTGTTTAGTGACTCAACTTGACCTTGAGCTTTCGCTTTGTCCGATTCAGCTATATTTAGCTGCTTTTGCATTGATGCGATCTGTTTTTGCATCTCAGCTAGACGTTCATCACGTTCCGCAACGGTATCGAGCGCAGCTTTCGTTTCACTCTGAGCAACATTCAACGCAGCATTGAGACGACTGCTCTCTTTTTGCTCCAACTTTAACTGTTCTTGTAAATCAGTATTCGTTTCAAGCGCATCTTCTAGCTGCTCGAACGCTTTATCTTGTTCTTGGATCGATTCCGCTTCGCGCTTTGCTGCGTTAGCGGCACGTTCGTTTGCTTCTGCAATCGCTTGGTTAAGACGCTGCTCAACAGTGTAGTGAGCGTGGTCGTTGATCTGGTGAACAAGCTGTTCAACATCACCAAGCATTACCGACAATCGCTCTGCGATTTCTGGCGGTAACTCCTGATGAGTGATGACTTGTTCCGTAGAGTCTGGAAACATAGGTGCTAGGATTTGACCAGAACCTTCAAGCTCCTTAAACGCAGACATTAAGGCAGATGGGCGACCTGTACCAATCTTGTTACGCAGTGACGTTCCATTGATGTTTTTACCCTCAACTAAAAGCGTATTTGCTGCTTCTATGACTTGCTGATCTGAAAAAGCTCTTTCTCTAGCCATGTTACGTTCCTTTGTCACGTTTAAGGTTTGTTTGTACGTTTGTTTATTATACAAACAAACCAACTAACATACAAACAAATAGAATAAAAAATAGCCAACAATATCTAGCAAGGGATTTGGGGGGATGAAATTCCCTGTACGCGAACATGCAACCGTCGCAAACTGACTGCAACAACACAGGAGAAGAAAGAAATGAAAACCGTAAGATTAGAGGACGTAGAAAGCATTATGCGTTGGCGTGATCGCTCTAGCGCCAAGGACGGGTATTTGCAGCGAGAAATGTTCGATAAATACTTTACGTTGGTGATTGCATGGGAGCGATTGAAACGTGGCATAGCTACAGAACGCGAGCAGTTGATCTGTTATCACATCCACAAAGGCTTGCTGAAAGGGCTATGCCAAGGCGACAAAGTACCTTTGATGCACTTAGGTGCAAGAGTGGAAAGTATGGTTACACCCGACAGGCGGTTTACAGCGCGCAAACCAATGAAAGTACACCAAGCAATCGCATGGGTAGCCGATATGGACAATAGAAGCCATGAAGCAGTTAGAAAACAGTGGAACAATTGGAATAAAGCATCCACAGAAGCTCAACACGAAATAATTCAGTC
>NZ_CAWMYL010000015.1:0-213 GCF_963871815.1 Vibrio sp. L85
TGGCTCCATTCTCTGATTGCTACAGAATGGCAGAAATCACCCACCTTCCACCTCCATTCCTTGTATTTTCCTCCTGAAAGTTAATTACAGTTTTTCTCCAAATGTTAAACATTTGTGACGCACTTTCATTTCAGCTCGATCTCGACCTGTAACCTTCAAAACTATGACTTTTCGGTTTTTAACTAAAGTCTGATTTCTTACAGTTCATGAATG
>NZ_CAWMYL010000016.1:0-5805 GCF_963871815.1 Vibrio sp. L85
TTTTTGGCTCGCGGTATTTTCATAAGGAAAATACGCATGCTCTCTATCAGCCCACTCAAATCTGCTTCTGGCGCTGCCAAATACTACCTAAGCGAAGAAAACCCCAAAGACCTACCTGACGTTTCTTTAGAGAAAGACGCCAGCGATAACTACTACCTCAAAGAAAAAGACCAGGGAGAAAATACGTTCTGGTATGGCAAGCTTGCAGAAGAAGCCGGACTGCTGAACAAAGCCGTCGAACAGGAGACATTAGAGTCCGTGTTATCTGGCAACCTTGGGGATGAAACCATCAAGGGAAAAAGAGGGAAACACAAATCGGGCTTCGATCTCACCTTTTCTGCACCAAAATCCTTCAGTGTTCTTGCGCTTGCTGGCGGTGACACCCGCCTTATCGAAGCTCATAACAACGCCGTTAAATTTGCTTTGACAGAGCTTGAGAAAGACGTAGCACAAGTCAAAGTCACTCATGAAAAAGGCGTTCAAGAATACGAAAACACGGATTCAATGCTATTTGCGGTCGTGCGCCACAAAACCAGTCGTGAAAACGACATGCAAGTCCACTCGCACGCCCTAGCAGCCAATATGACGAGAGATCAGGAAGGGGATTTACGAGCTTTATCAACCAGTTTGAAACAAAAAGGCGGCGTCATTAATGGAACTGGGGAACGTATCTACAACTTCCAAAAATACTACGGCATCTTATACCAGAGCCAATTGGCAAAAGAGGCACAAGAATTAGGCTATACAACGCGAGGCGTCGGTAACGGTCAGTTCGAAATCAATGGCGTGCCTCAATCTATTATTGACGCCTCATCTACCCGTAAACAACAAATTGACCAACGTACACTCGATTTAGGCTTTGAATCGCGCGCGGCTCGCGATGTTGCTACCCTCGATACCCGCAAAAGCAAAACCTATCAAAGCAATGACAGCCTCAATAAACAGTGGCAAAGCACGGTCAGAGAACAAGGACATGAGCCCTCTCAGCTTGTCGGTATGGCGCAGCAAGTCAAGGAGCAGACAACAACACCCTCGTTAGATGAAACGAAAGCCGCCATCAGCAGAGCCATTGACCACCTAGGTCAATACAGCACCGCTTTGCATTTAGAGAAAATCATTGAGCTCACCGCCTCAGAATTCACCAAAGGAGCAGCGCAGTTAAACGCACTTGATATCAAAAAAGTCGCGGATGAGATGATAAAAACGGGTGAGTTAATCGGTCTGAGCCCAAAAGGGCAATACACCACCAAAGGCTTAATTGATAACGAGAAAGCGCTTATCGACAGCACACAAGGACGGGCGCATCACATGCGTACCCACGTAGCACCCAAAGTCCTAGACAAGCTCGCCATTCCTGAAAGTCAGCAACGTATGCTTACCAACCTTTACCACTCCACCAAACAGTTCCACGTGGTAAATGTGCATGGCTCATCACAAAGCATTGCGCAGCAGCTGCTTAACGTGGGAAACCACAGTGGTAAACGGGTTCAGTTCGTCTCACAAAGCACAAAAGCCAAAGCAGAAGGGATGGAGAGCCTACAAAGGCAAAGCAAAACGCTTGGGGCGTGGATAGCCAATGCTTTTTCACCTGAGCAGCGCCACACCACCCATAGCTTGCTGCAAAGTGACACGCCGCTGACCAATAAAGACGTCTTGCTCATCGATGACGCTAATAAGATGAGCGCTAATGAACTGTTAGCCCTGATCGACAAAGCCAAACAGTCCAACAGCAAAGTCGTCCTGTTAAACCGCATTTCTAGCCGTCAAGGATTTAAAGCCAACAACGCCATCTCGCTGTATCAAAAAGGCAATGTAGAGAGCCATATTTGGGTAAGCAGTAAACCTATCGAAACAGACGTAAAACTGCATGAGAATGACACCGATAGGATAGCTCGGGTGTACGCCGACTTACCAGACAAAGCCAACACCCAAGTGATTGCCACTTCCAGTGTCGAGCAGCGGCGGTTAACCGAAGCCATTCGGGATAGACTCAAAAACACCGGTACGCTTTCTCGCCATGAAACCACGCTATTCACTCAAGTCCCCCACTACCTCTCTAAAGCGCAGCAGCCGCTTGTTCAACACTACAAACCAGGCATGACACTCACCCATTGGGATGACGGCAAACCTCAAAGCTTTGTCATTGCCAGTATCGATAAAGAGAGCAACACCATGACAACACTCAGCAAACACGACGGGCAGTCACACACGTTTGACCCATCCAGCCGTGCCTTTAAAGCCATGAAGATGCAAATCAGCAAACCACAGAGTTTGAACATTGCCAAAGGTGAGCACCTTAGTACGTTAGGGAAACACTTCCCTTCTGGTTTAGAGGCAAACAAACGTTACCTTGTCACGCACATAAATAAAGAAAGCCTCACGCTTGAGAGCAAGGGGGTAACACAACGCATAGACTTAGAAAGCTTAAAAGACGCACCACTGCAATACGACTATGTTCATGGCGCCAACCATATCGAGAAAAAAGAACACACTCTACTTTCAGCAAAAACCTTCACTCTGTCAAAACCATTGATAAATGACCTTACTGAAAAAACAGGCCGTCTTGATATCTTCACCGATAAGCCCGACAAAGCCCAAAGCGCCCTAGAAAAAGAGCAGGTCTCCCCGTCAGCGATTGAGCGAGTATTACAGACACAAAACATCAACGACCGTTACCTAAACGACACCACCCAAGCTTTGTTAAAACAAGATGTCAGTCAGGCACTATCAGCACTGGCAAAAGCACAAAACGCCCCACTTATCGAGAAAGCGGTCAGCTTTGCCCTAAACCACCTCTCAGAGCGAGAAGCCGCCTTTAGCCAAAAAGCGTTAGTGGTCGAAGCGGTTCGTTACGCTTTTGAAGAAGCCGGTGGCTCTATCACCAAAGAGCAGATTGAAACCGAACTGGAAAGACGCAGTGACACCCTCTCTGCAGAGTATACCGACGGCACACGCTGGACGACACAAGCGGCGCTAGAAACGGAAAAGCGTATCTTGCAAAACATCGATGATGGCAAAGGTCAACATCAACCCTTTGCTACCTCTAGGCAGGTACAAGCTTTTCTCGATACCAAATCTCGCTTAACCCAAGGACAAAAGGACGCCATCACCCTTATCTCAACCACCAAAGACAGCTTTGTGGCGATTCAGGGTTTAGCCGGCACAGGTAAGTCCACCATGCTTGAGTCCAATATTGAACTTATCCAGTTAGTCAAAGAAACCAGCCAACTGCCTGAGCAAAACGTGATTGGGCTTGCGCCCACTCACGCTGCCGTCGCAGAGCTCGAAAGTAAGGGCGTGAAAGCGCAAACCCTGGAAAGCTTATTATCTGACATCAGACAAGGAAACCGAACCGCCAGCGACTATCAACACACCTTGTTCTTTCTTGATGAAAGCTCGATGGTCAGCAACAAGCAAGCCGATGAGTTCACCAAACTGGTCAATGACAGTCAGTCCAAGACCGCCTTCCTTGGCGATAAAGAGCAGCTACTGTCCCTGAGTGCTGGTAAGCCGTTTGAACTGGCTATGAGTCAAGGACGCATCGATACCGCTTACATGACCGACATGGTACGCCCACAAAATGACATCTTGCACAATGCGCAGCAAAACACCATTGATAAGCAGCCACAAAGCGCCCTGGATAAGCTCCAACAGCAAGCCCCTGATACTCAAGGCAACAGTCAGCATGTCATCTCTACGCTGGATGAGAACGATAAGGATAGACGCAGAGCGCAACTCACAGCGACAGAGAAGCTGCCCTTTATGGTCGCCAAAGACTATCTAGAGCGCACCCCTGAGACGCGAGAGAACACTCTTATCATTGCTTACACCAACAAGGAGCGTGACACCATTACCGAACACATCCGTGTCGGATTAATGAAAACCCAAGAAATCGGCAAAGAGAACGTCATCGCAACTCGGCTACGCTCTATCGGTGCCACTGGGGAAGAGCTCACCACCATGATCCCCTACCAAAAAGGCTTGGTACTGAGTACCAAGCCTGGGGAATACACCACCATAACCCACGTAGATTCAGAGCATGGCGTGGTGACACTCGAAGATGCAGCAGGTGAAACCAAATCCTTTTTGCCCCGCAACCGAGACCATACCTTCACGACACTGTTTAGCGTGTCAGAAAAGCCTCTCTCAACGGGCGATAAGATTGTCACTCGCTTTACCGATAAAGAGCGTGGCATTAAAGCCAACGTGGAGTACAGCATCACGCAGGCAAGCTCAGACAGCGTCATTGCGCAATCGAAAACGGGAGAGACACTCACCATAAACCCTAACGAGCTTAAAGACGGGCATTGGGATTATGCGTATAGCCGAACCGCCGATATGGCGCAAGGAGCCACCTACCCCCATGTCATTACCTCTATTCAGAGTAAAGGCGCATTGACCAACCTAAGACGCGTCGGTATCGATGTCACCCGTGCTAGCCAGCACATCAGGCTTTATACCGATAACACCCAGCAACTGGTCAAAAGTTGGTTATCCAAAGAGAGCCACAAAGCCAGCGCAATAGAAACCCTCAACCAAATACCACCCAAAGACACCACTTACTTTAACCGTAATGCTCTGCCTCATGAGGACGTTCGGTTCCAAAATAAAAGCGGTGACTTTGACTACAACAAATTTAGGGAGCACATCAATACACAACTACCCAAATACACCGAAAGCCTTGCCACTCAATTATTAGGCAAGCCTAATCAATCCAAATCAGACCGGGATTACTTAACCTTTGGTATTGGTAAGTCTGCGATTAAAGTCACCTTAACCGGAGAATATCGAGGTTATTTTAAAGATTACATAACGGGCGAAAAAGGCGCTTTAATTAACCTTATCATGAGCCATAAGGACATCAGTTACAAAGACGCCATGAACCTTGCTCACAATATGATAAACGAGCCAGAAAAACACCAACTGGAGGAAAACAGTAAACACGAAAAATTACTCAACACCACCCCAAGGCATATTGCAAAGTTTGAAGAAAGAGCCAAGGAATACATCAGTGAAAGCTTGCCAATAAATGGCACCCTAGCACAAAGGTACTTAAACAGCCTTGGCATTAGTAATATCGAAAACAGTAACGTGAAATATCACCCTGCGGTGTATTCATCCGAAGATAAATGTTTTCACCCTGCCATGCTAACCAACATCCATAATAAGCAAGGTGAAACTAAAGCCATTGAAGTAACCTATTTGGACTCGCAAGGAAATAGAGACAACACACTAGACATTAATCCTAGAACGCTAGGTACAAAATCCAAACAATTAACTCACTTCCATCAAGGAGAGAATTTAAACACCACCATCATCAGCACCTCGATTGAAAACTCATTTCTGATACGAGACCAAACCAAAGGACAGATTGATATTATCAACGTCAATCACAAGAATGACATTCAAAACATTTCCACGGATGAACTGAGACAGAACATCATTATTGTATTAAGCCAAGGTAATCACGATTTAAACCCAAATAACATTGAGAAAATCATCGAGAACTTTAATGGAAGAGACATCCAATTCATGTCAGATGATAATCTCAAAGAGGAAATCAAACAGTGCCTTGATAAACTAGAGCGAGACAACACCACATATAACATTGAACTAAACGAGTCAAACTCTCCTCATCAAGAGAGTGAATTAGACACCCTCAGCTATAATGAGAAAAAAGAAAACGACAGCCAATCACTTGAACACTTTGAGCCGAAAGAATATTCACCTCATCAAGAGATGGACTTTAATCATATGGAGAAAGAAAGTGATTGGGAGGACAGAGAAATCGACAGAGAGTTAGAA
>NZ_CAWMYL010000017.1:0-317 GCF_963871815.1 Vibrio sp. L85
ACAGATCAATCACTTAAAGTCATGTCCGAAATTTGGGGGCCACTTCTGTTGTGTGTGTACCCATCCCCCGCTTTTTTGAAAAGGTGAAACAGGCAGGATGGGTCGTTTACGACAACCGCATTTAAGTATCTGCTGACCTCAAACTTCGGGGATTGGAGAGCGTTTGATTGAGGGTGTTTTTCTAGGCGTGAGGGCTTTGTGGTACGACCTAACGTGAAAAAGTTCGGCTTGAGTTTGTCTTTGATTGACATGGTGCTTCCTTATACAACGCAAATTGCCGCTGGCAGCAAAGCTGAGCGGTAGTCAGAACGAGAGGC
>NZ_CAWMYL010000018.1:0-236 GCF_963871815.1 Vibrio sp. L85
CGCAGCCGTGATATGGCTCGTGCAGGAAGAAATGCGATGACTGAAGCTTGTGAATCAAAGACAACGTCTTATTCCACGGCACAACAAAATGCAGACCGGTTCGAGAAGTTTGCAAGATACTGCGTCGATAACTTTTCAATCAATGATTCTCGGAAAATTGAAAACTCCCACATTCTCCAATATGCCGAAGAGTTAGCAGAGCGAGTTGAAGATGGTTCTCTCAGCGTATCATCTGC
>NZ_CAWMYL010000019.1:0-58871 GCF_963871815.1 Vibrio sp. L85
AGCATTTAGCTGGCTGTCAGATCTGGACAACGGCAGTGTCGATACGTCGATCCATATCATTTGGAAAGAACATATCATAGGTTCTCTCTTAGCTTAACTTAGCTAAACCACTTCATTTAGATTTAGTCAGGTAGTTTTGGGGTGTTTAAACTTAAAAAGTGTGGAAGTGTATTCTGTTTTGAGTGTTAAGAGGGGGGAATGACACGAGCTATGAGAGCAGTTTAACTTTTAGCGTGGTTTTGTAAAAGATACATGGCAACGGTTGTCATATCATCGGCACTCGCAGTGTAGAGCAAGCGACCTAATGTGAAAAGCCCGACTCTATCGGGCCTGAAATAGTGTCGACCAAACTTAGCAGATTTGACCTGCGGTAATCGCAATATCTTGTTTGTTGTCGATTGTCGCTTGAGCAACCAAACGTAAACCTTCAACAATCACATCCAAAGACATGGTCGCTTGGTTACCGGTGGTATCTTGCTCTGGTAGCAGTGGGATATGCACGAAACCATGAGCGATATTCTTACCACTTAAGTAATGCTGTACGCCATAGAATACGTGGTTACACACAAAGGTACCCGCCGTGTTCGATACTTGGCATGGAATGCCGTTTTCTTGTAACGTGCGAGTAATTGCTTTGATTGGCAAAGTCGTAAAGTAAGCATCTGGACCGTCGGCTACAACCGGCTCATCAACTGGCTGATTACCCCCATTGTCAGGAATGCGGAAATCATCCACGTTAATCGCGACACGTTCAGGCGTAATACCAGCACGACCTGCCGCTTGACCAACCGTGATAACAAAATCTGGTTGATGTTGTTCAATTGCTGCGATAACCGTATCTACCGACTCATAACGAGTGACTGGCACTTCACATACGACAATCTCACCACCATCAAGCTTTGCTTGAGCCAGTTTATTCACCGCTTCTAGCGCAGGGTTAACTGACGCGCCACCAAATGGTTCAAAACCAGTAATTAGTACTTTTTTCATCATTATTCTCAAAACGCAAAGCTATACATAAGGAAGATATTAAACGTTAGGATCGCTAAACCTGGAATCACCTGCATCATAATAACGTGGTGCTTGTTCTTAAGCTCTAACAGCGCGGCTGGCACAACGTTAAAGTTAGCCGCCATTGGCGTCATCAGTGTACCGCAGTAGCCAGAAAGCATACCTAACACACCAATAATTGCCGCATTGCCACTATGATCTAGGATAAGTAGTGGAATGCCGATACCGGTCGTGATCACAGCAAACGCAGCGAAAGCGTTACCCATAACGATAGTAAATAGCGTCATGCCAACGCAATAAGCAATCACTTTAACCAGTAGCATGTTTTCAGGGATCATTAGCTTCACAATTGAAGCCACGGTATCGCCCACGCCCGCTTGGTTAAACAGATAACCCAATGCGGCAAGAAATTGGGACAGAATCGCAGCCCAACCTATTGAGTCAATCAAACGACGACCTTCATTCAGACTGTGCATTGGTTGGCTCTTAGTGATTACCAAAGCGACAATAATCGCCGCAATAGAGCTAATGCCTAGACCAACTAGTGCACCTAAAGAAGTTAGCTGGCTGATCAAAACCGTACCAGCAGGAACGACAATCGCTGGAATAAACAGTTTGTTTTTTAGAACGGAAGCACTTTGCTGTCGCTCTTGATCATTGGTTGTGCCGTAGTTGCCTGTGCCCATAAAGCCACCAGCCGCTAAAGCAGTCAGTGCTAAAACCATCACACCAGTTACCCAGTGGGGAATCATCGCACCAAAAATAAAGGTAACGCCGTAGATTAGCCAAAATAAACCACTACCAATACGCTTGGCATTTTGTTTATCTAGGAAACTTTGCAGTGAAAAAGCTAGTAGCAGTAAGCCGGTAGCTTGGTATACATATTCAAGCATGGATTATTGCTCCTGTTGCGACGCGTTGGTCGTTGCTGTGGTTGTCGCTTTATTTAAACGCGCACTGATGTACTTAGTGTAAATCCCGAATACCACAAACGATGTGATAGCCGTTGGCAGCGCCCAGAGCGCCATTGTTTCTAATTTCACATCAAGTTGGTTATCGCCCATTACGCCTTTAATCAGTAGTAGACCACCAGTACCAATGAACAGCAATTGGCTAAAGAAGTTACCAAAGTTCTCACTTGCCGCAGATAGCGCACGAATAGTTTGACGTTTCTCATCTGCTAGATTCGGTGATGCTTTCTCAGCTGCCGCTTCTGACATTGGAGCGATTAGCGGACGAATCATAGACGGGTGACCACCAATGTTTAACCCCATACCATTTGTGATCTTACGTAGTAGTAAGTAAGTCAATAAAATCTTTCCTACAGAAGCTTTTTTCATTGAGGCAATCAGCTCTTCGGCTCGCTGACGTAAACCGTAACGCTCCAAAATACCAATCATTGGCAGTACCAAGATAAACAGAGACATGTAACGATTCTGGGTAAAAGATTGACCAAGAGCAGATAGAATATCCACCACCGCAATGTCTGCCACTAAACCAGTAGTAACACCGGCAATTAAAATTACTAGCAGAGTATTTTGCTTTAGAGCTAGCCCTACTGTAATTATCACAATGCCAATTAATGGCCATAAATCGATCATAGGTGTTCCCTAAACTTCCCGTAATTATTATTTTCAATCAATACAGTAGAAATTTGTATTGATGCTTCGAGTATAAGGAACCAAAAATACGTGTTTCAATTGGGATCTTTTATGATTTCCAGCAGACGATTTTGTCGAATTTTTTGTGTAGTCAGAGCCATTCCATAAAAAGCATCGATATGCTAGGGAAGTTGAACTTTGGTGTTTTTGACTGTTCTGACAAGGCGTTATTATTTTTTAGAAAAGCAAATCAAAGCGTTAAATTATGCCGAGGGCAATGTTAACTGATATTCTAAGGGAGCCGTTGCAAACTATGAAAAGCTGAGCATCGAAGATTTCAAATGGGTTCGCTTAGGTGAGGCGAGTGTTCGAGCTCACCCTTGTATGGGCATAGCAATGGAACAAGTCTTAATAAGCAGTGAAGAAATCACAATCTTGTTGTACCAACCAATATAGAAAGCGGTTGTGATTTCATGTCGTTTCTTTACAATGCTTGCTCGTACAAAAAAGGTGTACATCGGTATTTGTACCAAGTTTTGTACCAACAACGTTTAGCTATCAATAGCTGAATGACTAAATCATTGCTACAAATGCAAAAAACTAAAATCATGTGTTGCTTGGTGTGCAACACCACTGTAAAGGACATAGCATGCCTATTATTACTCTTCCTGACGGCAGTCAGCGTCAATTTGACAACCCAGTTTCTACTATGGAAGTTGCGCAATCGATCGGTCCTGGTCTTGCAAAAGCAACTATCGCTGGTCGTGTAAATGGTAACCGCGTAGATGCGTGTGACCTAATTGAAGAAGACGCAAGCCTAGAGATCATCACAGTTAAAGATGAAGTGGACGGTCTAGAAATCGTTCGTCACTCTTGTGCTCACCTTCTTGGTCACGCTCTTAAGCAGCTTTACCCTCAAGCTAAAATGGCGATTGGTCCAACAATCGACAACGGCTTCTACTACGACATCGACCTAGACGAGTCTCTAACGCAAGACGATCTTGAAAAGATTGAAAAGCGTATGAAAGAGCTAGCGAAAACCAAGTACGAAGTGGTTAAGAAAAAAGTAAGCTGGCAGGAAGCACGTGATACGTTTGAATCACGTGAAGAACCATACAAAGTGGAAATCCTAGACGAAAACGTATCTCGTGATGATCGTCCAGGTCTTTACCACCATGAAGAATACATCGACATGTGTCGTGGTCCACACGTACCTAACATGAGCTTCTGTCAACATTTCACACTATTAAATGTGGCAGGCGCATACTGGCGTGGTAACAGCGACAACAAAATGCTTCAACGTATCTACGGTACAGCTTTCCACGATAAGAAAGCTCTGAAAGCGCACCTAACTCGCCTAGAAGAAGCGGCGAAGCGCGACCACCGTAAGATTGGTAAGCAACTAGACCTATTCCACATGCAGCAAGAAGCACCGGGTATGGTGTTCTGGCATCACAATGGTTGGTCTATCTTCCGTGATCTAGAAGTATTCATTCGCGCTAAGCTAGATGAGTACGGTTACCAAGAAGTAAAAGGTCCGCTAATGATGGACCGCGTTCTTTGGGAACGCTCTGGTCACTGGGACAAATACGCTGATGCGATGTTCACAACTTCTTCTGAAAACCGTGAATACGCGATTAAGCCAATGAACTGTCCAGGTCACGTACAGATCTTTAACCAAGGTCTAAAATCTTACCGTGACTTACCGCTACGTATGGCTGAGTTCGGCTCATGTCACCGTAACGAACCATCTGGTGCACTACACGGTATTATGCGTGTACGTGGCTTTACTCAGGATGACGCTCACATTTTCTGTACTGAGAGCCAAATTCAAGAAGAAGTAACAAACTGTATCAAGATGGTGTACGATACGTACCAAACATTTGGTTTCGACAACATCGTAGTGAAACTGTCTACTCGTCCAGAAAAACGTGTAGGTTCAGACGAAATCTGGGATCAATCTGAAGAAGCATTGAAACAATCTCTTGAATCGATGGAAATCCCATACGAAATTCAAGAAGGTGAGGGTGCGTTCTACGGTCCTAAGATTGAATTCACGCTATACGACTGTCTAGACCGTGCGTGGCAGTGTGGTACTGTTCAGTTAGACTTCAACCTACCAGGTCGCCTAGGTGCAACTTACGTAGGTGAAAACAATGAACGTCTTGTACCGGTAATGATTCACCGTGCAATTCTAGGTTCACTAGAGCGTTTCATTGGTATCCTTATCGAAGAATATGCAGGTTTCTTCCCAACTTGGTTGGCGCCAGAACAGGCAATTCTTATGAACATTACTGATAAACAGTCAGATTATGTTCAGGAAGTAGTACAAAAACTACAAAAAAGTGGAATTAGAGCTAAAGCGGACTTGAGAAATGAGAAGATTGGCTTTAAAATCCGCGAACACACTTTGAAGCGTGTACCGTATATGCTTGTTGTCGGTGACCAAGAGATGGAAGCAGGCGAAATCGCAGTACGTACTCGTAAAGGTAAAGATCTCGGTAAATTTAAAGTGGATGACTTTATCGCATACATCCAAGACGAGATCTCTAGCCGTAAGCTCAATCTGGAGGAATAAGCTATTAAAGGCGGAAGACGCGGCCAACAGCCGGTAAAACAAAACCCACACCGTATGAACGGTGAAATTCGTGGCGTTCGTGAAGTTCGACTAACTGGCGCTGACGGTGAATCAGTTGGTGTTGTATCGATTCAAGAAGCGATCGCAGCTGCTGAAGAAGCAGGCATGGATCTTGTGGAGATCAGTCCTAACGCTGAGCCGCCAGTCTGTCGTGTTATGGACTACGGCAAATTCCTCTTTGAAAAGAGCAAATCTGCTAAAGAGCAGAAGAAAAAGCAAAAACAGGTTCAGATTAAGGAAGTAAAATTCCGTCCTGGAACTGATATTGGAGACTATCAGGTAAAACTACGCAACCTGACGCGTTTCCTTGAAGAAGGCAACAAAGTGAAGGTAACAATTCGCTTCCGTGGCCGAGAAATGGCACACCAAGACATCGGTGTTGACGTTCTTCATCGCTTGAAAGAAGACACTGTAGACTTTGCTGTAGTGGAATCTTTCCCAAGTAAGATCGAAGGTCGTCAGATGATCATGGTTCTTGCCCCTAAAAAGAAGTAATTAACGGCTCATCAAGTAATTAAGACCTAGCCGCCTTTCCTTCTAATAAAAGGTATAGCGGCTGGGTTTTGTTCGCCCTAATTACGTTGTTTATTAAACCTACTCAATGCGGAGTTATTCATCATGCCTAAGATGAAAACCAACAAAGGTGCTGCTAAGCGTTTTAAGAAAACTGCTGGTGGTATTAAGTACAAGCACGCTACAAAACGTCACATCCTGACTAAGCGTACTACTAAGAACAAGCGTCAACTACGTCCAAACTCAATCCTTCCTCGTTGTGAAGTGGCTGCAGTTGTTCGTATGATGCCATACGCTTAATTCTTTTTAGTTATCAATCGTTTAGTTTAGGAGAAGCATAATGCCTCGCGTAAAACGTGGTGTACAAGCTCGTGCACGTCATAAGAAAGTTCTAAAACAAGCTAAAGGTTACTACGGTGCACGTTCACGTGTTTACCGCGTAGCTTTCCAAGCAGTTACTAAAGCTGGTCAATACGCTTACCGTGACCGTCGCGCTAAGAAACGTCAATTCCGTCAACTATGGATTGCACGTATCAACGCGGCATCTCGTCAAAATGGTCTATCTTACAGCCGTTTCATCAACGGTCTTAAGAAAGCATCTATCGAGATCGACCGTAAGATCCTAGCGGACATCGCAGTATTCGACAAAGCAGCATTTGCTGTTCTAGTTGAAAAAGCGAAAGCTGCTCTTTAATTAGCAGTTTAGGATTAAGAGAAGGAGAGCATTAGCTCTCCTTTTTTATTGCTTTTTGTTTTGTTATCCGTAAGTTTTCTCACTTCTCACTTCTCACTTCTCACTTCTCACTTCTCACTTCTCACTTCCATCTCAGTGCTTGCTAAATCATTTTGTTATTAATCTGTGGTAGGGTTTATCGGCATAACGAGCAAAAGAGCTAGGAAAGACACCAAGGCGCAGCCGTTAGAGGACATCATTAAGGGAACTATGGCGTTGCTCCACGACTAGAAAGAGCAACTGAACAAACGAAAATTTAACCGCTAGGGAAGGAGTGTATGGTTCAACGAATCAGTTATGAATTTTTGCCACAGGTTTCAGGTCCTTATGTTCATGCTACTAGACACTGTGAGACCTTATATGTTTCAGGGTTGACTGCGTTAGGCTCTTCGAGCCAAGCTGAGGGGCTAGTAGATCAAACAAAGACAGTTTTATCTTATCTATCGCAAATACTGGCTGAAGAGCAACGAGAGAAGCGTGATCTGGTGAAGTTGACGGTGTTTATTACTGATATGAGTCAACTCGCGGCGATTCGTTCAGTACTATTTGATTTCTATGAGGGCTACTTGCCGGCATGTTCGCTGGTGGAAGTCAGTGCCTTGATCCATGCTGATTTGGCAATAGAAATAGAGGCAGTAATCTCAAGCGAGGCGTTGTAATAAGAGGTAGGGATGAAAATAAATCGATTAGACCATTTGGTTTTAACAGTAAAAGACATTGCAACCACGGTGGACTTTTATGAGCGAGTGCTTGGTATGGAAAGCATCACCTTTGGTGAGGGGCGTGTTGCACTTGTGTATGGAAGGCAGAAGATCAATTTGCATCAGCTTGGCAATGAATTTGAACCTAAGGCAAGTCAAGTAGCTTCTGGGAGTGCTGATTTATGTTTTGTATGTGATACGCCAATTGCAAATGTGCTCTCCCATTTAGACTCCCATTCTGTCGAGGTTATTGATGGCCCTGTTCAACGGACAGGTGCAATTGGTAACATCCTATCGGTTTACATTAGAGACCCAGATGGTAACTTAATTGAGTTATCTAATTATCTTGCTGAGGTATAACATGATTTATTCAACAACCGAGACGATTCCAGGGCGTGAAATTGCGGAGATAAAAGGGGTCGTGACGGGCAATGTGGTTCAGTCAAAGCACATTGGGCGTGATTTCATGGCTGGCTTAAAAAGTATTGTTGGTGGTGAGATTCGTGGCTACACCGAAATGATGACTGAAGCCCGAAATATCGCTATTCAACGAATGGTAGAGGATGCCGCGAACCTAGGAGCAGATGCTGTTGTCGGTATTCGTTTTACCACCAGTTCGATTGTGGACGGTTCATCAGAAATTCTTGCCTTTGGTACGGCAGTAAAGCTCGTTTAATAAAGTATAATGTTGCACAGCGTGTTGCAAACTTATGTGCAATAAAGATGAAATCGTTAGAGGTAGCTCGTTTCCCCATTTTTAACTAAGCGTCAATGGCTGTTTTTATCTCATAATTCGCCTCCTAAAAAAGGAGGCGAATGTATGCGTGATACAGTTTTAAATAATGCAATTGTGACGTTCTGCGTGTGCTTACTGGTAGCGACGCTAGCAGCTAAAGGTAATTTACTCGTTACCATGTTGTCTTTTCCTATCGACTTCTTAAGTCTACTTGTTCTTTTATTCTTGTCATTATTTGTATCTTGGAGTGCTGTCGGGCATTTGAATGAAGGGCAATGGAAAGAATCTATTCTGTTGTATCTGATGTTGTATTACCTTGCTTTTGGTATTTTTTCAGACGGGAATACAGAGGGCTGGTCTCATTCAGTTGGCGTTGTCGGTAAACTTAAAATGACTCTGATCTACATCGCAAACTCAATAACGAGTATCTATGTTCCACTCATCATCGTTGGGATTTCTATTATCCATTTACGTTTTTTGCGCTCCCATATAGTTGACACTGAACAGAATGTGGCAGAGAAAGTTTAGCCTTAAGAAATAGAACTATTTTGTTGCATATATATGCAGTTTTTTGGCGTGTGCGTTTTAATGTGATTATTCTAAAAATGAACGTCTTTCAAAGTCGAAAGTATTCGAGTAGTTTCCATAAATCAGCATGAAATGCGACGGGCTATGGATGTTATACCGTATTTATGATGTGTTTAATTGATTAGATATAATGAAACTGAATGCATTTCTGGTGGCGGTATTGCTCATCTAAATGTGATGTTGGGTATATTAATTCACTGTTTTCTTATAAAAATATGAACTTATGGCTTGCCAATTGGTTCTAAATTGTTACAAATACCATTCACTTGTAACATTGCCATAAGGAATTGTAGATGAGAGAACTCACTCCCGAGTACTTGTTAGCCGCATTACGACAAGCGATCAAAACCAAAGGGCTAACATATCGAGAGTTATCTGAGAAAATGGGCATGCCGTTGTCCACTTTTAAACGTCATTTAACTAGCACTAACCTAGGTCTTGATAAGCTACTTGAGTATTGTCGAGCTGTGGATTGTACCCTCGATGAGCTTCAAAAGCTGGCAAATCAGCTACAAGCTGAGGATCAGGACTATTTCAGTCGTACGCAGGATGAAGTCTTTTTCCAGTTTCCGCATCTTTACGATTTTTATCGAGAACTTCGAATGCTGAGGGGGAAGGATGGCTACACCATTCTTATGAAAAAGTATGATCTCTCAAAGCAAAGCATGTCTGACTACCTTGGTGCTCTAGAGCTGCTTGATTTGGTTTATGTGGACGAAGATAACAACATCACGCTTCACGGTCCGCTTTATTACAGCTATGCAGAAAACTCTAAACTTAACGAGAAGTACACCGAGATCCTTAAAGAACAAACGACTACCCATGAGAAGTGTGTACGTGTAGCGCTATCGCGAATGAAAATCACGGAAGAACAGCTACTTATCTTAGAAGAGCAGATGGCGAAAACCGTGTTAGATTTTCATTCTAAAAACGTCGTTGCAGAGAACTTTAATGTGTCAGACTTTACCAATGTTTTGCTTATAGCAGGTCCGCATCAGCCTGTAACGTTTTCTGATGGTATTGTACAAACAGAAGTCAACTTCATTGATGACATTCGCTACGCTATCGCTTCGGCTGGGGATAAACCAAGCCTTTCGATATAGCTTCTAGTTATTTTTAGTGATTTATAGATTCACCCTTGAAATGTTTATTTAATGAACTAATATGACGAAGTGTCAATTATGACGATTCGTCAGAAATGTGATGGCGTTTCTGCAAACCATATTCGTGTTACAATTCATTTGAGTTACACAGGGATACGGGACGAGGAAGTATGTTTAACTTTGGTTGCAACAAAGATGACAAGCAAGAGGGAGGCCGAATTGCTTCTGGTTTGACTAAGAAACAGCAGGCGATCGCTGATCGCGAGGTCGAATTAGTTCAACTGGCTAAATCTTTAGTGCAAGAACAAGGCTTTGCTAATCTCACCATGGATAAGCTAACGGCTGCCAGTCCGTATTCAAAAGGGACCATCTATAACCATTTTTGCAGCAAAGAAGATGTGATCCTTGCACTTTGTATACACTCACTGAAAAGTGAGGCGGTGTTTTTTGAGCGTACGGCAAATTTTGATGGCAACACGCGTGAAAAGATCATTGCAATGCATGTTGGGTATCGTATTTACGCCCGTATGGAACCTGTATTGTCGACTTGCGCTATTGTCGCCAAAACTCCTTGGGTGATAGAGAAAGCTTCACCCGCTCGACTGAATGAATTGAACAAGCTGGAAGAAGAAGTAATATCTGGAGCGGACGCATTAGTAAACCACGCCGTGGAAATTGGGGATTTAAAATTCTCTCCTGCTGTTGGTGCTGATGCGATTGTTTTTGCCAATTGGTCGATTGCGTTTGGTTCTAATGCTTTGGCGCAAAATGCATCTAACAGTCGATGTATTCAGCGTTTGCAAGACCCGTTTTCGGTATTACACA
Source organism: Vibrio sp. L85 (assembly GCF_963871815.1). Taxonomy (NCBI): domain Bacteria; kingdom Pseudomonadati; phylum Pseudomonadota; class Gammaproteobacteria; order Vibrionales; family Vibrionaceae; genus Vibrio; species Vibrio sp. L85. The sequence goes on from NZ_CAWMYL010000019.1 coordinate 10,450, forward strand.
ATGCGAATATGTTACTTGATGGATTAGGGTGGTTACCTCTCTCAACAGATTGGGATTACCGCAAAACCTGGCGTCGAGTTGAGCAGGAACTATTTAGCGAAGAAATTGCTTACCTTGATTCAGTCAATCGCTGAGTAGGGTATAAACCAATCGGTTATTCGATTGGTTTTTTAGTCACACTATTTGACGGATCGTCAATAACGATTGTTTTGGTATCAGGATTTTTAATCCCTAGAGTGCCAAAACTGCGTTATTAACGCATCTGGAATTAGAGAACAGCGTAAGCTGCTTTTTTAACTCCGTTTTTTGACGAAACGTCACAAAGGGAGAGTGTGATGAAACACCACCAAGCTCAACAAGCAAGCCCCGGTCAATGGGGGAAAATACCAACCAAGTACAGTCTTTGGGTTCTGCTGGCAACAGTATTACTCGTTATTATCGCAACGATCGGAGCAAAGAATCTCTATTTTCGGGGCGACTATAATATCTTTTTCGATGGCAGCAATAAGCAGTTATTAGCTTTCGACGAAATTCAAACCACCTTCGCCAAAACAGACAATCTTGCTATCGTGATCGCTCCTGATAGCAGAGAGGTGTTTACTCCTGAGATCCTGAAACTCATACAAAACTTAACAGTGGATTCGTGGCAAGTGCCGTATTCGAGCCGAGTAGACTCTCTGGCTAATTACCAGCACACGGAAGCGGTTGAAGATGATCTCTTGGTCGAAGACCTGCTTTACGAAGAGCATGAGTTGACTCCAGAGCGAATTGCGAAAGTAAAAAATATCGCACTAACAGAGCCAGTGTTAAAAAATGCGCTGATCTCTGCAAAAGGCGATGTCACTGTCGTGAATATCACCGTTCAATTGCCGGAGGTTGATAAAACAGCGGAAGTCCAAGAGGTGATGGCTCACATTAATCAGATGCTGGCGCAGTATCAGCAAAACTATCCAAATGTTGAGTTTCATAAAGCTGGTATTATCGCCATGAACTATGCCTTCATGACCGCAGCACAAGAGGATAGCGCTACCTTAGTACCAACGATGCTGTTGGTTATTTTGGTGTTCTTAACCATCATGCTGCGTTCATTCTTAAGTGTTGTCGCGACTCTTATTGTGATTATTGGCTCGGTGATAGCAACGATGGGGTTATCTGGTTGGGCTGGTATGTTTTTAAGCACTGCGACGGTTAATGTGCCAACCTTGGTCATGACATTGGCTGTAGCGGACTGCGTGCATGTTATTGCAACTATGCGCCAGTCGATGCAAAACGGCTTTAGTAAGGCACATTCGATAGAGCGCAGTATCTCTCTTAACTTTATGCCCATCCTAATCACGTCAGTTACAACCGCAATTGGCTTTCTGATGATGAATATGTCGGATTCTCCTGTGCTGCGAGATTTTGGTAACTTATCGGCATTAGGGGTGATGATTGCCTGTTTTCTATCAGTGACGCTGCTTCCAGCGTTACTCACAATATTACCAGTCTCAGTTAAGCAACCTGCCTCACAGAGCGGGACCGACTTCATGGACAAGCTAGGAGATTTTGTCGTTTTACGTCGTAACGTGTTACTGCCAATATCAGTGATCGTTATTGCAGTGAGTGCAAGCTTGATACCGTTAAATCGAGTCAATGATGAATCCGTAAAGTATTTCGATAATCGCAGTGATTTTCGTCAAGCTGCCGATTTTATGGAAGCACGTATCAGCGGCATGACCAATCTCAGCATTGCCATCAAAACCAATGAGTCGCAAGGGATTGCTGATCCTGTTTTTCTTACCGCTATAGGCAACTTTACCGATTGGCTTCGCGAACAGCCTGAGACAGATCATGTTGCAACGCTCGCGGATGTATATAAACGCCTCAATAAAAACATGCACGCTGATGATGAGCGTTACTACTTACTACCACAAGATAGAGAATTGGCGGCGCAATACCTTCTACTCTATGAGATGTCTTTGCCGTACGGCTTAGATCTTAATAATCAGATTAACGTTGATAAATCTTCGATCAAAATGGTGTTAACCGTCGATAATTTAGGGAGTGTTGAATTAGTTGACCTTGAGAACCGAATCTACGCGTGGTTTGCCGACAATGCACCGCAATATGATGTGGTCGCATCGAGTCCATCATTGATGTTTGCTCACATTGGTGAGACCAATATGGCAAGTATGCTCTCTACGTTACCAATTACATTAGTTTTGATCTCTGCATTACTCATCTTTGCGCTGCGTTCGCTAAGGCTTGGTTTCATCAGCTTGGTTCCAAATATTGCCCCGGCCGTGCTTGGTTTCGGTCTTTGGGCGCTGATCTCCGGTGAAATCAATCTAGGACTGTCAGTCGTGGTGACCTTGACGCTTGGCATTGTGGTCGACGACGCGGTTCATTTCCTTTCGAAATATCAAAGAGCACGAAAAGAAGGACAAAATGCTGAACAGGCCGTTCGTTATGCCTTCCACACTGTTGGTCGTGCACTGTGGATCACTACCGTCGTATTGGTAGCAGGTTTCTCAGTATTGGCGATGTCGAGCTTCCGCTTAAATGCAGATATGGGGCAGCTTAGTGCGATCGTGATCTTTATCGCCTTGGTCGTGGACTTTTTATTCTTGCCAACGCTACTCATGCGTTTTGATAAAGCAGCATATGTCGAGCAAACAAAGACTAAAACGCCAGAAACACAAGCGAAGAAAAACATTACGGCATCGTTGTGATTGAACAGTGCCCTCAAGGAAAACAAGACAAGGACTATATGATGAAGTTATTTAGTAAACCTCTGAATGTCGTTACATTATCGATTTCTCTGTTAATGGCTCCTCTCACTTGGGCTGACGAAGCTAAAGGGTTGGAAATTGCACAAGAGCGCAAAGCGCGTGACCAAGGCTGGGGAGATTCTGTTGCCACCATGCAAATGATACTTCGCAATGCTCAAGGAGAAAGTAGTACTCGCTTGATGCGCCTAAAATCACTGGAGGTCGCTGATGATGGCGATAAAGGGCTAACTATCTTTGATGAACCACGAGATGTTAAAGGAACCGCATTTCTTAATCATTCACACACGGTGGGCGCTGACGACCAATGGCTCTATCTACCCGCGCTCAAACGCGTAAAACGTATCGCTTCACGCAATAAATCTGGTCCATTTATGGGCAGTGAGTTTGCTTATGAAGACCTGAGCTCATTCGAGATTGAAAAGTACCGTTTCAATTACCTTAAAGATGAAACGATGAATGACCAACAGACGTTTGTATTAGAGCAAATCCCGACAGATAAAAACTCCGGTTACACCAAGCAGGTGGTTTGGCTAGATCAAGCACATTATCGTCCTCTGAAAGTAGAATTTTATGACCGCAAAGGCGCGTTGCTAAAGACGTTAGAGTTTTCTGATTACAAACAGTATCTGAATCAATACTGGCGTGCCCACACTATGGCAATGATGAATCACCAAACGGGCAAGAGTACAGAACTGACAACCAGTGAATTGACGTTCCAGACCGGTCTTAAAGATAACGACTTCAACAAAAACATCCTCAAGCGTGTTAAGTAGGGAGGTTGAATGACTAGGGTAATCGCTGCTGGCCGAGTCTTGGCTAGCATTATGGCTGTGCTTTGTTCTTCGTCTTTGCTTGGTGCTGAATTGGCAGGTCAGGTTAACTTCGAGCATCGACAATTTTTCTCTGCCGGTGCTCAAGGGCAGAGCAAAGGGCAAACATCGCTAGTGTTGCAACCAGAGCTCTACTGGGATCTTCAAGATGGTGATGCGAGTTTCACCTTTACGCCTTTTTATCGTTGGGACAGCATGGATGATGATCGTACGCATGCTGATATTCGAGAAGCCTTGTATTTAACCTATTGGGATGACTATGAACTTCGTGTTGGTATCAGCAAGGTGTTTTGGGGAGTAACAGAATCTGCGCACTTAGTGGATGTTGTAAACCAAATTGATGCGGTAGAAGCGGTCGATGGCGAAGATAAATTGGGACAACCCATGGTGCATTTTACGTCCATCAAAGAGTGGGGAACGCTGGATGCTATGATCTTGCCTTATTTTCGTGAACGAACATTCGCGGGTAAAGATGGGCGTTTGAGGTTCGATCCTGTTGTCTCCGATGATGCGTTGTACGAATCGAGTCGAGAAGAAAAACATGTAGATGTCGCGTTGCGGTATGCACAAATGTTTGGCGATTGGGATCTCGGCTTGAGCTATGTCTATGGAACGAACCGTGACCCGTATTTTCGATTCGAGCAAGGCGAGCTAAAACCTTACTACGCATTGATGAGTCATGTTGGACTGGATGTGCAGGGAATCGTGGGAGATTGGTTATGGAAACTTGAAAGTGTTTATCGTGATAGTTTTGATAATCATGTCGGTGTTGTTACCGGATTTGAATACACGATAGTGGGGGCTTTTGAAACGGTATGGGATGTGGGGCTTATCGGTGAGTATTTATATGATAGCCGTGGTAACAACGCGCAGAACATTGGTCAAAATGATGTCTTTGCAGGTGTTCGCTTAGCGTTTAATGATGAAGATGGCACCGAAATCCTAACTGGTATCACGCAAGATCTCGATAATACCGATGTGTACAACGCAAAACTTGAGGCTTCCACCCGCATTTCAAATCATTTTAAGTGGCAAATTGATGCTTGGTTGTTTAAAAATGACACGCCAACGGACCTCTTGTATTTCGCAAGAGACGATGATTTTATCGAGCTATCTATCCAGTACTATTTTTAGTGCGGGAGATAGTTAAATCGAAAATTCTAAGGCAAAGAGATCCATGTCATTATTTTGACTGGCTGCTAGAGCCGTAAGGAAGATTTATCGTTACTATTCCTTATGTTTGTTGTGGTTTTGATAGCGATGCGATAAGCAACTAACAAAACCCTCCGGTTTTACTTAGGGGTAGTAACGTTGAATTCATTTCGCTGGGACACTTATTTTGAAACAGGCATCGAAGAAGTCGATGAACAGCACCAATATCTTGTTGGATTTATCAACAAGTACGGCGAACTTTTGGCGCAAAACAGCATCACTCTCACGGACATTCAAGTGGCATTATTTGAATTGTCTCGCTATGCCGAGTTCCACTTCAAAGAAGAAGAGAACTTGATGCGAGAGGTCGAGATCCACCCAGAGCACCTAGAAAAACATATCCAAGTACATCGCGCATTTATGAGCGACATCATCAGTATGCAGAGCTTTATCAGTGATGCCAATAAACGCGCTGCTGAGCAGTTATTGGATTTCCTCATTCATTGGTTGGCTTACCACATTCTTGGTATTGATCAAAATATGTCTAAGCAAGTGGCTGCCATTCAATCTGGGATGTCACCGAGGGCGGCGTATGATGAACAAGAAAAGCAAGCCAACGCATCCACTGCGCCATTGCTGGATGCGCTAAATGCTCTGTTTTCACAAGTTTCAGAGCGTAACCGAGAATTACTGAAGCTTAATCTGGTTTTGGAAGAAAAAGTGGATGAAAGGACAATACAACTTTCTCAAGCCAACAAGCAGCTAGAGGCTTTATCACTCACGGATTCGTTGACTCAACTGCCGAACCGAAGAAGTGCGATTAAATCTCTCAAGACCTTGTGGAGAAACGAGGAGGTGAGAGCTTTACCTTTGGTTTGTATCATGATTGATGCGGATTACTTTAAGCAAGTCAATGACACCTGTGGTCACGAAGCCGGAGATTTGGTCTTAAAAGAACTTGCACAAGCGCTAAAACACTCTTTCCGCAGTGATGATATCGTGTGCCGACTTGGCGGCGACGAGTTCGTTGTTATATGCCCGGACACGGGGCTTGAAGGTGGGTTGCATGTTGCCGAGATGGTGAGAAAACAGATCTCTCACATGCTGGTTCCAACAGCATTCGAACCTTGGCGAGGCAGCATCAGTGTCGGGGTAGCAGAACGCCGCGAAGAAATGCAAACTTACACTGATTTGATCCGAGTTGCTGACGAAGGCGTTTACTTAGCAAAACAAAACGGTAAAAACCGAGTACGGTCATCGCAAAAGCTAATATCTTCGAACTAACTCGTCATTCACATTAGAACGCCAGAGAACCCAATTTTTTCACTGTTTGGTGAAAATCTATGTGGCGTATTCTTTAGCTACTTATGCAAAAACAAACACGAAAAAGTAGGGGTTATTCCATAGCAACCCTTCATTTTTTACGTTTTTGTGTTCTTTTTATTCAATAACCTCTTCTTTTCATAATTCAATTTGGCCTTGGTGGCGGGTTTGGCTACTATGTACAGCTATCAAAAAACCAATCACTCCCTTATGGATACTACCAATAGGTAGATGAGGAAACGATGCAACATCTAGAAGAGATCATTGCTAACGCGAGTGCAGCAATTGAAGCTGCAGAATCGCTAGTCGTACTTGATGAAGTGCGTGTTCAGTATCTAGGTAAAAAAGGTGAGCTAACTGCTCAACTTCAAAGCCTAGGTAAACTACCACCAGAAGAACGCCGTGAAGCGGGTCAAGAGATCAACAAAGCGAAAGGCGTAGTTCAGCAAGCTATCGCAGCTCGTAAAGACGCACTACAACGTGCAGAGCTTGAAGCGAAGCTAGCGGCAGAAACGATCGACGTAACATTACCAGGTCGTCGTATCGAGAACGGTGGTCTACACCCAGTTACTCGTACTGTAGAGCGTATTGAGAAGTTCTTTGGTGAACTTGGCTTTAACACTGAGTCTGGTCCAGAAATCGAAGATGCATTCCACAACTTTGATGCACTAAACATCGCAGCTGATCACCCAGCGCGTACTGACCATGATACTTTCTTCTTCAACCCAGATTTGATGCTTCGTACTCACACGTCAGGCGTACAGATCCGTACGATGGAAAATGGCCAACCACCATTCCGTTTCATCGCACCTGGTCGTGTATACCGTAACGACTACGACCAAACGCACACGCCAATGTTCCACCAAGTGGAAGGCATGCTGGTTGATGAGAACGTAAACTTCGCACAGCTGAAAGGCATCCTGCACGATTTCCTATGCAACTTCTTCGAAGAGGAAGTGGAAGTACGTTTCCGTCCATCTTACTTCCCGTTCACTGAGCCTTCAGCTGAAGTTGATGTGAAAGGTAAAAACGGTAAATGGCTAGAAGTACTAGGCTGCGGTATGGTTCACCCGAACGTACTACGTAGCGTAGGCATTGATCCTGAAAAATACTCTGGTTTCGCATTCGGTATGGGTGTTGAGCGTCTAACAATGCTTCGTTACGGCGTAAACGACCTACGTGCGTTCTTCGAGAACGATCTTCGTTTCCTAAAACAGTTCAAGTAATCCAGGGGATAAATCACTATGAAATTCAGCGAATCATGGCTTCGTGAGTGGGTTAGTCCTTCGATTACCACTGACGAACTAACTCACCAAATTACAATGGCGGGTCTAGAAGTTGATGACGTGCTACCTGTAGCAGGTTCGTTCAACGGCGTTAAAGTTGGTCACGTTGTTGAATGTGGTCAACACCCAGATGCAGACAAACTGCGCGTTACTAAAGTAGACGTGGGTGAAGAAGAGCTTCTAGACATTGTTTGTGGCGCACACAACTGTCGCCAAGGTCTGAAAGTTGCAGTAGCAACGGTTGGTGCTGTTCTTCCAGGCGATTTTAAAATCAAAAAAGCAAAACTACGTGGTCAACCATCTCACGGCATGCTTTGTTCGTTCACTGAACTAGGTATCGATGTTGAGTCAGATGGCATCATGGAGCTAGCAGAAGACGCAGTAATCGGTACCGATTTCCGTGAATTCCTAGGTCTAGACGACGTAACAGTAGACGTAGACCTAACAGCAAACCGCGCTGACTGTTTCAGCATTCGTGGTCTAGCTCGCGAAGTTGGCGTACTAAACCGCGCTGACGTAACTGAGCCATCAGTAGAAGCAGTAGCAGCTTCAATCGAAGATAAAGTGTCTATCGAAGTGAAAGCGCCAGCTGCGTGTCCACGTTACCTAGGTCGCGTTGTTAAGAACGTAAACGTTCAAGCTGAAACGCCACTATGGATGCAAGAGAAGCTGCGTCGTTGTGGTATTCGCTCTATCGACCCTGTAGTAGACATCACTAACTACGTTCTTTTAGAGCAAGGTCAACCAATGCACGCATTCGATCTAGCGAAGATCGAAGGTGGCATCGTAGTTCGTATGGCTGAGCAAGGTGAGAAGCTAACACTTCTTGACGGTAGCGAAGCAGAACTAAACGCAGATACACTAGTTGTTGCTGACCACAACAAAGCACTTGCAATCGCAGGTATCTTTGGTGGTGAAGAGTCTGGTGTAACAACGGAAACTAAAGACGTTCTACTAGAGTGTGCATTCTTTGCACCTGACCACATCCGTGGTCGCGCACGTAGTTACGGTCTTCACACTGATTCTTCAATGCGTTTTGAACGTGGTGTGGATTACGCACTACAAGTGAGCGCAATGGAGCGCGCAACTCAGCTTCTTGTTGAGATCTGTGGCGGTGAAGTCGCACCTGTTGTTGCTGTAGAGTCTGAAGCAGACCTACCTAAGCCAAACAAAGTTGCTCTACGTCGTACTAAGCTAGACAACCTATTAGGTCACCACATCGCTGATGCTGACGTGGTAGAAATCCTAGAGCGCCTAGGTTTGACAGTTGAAGCTTCTGAAGAAGGTTGGGTGGCAGTAGCACCAACATGGCGTTTCGATATCGCTATCGAGCAAGACCTGATTGAAGAAGTTGGTCGTATCTACGGTTACGACAACATTCCTAACCAACACCCAGCAGCAGCACTTAAGATGCACAACCACGTTGAAGCGGATCTTCCACTGAAACGCGTTCGTGATCTTCTTGTTGACCGTGGTTACCACGAAGCAATCACATACAGCTTCGTTGAGCCTGAGCAACAAAAGCTAGTTGTACCTGGTGTTGAGCCTCTAGTGCTTCCAAACCCAATTTCTGCAGACATGTCAGCAATGCGTCTTGGTCTTATCCAAGGTCTGCTGAACACGGTTGTTCACAACCAGAAGCGTCAACAGCCACGTGTTCGTCTATTTGAATGTGGTCTACGTTTCATCCCATGTGAATCTGCAGAAAACGGTATGCGCCAAGAGCCAATGCTTGCCGGTGTTATCGCAGGTACTCGCGGTGAAGAGCATTGGGATATCGAAACTAACACTGTTGATTTCTTCGACCTTAAAGGCGATCTAGAAGCAATTCTAGAGCTATCTGCTAACGAAAAAGCGTACTCTTTCGCTGCAGCTAAGCACCCAGCACTTCACCCAGGTCAATCTGCGGCAATCATCGTAGATGGCAAAGAAGTGGGTGTGATCGGTACTGTTCACCCAGAACTTGAGCGTAAGTTCGGTCTAAATGGTCGTACTATCGTCTTCGAAATCGAATGGTCTGCAATCAACAGCAAAGTGATCCCAGAAGCGGTAGCACTTTCTAAATTCCCTTCAAACCGTCGTGATATCGCGGTAGTCGTGGATGAAGCTGTTGCATCTGGTGATATCGTTAACGCTTGTCTAGAACAAGGTGGCGAGTTCCTTAAAGATGCGAAGCTGTTCGACGTTTACGTAGGTAAAGGCGTTGAAGAAGGTAAGAAGAGCCTAGCAATCGCTCTGACTCTACAGTCACTTGAGCGTACTCTAGAAGATGCAGATATCGCTGGTGCGGTTGATGCTATCGTTGCTCACGTTTCTGAGAAGTTTGGTGCGTCTCTACGTGACTAATCTCATGTAACGTATCTTCTTAAGAAATGGAAACCCTGCCAGTTTGGCAGGGTTTTTTTATATCTTGAGAGATAGGAGATAGGAGATAGGAAATAGGGAATAACTAGAGCCAAACTGTCTCTACCTTCATCCTCTGATCTTCGAGGTGAATCTTATTCACGCCAATCTTTGTATTGCGGTTGTATTCGTCAATACTGTGGTCAAAACCGTAAGCAGTAGCGGGTGCCATATGTTGAGTGACTTCTTGACGCGTTACAGTCAGTGCATCATGACCATGCCCGCAAATAACATCTTGAACCCGGTACTTAGCCAAAAGCGCATGTAAGCTTGCATCGTTTTCCAAGCAAATGGCTTGTATCCAATCCGAGCCTACGGGAATAATAGGGTGATGGATAACAACAATCGGATTGATCGCATGGCGAAGTTGTTTATTGAAGCGTGCTAGCCCACGGTTATCGACACGACCAGAGCCTAAAGGGTGGCGCTTATCCAAAGGTTTAGCACTCGAATCTAAGAACAGCATGTCACGGTTATGAATTTTGGCTTTATTCACTACGTTAATAGAGCTACCGACCAGTTCCCGCTTCATCAATTTGGTGTCATCATGGTTGCCTGCAATTGCGAATATTTTCTTATCGCGAATGTGCTTTTCTAGGAAACTTAGTAGTACACGGTAATCACCCGGTTTGGGGTTGCAACAAAGATCGCCTGTGAGCAAAAGGGTATCGCATGATGAATCTTTTTGAGCATAAAGAAGCGCGCTACGTAGATTCTCAAAGCTTGAATCGTCACTTAAATGGCAGTCGCTGATTTGAATAATTGATGTCATAGAGTTGCAAAGCAAAAACGTTAGTTGTTTGACGTTAGTCTATCATTCAATCTTTTGTTTTTGATATGCCTCTACCATTAAAAGGTTTCTCTAGGTCATCTGTTTAAAAGCGCAGTGCCACAGCTTAATCGATAACTGAAGAACACCAGCGCCTTTCTTAAACGTTAACTTGATAGGTAGTTCGTGCTTGCAGGTTCTACTCTCTAGGACTGATTAATATAGCTTTGAAAATACAGTAAAAATGCAGAGATCTTCTGTGCATTCACTTGTTCACCCGCGCAACCAAGTTCTAACCAAAGTTTTTTAATATTCTTCTCTATGAGTGAGCCCCTTTTAGCTGCTGGTGGCACAGAGTTAGACGGCGGTTCTCCACAGCAAAGTTCAATATCGATGTTCTGCGATACATCTTTTAGGCATATACGTAGCCACACTTTTTGTCCTTGTTCTTGAGCTTTCGTCACAATAGCGTTTATGGTTTTCGAGTTGCTCTCTAATGAATCAATGACTACTCCACAGCAATCAATGGAAATAATTAATGCCACTGCTTATCCTTTTTTAGCTTTTCATCACTCTCACGTCTCTGACACCCTTCGAGGTAGCGGATAAAATCACATACGCCCTGAACGTTAACGTTCCCACCTTCGCACCGGAACATAGACCAGAGATCCGTCAGCTTACTTTCGAGCTGGGTTAGCGGCTTTCGTCTTGGGCTGTTTGTGGTTGTTGCTATTCTTGGTGCACTACCGCATGCAAGCCGAATGTTAATATCTTGCTTCAAATCTCGGACAATCACAGACACCCATACCTTAGATTTGCGGTCTTTTGCTCTGTTAACGAGTCCGGTTACCCATTCCCTGTCTATCTCTCGTGTTGTTGCTGAGACTCCACAAATATCAATAAATACTTCTAACGCCATTATTCACCACCAATTTCAAACCATTTTTTATCAATAGAAAGTTTCACCATATTTTTCATTTCTCTAATGATGTCTTCACTCAGTTCAGTGTGTACATAAAAGAAGATTCGAGGTGTATTTCCATATCCATTTGGCATGAGGGTATATTCATCATTGCCAAATTTTATTGTTGAAGAGAATTTGATGGCATCAAGCGTAGTTACAACTTTTGCTAAGTGTTCATAGCCACCTAGAAAAATTACAAGGCACTCTTTATCCATATAATTACAACTCCGTTGCAAGTGTTGAGAGATTTTAGGCTAATCGATAAATTGCTCAAAAAGCGAGACTCAAAAAAGAGACATGGTTAATTTAGTCGTAAAATTTAGATTGCGAATTTGTTAAATAAACAATGTCAGCGATAAAATTTGCTTCAATCTCCTTTGAGCAATGCTTGCATTCTTTCATTTAAAAATACTTCTGGAACATCTTCAGAGGCGTATGCGTGGACGGTCTTCCCGTCGGAAAACTGAGTGACTAATTCATAGGAATTGGTTATTAGATTATCGAGGACCTCACGAGTTCGGTTCACCCTTGTAGGTATCCACCCCAGAATTCTGTGTTCAAATTCTCGATCCCAATGACCACCAATAAATTAGACTTTAACAATTTGAGGAATATACCGTTCTGCGATTGAATACTTCGTACAGTATATTTTGTAAGGTTTGTCATAGTTAGGGTCTGTTAAGCCAAATAAAGAATATTTTTCTCCATTTTTATCTACCGTTAAGGGTAGAGAGTTGAGGGAAATATTTTCACCATGGCTCTCACCGCCAATAAAAATAACTTCGTACATTATCTGTCCTCCATTAAGCCTCTATTTATTTTTCATCGGAATTTCGATTAATTGAATCAGTTCATTTTGTTCTTCATCTGTCAAAGTGGAGTGCACATAAATGAAGTTTCTAGGTGAATTACCAACTCCTTTTGGGAGTAGAACGTATTCGTCATCGCCAAAGCACACTGTTGGTGTAAATTTGATTGTGTTGAGTGTTGTTGTGATTTCCTCTAAGTGATGAGCACCACCGAGAAAAATCACACGGCATGTCTTATCCATAAAATTACAACTCCTTTGTAAATTTGCGGAGGGTTCAGGCTAATAGATAAAACACTCAAAAAGCGAGGTATAAAGGCTAGATAAGGTGAATTTATTGTTAAAAATTAGATTTCAAATTTGAAGCGTTACGTTGTGATTTGTTAAACGTTGCTTGATGTTGATGGATTATGTGGAGGCATGGTTCAAGCAAGTGATAAAGCAAACGTTAGTAGCAGCGGTAGAGTAATAATGCTTAAAAAGTTGCCAAACAAGACCATAGAAGCAACGTTCAGAGGTTCGATATTGAGTCGTTCAGCAAACAAGTAGTTCATTACAGCTGGTGGCAACATGGTAAACAACACCATCATCTGTAATTGCATGATTGGCAATGGTATCAAGGTATAGATTAAGGCAAAGGCGAGTGCTCCGGTACCGAGTGATTGAAGTGTGCACCAAAGACCCACTCGAAGACCATCCCATCTTAAATGGCACATTTGTGCTCCCAATGATAACAACATAACTGGGACGGCGGCTTGCCCAAGTAATGTGGTCGCTTCAAAAAGAGGAGACCAAATACCAATACCAGAAATGTTGATAAGCAACGCGAGCAAAGCGGATAAGAAGATCGGCATTTTGACGATTTGTTTAAGCGGATTGCCATTACTCAGTAGCATGACGCCAAGGCTTATATGTAGGCATGCTGAAACGACAAAAAGCAATACTGCGGAGGGAAGAGCGATTTCCCCGAAGGTGTAAGTAAACAGCGGTATCGCTAAGTTACCGCTGTTTCGAAACATGTGTGGTGGAGCCCATGCTTTGAATGATAATCCGCAAAACTTCGCGATGGGAACCATCACAATGCCAGGTACTACGACAGCAATAAGCGCGGCTAGTAGCAAGGGGACTTGCCCCATGCTTAGTGGCATACCGACAAGAGAAGAAAATACCAGTGCCGGAGTAAACACATCCATATTGATGCGATTGATTGGGCGAAAATCGGGCTTGAGGCATCGACCAACTAAGTAACCTACGCAAACCAAGACAAAGACGGGAAATAAGATACTGATGACTTGGTGCAACATGGCGGCTCTTTCGCGTGGTGAAAACAGGGATAAACAGTAACAACCTTTCAGTTAACCGTCATGGAGCAATCAATAGAATTTTGTCGCTGTTCAAGCTTTCATGCTCCTAGTGTCACGCTATATCTGAATAACAAGTCTGCTAAATAGGACCGACCAGATCTATTTTCAAACGTACTCAACTTACTGAAAAGGTAAGAAGTTTTGTGTCAATTGTTTGTAAAGTAGCCAGTATCTGACATTTTTATTAAATAGTGATTAATGTTGTTTTGAGTTTCAAATCTAGTAATTTGAACTGGATATTTTTGCCATTGGAGAGGGAATTAAAGGAAAATCTGGAAATGGTGGTGGGTAAACTATCTGCGTGGTGCAACATTCCGTATATTAGCAAAGAAAAAAGTTGGCGAAAATCATAAGCTTGGCATACACTTCCTGATGTAACCCCGATATGTTGTTGAATTGGTAGGGTAAAACTGCTCTGGCGCTACACTAAGGTAGCATTGTTTAACATAGCTTTGAGGAAAGTTTTATGGCGCTCACAAAAGCCGAACTTGCAGAAAACCTGTTTGATAAATTGGGATTTAGTAAACGGGACGCCAAGGAAACGGTGGAAGTGTTCTTTGAAGAGATTCGTAAGGCACTAGAAAGTGGCGAACAGGTAAAACTGTCAGGTTTTGGTAACTTTGACCTTCGTGACAAGAATGAACGACCTGGTCGTAACCCGAAAACTGGCGAAGATATTCCTATTACTGCTCGACGTGTCGTTACGTTCCGCCCGGGTCAGAAGTTGAAAGCTCGCGTAGAGAACCTAAAGACCGACCAGTAAGCCATGTAACATGGAATGAGACCACGCTTTGTCGTGGTCTTTTTGTTTGTGGCTTTCATTACTGACTAAAGAACAAATAAAAACCACCGCAATTGCGGTGGTTTTTCAGTATTCAGGGAATCAGTTTTTAAAATACTGTTTGTTTAGGCTGCTTCTAGGTGCGTCGTTAGGTAAGGATGCCAAGCCTCTTGATACAAGTTTTTAGATTGAGTACGCATGTTACGAATTGATGCCATCTCGATATCATTTAGGTTACGACCTTCAACCAGAGCTTGACGTTCCAGTTTCTGAATTTGCTCGTACAAATCATGCTCCGGACCACTTTTTACATCAGCAATCGCTTTTAGATGCAATTGGACTTCAGCAATTAGGTTGGTTTTTGGTAAACGGACCAACAAGTTGAGATCACGATAACCAGAAGCCGTTGGTTTTTTAAAGCGGTTTTTTACTTTAACAATGGTTGTTTCGCGCTCTAACGTTTCATATACCGACACCAAGCTTGCTACGTCATTTGCAACGATAGTTGCACGGGCTAAGTCGGTGATACGTTCTACTTGACCGTCAAGTTCGTGGGCGATTTTCTCTTCGGCGCGGTGCTGAGATTTAACGCCAGCAAAATAAGGATGTGCGTCAGTGAGAAGGGCAGTACTCTTACAGATGGTTTCTAGCTCAAACTGCGCTTGGTGAGCTTTGCTGTAAAGTACGTCGAAATCTGAATAAGGCTGTGTTGGTTTGGAGTCGATTGACTGAATGCCATACAAACCACTAAGGCTATGTTTAAACAATTTTGAGCAAACTTCGTTTTGGCTAGCAGAACGGTCTTGCTCGTTACTCGGGACATTTGGAAGTGCGGCGAAAGCCGGCGCACGGCTTAGTACTAATAGCATCAATGCCGTAGTACGTAGAAATAAGCTCATTCACTCTCCTTAACTTGCTTGCACTTAGAAAATGGGTAACGAAAAGGTCACTAAGATTCGCAAATCAGGTACTACCTAGTTAATGGGGTCTCTACGATAGATTCCAAGGTTGATTTTCAACCTTATGGTGGAATCGTGTTCTAGATCACCATTTTGCTTTCCTTTATTCTGACCATCAGAACAAGGAAGGGTTCCTTCTTGAACGTTAGCCATACTAACATTGCAGCATTAACCAAAGATGAACGGCATAGACAAATTTGAAAAAATCATTAGTCTTAGCCCACAAAAGTGAAGCGCAAAGCTCGAATCCACTATCAGCCGACAAGTAGAAGAATCATGAGAGATCAAGAATTTTGGCACAATAAATGGGCCAGTAACCAAATTGGTTTTCATCTAGAAGACGTGAACCCACTATTGCCTGCATTTTGGCAACATACGGCTGCAAAGCATGATGATAAAGTTTTGGTGCCTCTGTGTGGTAAGTCAGAGGATTTGATTTGGTTAGCGACCAAACACGACGAAGTTCAGGGCGTTGAGCTAAGCCAAATTGCGGTAAGAGCGTTTTTTGCTGAGCATTTTTACACACCAACGGTAACGCCTGTTAATGGTATGCACGAGTTATATCAGTTTGATGAGCTGTCGATTTATACGGGTGATTTCTTTACCGCCCCAGTATCTAAAGCCGATATCATTTACGATCGCGCTGCGTTAGTGGCTCTTCCTAAAGAGATGCGAGCAGAATATGCTGCTCGTGTTAAGCAATTGCTAAATCCTGGCGGTCGTATCTTGTTGGTCACGTTGAACTACCCGCAAGAAGAGATGGCAGGACCTCCTTTTAGTGTTCCTGTAGAAGAGATTGAACAGTTATTTTCCGGTTATAAGATCACATGCTTAAACGTAGATCAAGCCGATGATAATCACCCTAAAATTGCCAAAAAGGGTCTGAGTCACTTCTCTGAAGAAGTGTATTTAATTGAAAGTGAATAGGGTAACCGAGTTTATACAAATAAAAAGCGCAGCCAATTGGGCTGCGCTTTTTGTTTCTTGGAGCGAACTAGTGAAATCAGTAAACGATCTGTACTTTAGAAGCGCTATTCACTGCATCTTTAATCGAATCTTCGATAGTCTTACGACGCGTTAGAACAACGCCTAAACGACGGCGACCATCGATTTCAGGCTTACCAAACAAACGAACTTGAGTTTGTGGTTGAGCCAGGGCATTGGCAAGATTATCAAAGCGAATATCTGTTGATGTACCTTGCCCTAGGATGACAGCTGACGCGGACGGGCCGTATTGAATGATACTGTTGATTGGCATGCCAGTGAACGCACGAACATGCAGAGCAAACTCAGACATTTCCTGAGAAATCATAGTTACCATGCCAGTGTCGTGTGGACGAGGTGAAACTTCGTTGAAAATTACTTTATCACCTTTCACGAACAGCTCTACACCGAAGATGCCGTAACCACCGAGCGCATTTACGACTTTCTCCGCTGTGTATTCTGCTGCTTTAATCGCAGTATCTGACATTGCTTGTGGTTGCCACGACTCTCGGTAGTCACCATCTTCTTGACGATGTCCAATTGGTGCGCAGAAATGGACGCCATCTTTCGCTCGTACTGTCAGCAGCGTAATTTCATAGTCGAAGTCAATAAAGCCTTCGACGATCACACGACCAGCACCAGTACGACCGCCTTCTTGCGCATACTCCCACGCTGCTTGCACATCTTGTTCTGTTTTGATGACGCTTTGTCCTTTACCAGACGAACTCATCACAGGTTTTACTACACAAGGGATACCAACGTGCTCAACTGCCGCTTTAAAGTTATCAAAGTTATCTGCAAACTGATAAGGAGAAGTCGTTAAGCTTAGCTCTTCAGCTGCAAGACGACGGATGCCCTCGCGGTTCATAGTCAACTTAGTTGCTTTCGCTGTCGGAACGACGTTCACGCCTTTTTCTTCTAGCTCAACTAATTTGTCTGTTGCGATAGCTTCAATTTCCGGAACCACATAAGCAGGTTGCTCTTTCTTGATGATTTCTTCTAATGCTTTGCCATCAAGCATATCGATGACGTAGCTGCGATGAGCGACTTGCATTGCTGGTGCGTCAGCATAACGGTCACACGCGATCACTTCTAAACCAAGACGTTGACATTCAATTGCTACTTCTTTACCAAGCTCGCCAGAGCCCAGAAGTAATACGCGGGTAGCATGAGTGCTAGTAGCAGTACCAAACATAGTGTTCCCTTACAAAATAAAGTGGTGGAAGCGAATTTGCAGGGGATCATACTGATTTTTGCGAATGAAGCAAACGTTTGCGTGTGATTTTAAACAATAAAAAAGGCCCTGCGTCATGCAGAGCCTCTCTCATAAGAGCATTGTGAGTTAAATGTTAACAAAACTCACTGGAATATCTGGGTTCAGTGCCTCTAGTGTTGATTGAGTATCGGCTAGGTGGCTGATCTTACCCTGTGAGTTCTCCACTAGTGCTGCGGCTTTGATGTCTTCAAACTGCTCGCTTGCCATCAGGATTTGAATTAAGGCAACCTGAAGTGGCGGAAGGCTAGGGTTGAACGCTGCGTTTTCTGCGTAAGCACCTTGGAATACACGACCACTATTCATCTCAAGAGCAATGCCACTTAAGTTGTTAGTGTATGGAGCGTGACTGATGTTCATAGCAGTAACTGCTTTTTGGATCAGAGTGTCGTTGTCATCGCAAGCAAACTCGTGTTTCACTTCTGCCATTAGACCTGACTGGATACCAAGATCAGCAGGACCGAATGCTTCAGGAAGATAGTCGTGTAGCGATTTTTCTTCACGCTCTGGCAATTGGATCTTTAATTCTTTCGCCGTAGTTAGTTCATTCATGAACTGACGACAGTGACCACAAGGGCTGTAGTTAATGGTGATATCTTTAACACCACGTTCGCCTTTCATCCAAGCATGGCTAATCGCGCATTGTTCAGCATGAACAGTTTGACCTAACTGAACACCAAAAAACTCCATGTTCGCACCGAAGTAAAGGCGACCAGATAGACCACGAACAATCGCGCCTACATAGAATTCAGAAATCGGTGCGTAAGAAAACGCAGCGGCAAAAGGAAGTAGAGCAACACGAAGCTCTTTATCAGAAAGATTGGTAGCGTTTAGTAGCGCTTCAAACTGTTGCTCAGAAATAGTGGCATCAAAATCGTCAGAAAGGACGATAGGAGCAAGAGGTGTTGAAAGTGCTTCAGGAGCGCTTGCTAGCGCCTGTTCAATGCGACTTTTCATGTTGAATCCTTGTTATTGCATGGACAGTTATTCTATGTGAAAGGTGGAAATGTTCTGTGCTTTAGATCACGTTAATGTGTGTAATGATAATTTACGTTACATAATTAGAGTGAGCTCACACATGTATTCGATTTCACTAAGATTTAACGTTATCTCTGTCCCACTAATAACTATATCAACGTATATTCATACTGCGAATTTTCTAGAGGAGATTATGACCTGCTCACTTGATAGCAAAGCAGGTCATTGAGGTTATTATTGGTATAACCAAACCGCCAAAGCAAAGAAGCTTGGCGCGAGAATTGAGGTGATGATGCCACAAAGCACCAATGCAAGAGATGAGAACGCTGCGTCTCCCGGTTGTTTCTCAGCACATGTTGCGGTGCCGAGAGCGTGAGAAACAGTACCCATTGTTAGACCGCGCGCAATTGGATGCTTAATACCAATGATATTGAAGATCGGGTACGCGAGGATGGCACCAAACAAACCCACAATAAGCACTAAAATTGCCGCAACAGCTGCTTCTCCGCCTAAGTGGCTAGAGATTTCCATCGCGATAGGGGTCGTCACAGACTTACCAACCAAGCTGGCTATTAAGCTAATGTCAGCTTTAAATGCCACCGCAATGAGCGTAGCGGTAAGCATGGACATAACACTACCTAACGTGCAAGCCAGAGTGATAATGCGCCAATTGGCTTTGATTTGAGGCAGTTGTTCATAAAGTGGATATGCCAGCGCAACAACGGCGGGTTGAAGTAAAAAGCTGATGTATTCGTTGTCAGCGTAGTATGTTTCAAATGGCACTTTCAAAAAGGTTAGCAACGGGATTAATACCGCGATACTGATCAAAAGCGGGTTAGCAATCGGATTGTTCACCTTGATTGCGATTTGGCGTGCGGCAAGGAAAACCACAATAGTGACAAGTAACCACATACTAGTGCTTCTCCTTCAGTAAGTAATCTAAGAACCATGCCAAGCTGACCAATACGATCAGTGAGCCGCCTACTGCACTCGCAATAATTGGCAGCGCGTTAGCCAGTAGCATATCGAAGTGTTGCATCAGACCCACGCTGATAGGCACGAATAGCAGGATCATATAGCGGATGAATAGGGTTGCACCTGGCTTAACCCATTCCACTTTGACTAAGCCAAGGGTCATTGAGAAAAACAGCACAAGCATCCCGATGACACTTCCTGGAACAGAAATGCCAATGAATTTTTGAATGGTGTTGCCGATACCAAGTGCTCCCATGATGAGTGCGAGGGAGATGAGCAAATGGATCAGCTGTAGTAATCGATCTTTTATCATTTTGACAGCATATAAAACAACAAGCACACCCGAAGGTGCGCTTGAACAAGGTAAGAAATTAGGAGGCTAGGCTCTCTACATAACGATAGACGGATTTTAATATTGCTATCTTCTTTTCGTCACTTTCATGTTCGTGAACTAAGTTTTCTAAATTCATCATGTACTCTTCAATCTGACTTTCGAAAACTTCACGACAATGTTGTGCCCAGCGTCTTTGTTCTTGTTCATCTAATGTGCCTGCATAATGGCGAGCACGGTAACGGAAAAGCAATGGCTTGATTCGTTTATCATCGAATTCAATATCCAGTGCAGCTAAGTTATTCGGATCGGTTTCACGAATGATGTCCATCGCAGCACGATCAGCAGGTGAGAAAAACCCATCGTAAAGCTGCGTATCAACGTCATTACTCTTTTCGAATTCACGTTCTATAGAGAATAGACTAATCAGCTTCTCTCGGATCTCTGGGTGTTGGCGCAACAACGCTAAATTGTTTAAACATTGTTGGCGGTCAATACCAATGACTTCCGCATTTTCCGCGGTTAACGTTTTTGCTGGAGCAAGAATAGGGCACTTATTCAGATGCACGAGCTTCACGGGGACAGGCAGTAAGTCACCTAGTTCTTCACGTTTGGTGTACAAACGCTCTTTTAACTCTTCTGCTGAAAGCTCAAGGATAGGCTGAGGATCTTTGGCTAAATCAATCGTGATGACGGCGTTGTTGTTGGTTGGGTGCCAAGCCACAGGCACAATCCAGCTTGTGTATTGGCATTCACGCCCAAGCATGCCTGATACATGCATCAACGGAGTCATATTGACAATATCAACCAGCTCATTGAGTTTGCGCTTGTTACGCATCGAGAAAAAGTAGTCAAATAGCTTAGGTTGGGCGGCTTTAACTTTCTTCGCCATTTCAATCGTGGCAATCACGTCGGCCATCGCATCGTGAGCATTGCTGTGTTCAATGCCATTCGCTACGGATAAATGCTCTAGCTTGAAGCTTGTAAAGCCTTCATCGTTCTCTGGCCATTCTACGCCTTCAGGACGCAGGGCATGACATGCTCGCATCACGTCAAGCAAATCCCATCGTGAGTTGCCGTTTTGCCAGCTCCATGCGTATGGATCGATGAAGTTTCGGTAGCAAGTGTAACGAGTGACTTCATCATCAAAACGTATGCTGTTGTAGCCAAGGCTAGTCGTCTTTGGTTTAGACAATTCGGCATGAATTTTGGCAATAAACTCAGGTTCAGGTAAGCCTTCTTGCATTGCTTTTTGTGGTGTAATACCAGTGATCAAAGCTGCTTCTGGCGAAGGAAGGTAATCAGCAGGTGGACGACAGTACATCACCAAAGGTTCACCAATGATATTGAAGTTTTCATCAGTGCGAACGCCAGCAAACTGGCTTGGGCGGTCTTTGGCTGGACTTGTTCCCCAAGTCTCGTAATCGAAAAAGAAAAAAGTGGGCTGATTGTCTTGGTGCATTCTGCTTACCGTTTACGGAACCGATAGGAGTATTAGACCATTCAACGCCTTGACTCGCAACGAAAGATGCAATGTGACGTTGTGAAAATGAAAAAGCCGAAGTGTCACTTTCGGCTTGAAGTTTTTTATTTGGTTAATGCTTGGACAATCGCTGATTTTTATTAGCCAAAATCAAGGGTGAGCAACAAACGAGCTTGATTCGATTGGATACTAGGCGAGCGATGAACCAGCCCTTTGTTTTCATTTCCGATCCAACGCTCACCTTTTAGCAGTGCAACGTCACCAACAGAAAGGTGCCTGATGTCTGATTCTGCTCTGTATAAGCCGGATTCTGCATCCGAAAGCCCATGACTACCGCGACCGAGCTTTGAGCGATCAAGTACGTCATTAGCAATCCATTGAGTCGCAATGCCTTGGTAGGTAGTGACTAGGCGGCAGGGGACTTGATCAACGTGAAAACGGGGACACATCGCGCTATTGAGTGTCGCTAGGCGCACTCCTGCGTCTTCTAACTCAAACAAATAGCAAAACATGTCGACTAACTCCACGATATTTCTCAACAACACATCCGGCGCCTGCCCATCGGTTGCGTATTGCAGTACTTCATAAGCATTTTCAGGAGATACATTCAGCGATTTATTGAAGTTAGGGTGGGAGGTGATGAACCGATTCGTGGCATCGGCAAGCGGTTGATCGAATTGTCGCCGCCAGATTGCGATATTGATGTCTTCTTGATAGATGTTCGCTAACACAGTTGGCTCTTCGCCTGAACTGAAACACGGCGCTCGAAGTGTGCATTCAAGAGCCTCAGTTGAAGTGGACTCGATTAAAGTTGAACTCATGACATTACCTCCGATGTTATCTGTGTTCATTTTGATATTTGTGAAATGTTATATCATAACAACACTGCTCAATAAATCAGTTTAGACAGTTAGCGAGTAGGGAGTAAGGCATTAATTGGAGAAGATAGGAAGGGGATGACTCTTCACTTTGGTGCGCTTAAATACAAAAAAGCCGATGGAGAAACCATCGGCTCAAACTGAGAGTTATTTTTTGAGAACAGCTACGCTTTTTGTTCTTCTAACTGTCCATTGTCGTTGGTGGATTTCAACAATCGGCTGGTAATGGTACCTGCAGTCATTGCACCAGAGACATTAAGTGCAGTTCGCGCCATATCAATTAGTGGCTCGATAGAGATCAGTAGCGCTGCGATTGTCACAGGCAAGCCCATCGCAGGCAGTACAATCAGGGCAGCAAAGGTTGCGCCGCCGCCGACACCGGCAATACCAAATGAGCTAATCGTGATGATGGCAATCAGTGACAGAATAAAGTTGATGTCTAGAGGATCGATACCCATTGTTGGCGCTACCATTACCGCAAGCATTGCTGGGTAGATACCTGCACAGCCGTTCTGACCAATAGTGGCACCGAAAGACGCTGACAAGTTCGCAATTGCTGGTGGTACGTTTAGCTTGGTGATTTGTGCTTCAACGTTAAGTGGAATCGTTGCCGCTGAACTGCGTGACGTGAATGCAAATGTCAGTACTGGCCAAATCTTTTTAAAGTACTCAGCAGGGCTAACGCCGACAAAAGAAACAAGTAGACCATGAACAAGGAACATCAGTGCAATTGCAACGTAAGACGCAACAATAAAGCCAAGCAAATTAAAAATGTCGGCAGCACTTGATGTTGCGACCACTTTCGCCATAAGGGCAGCAATACCATAAGGCGTTAATGCCATGATCATCTTAACCAGGCGCATAACCACGGATTGTGCCGCTTCCACAAAAGTACGAATTGGAGATTCCAACTCTTCTTTTTCTGCCATCACTTTACGTGCAGCGATACCTACTAAAACACCAAAGATAACCACAGCAATGATCGATGTAGAACGAGCCCCTGTAAGATCGGCAAACGGGTTAGTTGGAATAAAGCTTACTAACATCTGAGGAATCGTTAGGTCGCTTACTGATCCTACTCGACTCTCTAATACGGCAATACGAGCCGTTTCACGTGCACCTTCAGTTAATCCAGCGGCAGACAAACCAAATGTAGTCGTAACAAGAATACCGATCATGGCAGCAATGGCTGTTGTTACCAGCAAAACAGAAATCGTTAGACCAGAGATCTTACCCAGCGAACCGCCTTTCTCTAGCTTTACAACGGCGGAAATCATGGAAATCAATACCAAAGGCATAATCACCATTTTAAGGAGACCAACATAACCGCTGCCGACTATGCCGACCCATTCAAGTGTTTGTCCAATGACATCGCTGCCTTCGCCATGAATAAGTTGCAGTCCAAGACCGAAAAGAGAGCCCGTAACCAAGCCAATTAAAACCAAACGCGAGAGTGTGTTTTGTTTTTGTTGTTGGTTAAAAAGGAACATTAATATGGCGATAAACACCGCCAGAGAAGCAACCACTGCGAAATTCATAATCTTACCTTAGTAATCGGCATAAGAAGTGCTGATTAAATTTTATACGGAGCTATATACTGGTTGGGTAAGATACCGAGTGGGGTATAACTTTAAAAATGATAAACAGGTATTAGATAGATCTAAAATGAATATAAAAATGCGACTCGACTCTCGTTGATGACTGATTTAGCGTAATATTTAGGCGAAATTTTTCAATCATAGTACCTAATGAGATAAAGCATATCCTTTCTATGCAAATAAATGACTTTTTCTTCTTGATAGCTGAAAACTTGATAAATCATCGCTTTGGCTACGTCTTGAGCATGAACGGGTATAAAGTTCGCCAATTTACCAAGCATAAGCGGACGAATTACCTTAGAAAGTGTCTGAACAACCTTTTCATCCGTACGAGGATTTTCTCGCTGTCCGACCAGAGGTCCGGGCCTTGCGAACACCACTTCTTCAAAGCTCATCCTCTCGATATTTTTTTCCATATGTCCTTTGCAAGCTAGATAATGGGATGAAGAAGACGCTTTTGCGCCTAGACTCGAAACCACAGCGATGCGTTTTACACCGATCATCTTCATTTGTTGAGCAACTTTACATACCAATTCGACGTCGATTTTTCGCAGAGCATCTTTGCTGCCAGCTTGTTTTAATGTGGTGCCGAGACAAATAAAACCGACGCGTGGAATCGGTTGCTGATCGTCCCAATCGTGGATTGTGAGCGCCGCGTCTAACAATGGGACAATTTTGTTATTTGGATCCTCGATACCAGTGATCGTTCGGCGGGAGAGAGAATATAGCGTTTCGATGCTAGGCTGTGAGACAAGTTTAGCCATGACTTCTTTCCCTACAAGACCTGTACCACCTGCAATAATCACACATGCATTTGAATCGTTGCCCATTGTATCCTTCCTGTTTAAGAACAAGTGCTTAGGCTATTGTAGCGCATTTCTTCCACGAAGCTGCAGTCAGGTAGCTAATGTATGACATTTAATCAATCGAACTCAGTGAACCTAGCATCTCAAGGTTACTTAGGTATAGAAAGCTAAGCAAATAAAATACCCGCAAATAAAAAGACCCGCGGGACGAACGGGTCTTTTTTCCTAGGAGAATGATAAGGGTATGGATTGCCGCGATGGGCGTTGTTTATTGGGCTTGCCTTTCTTAGCAGGGCGACGACTTTGATTGGCAAACATGATTTCTCACTCTTTATTGTCGGGGACAAGATCTAAATAGCATCACTCGTGCCAACATTGGAATGTTGTGGGTAAATCGGAACTAATCTAACAACCCTATAAGGAGCAAAAAATCATTTTAAATCGACGAATGGAAATTAAAATTATTTATTATTCAGTTATATATACCTGTTTCGATAGGTGGGCTGACTTTCGGTCTTACCTCTTAAAAGAAAGGTTCTCTTGTTTACATATGTGGTTTCATTGCTCGACTTTGTTTTTCTTCTAACGCTAAATGAGCAGGTTGAAATAATATTTTTATCAATATGACTGTCGAATTGACAAAAAGCGCTGTCAAAAAGAGAAAATCAGATGAAATTGCACGGGAGAGGGGTACACTTGTTCTCTCAATTTGTCGGGAGTCTCATTTCTCTCGCGGTTTTCTAAGACCAAGGACGTCGTATGAACATAGATCTCAGTACGCTTGCGCCAACGCAGGTGTACCATTTGATGACTCAAACTGTCATTCCTCGCCCAATCGCTTGGGTGCTAACAGACTCAGGTGAGCAAAACTTCAATTTAGCGCCATTTTCCTACTTTACTGCGGTCTCCAGCCGTCCACCTTTATTGATGATTTCTGTGGGAAAAAAGCCCAATGGGGACATCAAAGACACCACGCGAAATGCATTAGAAACTGGTAAGTTGGTTATCCATATTGCACCAAGTGATCTCGCGGATAAAGTCACTTTATCCTCTGCCACCTTAGAACATGGGAAATCTGAGTTGGAGACGACTCAACTTGAGACGGTTGATTTCCAAGGTTTCGAATTACCACGCTTAGAGGGCGCGCCAATTGCATTCGGCTGTAAGTTGCACGAAGTGATAGAGATGGGGGAGACACCGCAAAGTTTAATCTTTGCAGAGATTGAACACATTTATGTCGATGAGCGGGTCATATCCATGGAGGGTGACCGTTTAAAAGTTGATGCCTTAGCTGTAGACCCATTGGCTCGGTTGGGCGGTAATGAATACGCCACGTTAGAAAAAACTTTTTCTGTCGCTCGTCCAAAATAAAGAATAAGGAATCATCATCATGGATCGCTCTTTTGCCTCAGAAATTCAAGCTCGCATTGATAACAAAACCAAACCATTAGGCGCTCTTGGTTTGCTCGAAAAAGTAGCGCTAGAACTTGCGTTAATTCAAAGCCAAGATAAGCTTCAATCGGTTGAAACAATAGAAATTCGCAAACCAACCATGTTGGTATTCGTTGGTGATCACGGTATAGCAGAAGAAGGGGTGAGCATTGCACCAAGCGCCGTGACTCAACAAATGGTGGCGAATTTTCTCGCTGGTGGCGCTGCTATTAACTGTTTCTGCGATCTCAACCAAATTGACTTTAAGGTCATTGATTGTGGCATGTTGTCACCGATCGATACCTTAGTTCCTGACTTTAAACATCATCCCAACTTGATTGAGAAACGTCTGGGAAATGGCACGGCAAACTTTGCTAAACAAACGGCGATGTCGTTAGAACAAGTCGCGTTAGGTTTGGAATATGGTGCAAAGGTTGCGCAACAGGCGATCCTTAATGGCTCGAACTTGTTGATGTTTGGTGAGATGGGGATCGGCAATACCAGTTCGGCATCGGCATTGTTAACTGCGCTTAGTCCATTGGAAGTCGACCATTGCGTTGGCTATGGCACGGGCATTACTCAAGAGCAACTCAACCGCAAGATCAAGCTAGTTGCGCAAGGTGTGAATCGCTGTCGTGACCTTGATACCAAAGGCGCACTGGCTCAAGTCGGTGGGTTTGAAATTGTGCAAATGATTGGCGCATTCTTAGAAGCAAAACGCCACAAAACGCCAGTCTTGGTTGATGGATTTATCGTATCTGTAGCCGCTTATGTCGCGACTCTATTAGATGAAGAGACGCGAGATTACATGTTGTTTGCTCATAACTCAGAAGAGAATGGGCACAAGTTTGTGCTGGAATGCCTACAAGCGGAACCTCTTTTGGATCTTGGTTTGCGTTTAGGTGAAGGAACCGGAGCGGCGCTTGCTTTGCCACTGGTAAAAGCAGCGGCTCAGTTTTACAACAACATGGCGAGCTTTGAGAGTGCGGGAGTGACGGTTTAGTGTCAGCTTCTGATAATACACTCCATTCAGAGACTCGTTCTTTACGCTATCAGAGCGAGCTTTTCTTGCTCGCAGTAAGCTTTTTTAGCCGCATTCCAGTGCCTTCTGATTTACCTTACAGTGAAGCGCGCATGAACCAAGCGGGGCGATACTTTGCTTTGGTCGGTGTGTTGCTAGGGCTACTGTGTGCAGCTGTATTTTCACTGGCAAGTTTATTGTTCCCAAACTCAGTTGCCATCGTGTTGACCATGGCATTTAGCCTGCTGCTTACCGGCGCGTTCCATGAGGACGGTTTAACGGATATGGCAGATGGTATTGGCGGTGGCATGACGTTAGAGCGCCGCTTAACCATCATGAAAGACAGCCGCATCGGGACGTACGGCGCGGCAACGCTAATGATGGCGCTGCTGGCGAAGTTTGTATTTTGGAGCGAGTTAGCCAATGAACCTCAATTTTGGCTGATGATCGTTGTGGCGTACACCGTGAGCCGAGCACTGGCTGCCACTCTCATATATGACATGCCTTATGTTAGTGACGCTGACACCTCGAAAAGCAAACCGTTAGCGAATAAACAATCGAGCTTAGAGGTCGCGATATTACTCTTAACTGGTGGGGTTGTAGCATTGTTACTGGGCGTGTCTCAGGCAGCTGTGATTGTGTTGGTATTGGCACTGTTTCGTGTGGGCTTTAAACGCTGGCTGACCAAACGTATCGGCGGATTTACTGGCGATTGCCTTGGTGCCGCGCAGCAGCTTTCAGAATTGCTTGTTTATCTCATTCTTATCGCATTTAGTCATTCATTATGAAGCAACTTATTCTAGGTGGTGCGCGCTCAGGAAAATCGAGCTTAGCAGAGAGCAGGGCGCAACAGTCGTCACAAAACAAAAACGGAACGCTTCACTATGTGGCGACGGCATTGCCTTTTGATGAAGAAATGAAGCAACGCATTGCTCACCATAAACAGCAACGAGGGGCTGGGTGGATTGAACATGAATGTCCGCTTAACTTGCCTGAGCTCATTTGTGAATTTTCGTCTCAAGATGTCGTGTTAGTTGATTGCCTTACGCTTTGGCTCAACAACTGGATCTTTGAACTCGGTGATGACTGCTGTAATGAGCGGTTAGAAGAAAAAATTGAGCGGTTGGTAAATGCGATAGCACAATCGGAAGCGACGCTGATTTTTGTCTCTAACGAAGTCGGGATGGGTATTGTGCCGCTCGGCGCCGTTAGTCGTTACTTTGTTGATAATGCGGGACGGATGAATCAAAAACTGGCGACCGTATGCGAACAAGTCACGTTTGTCGCTGCGGGCTTGCCGCTTGAGCTCAAACCACAGGACGGGAAGAAATGAAAACGCTGAATATCTATTTACTGCGACACGGAAAAGTGAACGCAGCCCCAGGTTTACACGGACAAGCCGATTTAAAAGTTGATGAAGCTGAGCAACGCAAAATTGCGCAAGCCTGGCAACAGACGGGGCGAGAAGTAGAAGGGATCATCAGCTCTCCCTTGTCACGTTGTCACGACCTTGCTGAGATACTCGCTGAGCAGCAACTTTTGCCTTTAAGTGTGGAGCCACAACTTCAAGAGTTGGATTTTGGTGATTTCGATGGCATCCCATTTGACATGCTTTCTGAGCACTGGAATAAGCTCGATGCGTTTTGGAAAGCACCGGCACAACACACCTTACCGAATGCTGAGAGCTTAGATGATTTCTCTCATCGTGTAACTTGTGCTTGGTCTCAAATCATTAATGATATCAATGACAACTTGCTAATTGTCACGCATGGTGGCGTAATTAGAATGATTCTTGCCCATGTATTGGGTGTAGATTGGCGCAATCCGCGGTGGTATTCGACATTAGCGATAGGAAATGCGTCAGTAACACATATAACAATTACCATCGATGATCAGATTTACGCCTCAGTTCGTTCGATAGGCGTACCACTATTTGAAAATTAGTCACGGAAGTAGCCAATGCTTGGATCTCTACCGAGTTTAAGAGAGAAAAGAGCTGGCTCGATTACATCAAAAGGAACCATAAATGACCGCTCCTAGCTGGGATTTATCCATCGTTTATAACGATCTCGCAGACCCACGAATTCAAGATGACATTGCCCTTGTAGAGCAATGCATTGACCTACTCAATAAACAGTCTACCGATTGTAACTCTGTTGAAGTGATGCAAAACGCAATCTTAACCAGTGAGGCGGCAAGCCGTTTGGCTGGCACGATTGCTAACTTCGCAAACTGTTACGCGTCAGTGGATGCGACAAATGCAGAGGCGAAAGCACTGCTGGGTCGTATGACGCGTATTTTCTCTGAGCTTTCTCAAGCTTACAGTGCTTTTGAGCTTAAATTGACTCACGCTGATGAAGAGTTCATTACTCGCGTTTTGGATCATGAAAATCCAGACATCAGTGGTCAGGCGTTTTCAATCCTGAACTCTCGGAAACTGGCTGACACACGCTTAAGCACCGAAGAAGAAAAGCTATTAGCAGCAATGAGCGTGGATGGAAAATCTGCGTGGGGTAAGTTATACAACAACCTTACGGGCTCTTTGAAAGTGAAGCTTGACTACGCTGATGGTGAAAGTGAGGAGCTTGGCTTCTCGCAAGCAGCAAGTATTCTTTATGGCTCTGAATTTGATCGCCAAGAAGCTGCGTGGCGTGGCGTTCAAAAGGCGATGGCAACACATCAAGAGTCTTTTGCTTCTATCCTTAACGCGCTTTCAGGTTGGCGTTTAACAGAGAACAAAAAGCGTTCTACCAAACGTGATGTCCATTTCCTTGATCCAAGCTTACATGGCAGCCGAATTAAAGCGGAAACGTTGGATGCCATGATGAAAGTCGCTAAAGACAGCCGTGAGATTGGTCAAAAAGCCGGTTTGTTAATGGCGAAGGTACACGGTTTAGATGAGATGAAACCGTGGAATCATCTTGCTGCGATGCCTGCTTTGAGTGGTGAAGCGAAAGTTTATCCATTTGATGAAGCAATCGACGTCATTTGTGAAGC
Organism: Vibrio sp. L85; assembly: GCF_963871815.1. Lineage (NCBI taxonomy): Bacteria > Pseudomonadati > Pseudomonadota > Gammaproteobacteria > Vibrionales > Vibrionaceae > Vibrio > Vibrio sp. L85. Next base: position 40,615 of record NZ_CAWMYL010000019.1, read on the forward strand.
GTTCGAAACCGTGAATCCAGACATGTCCGAGTTTGTCCGCATGATGGTACAAAACGGCTGGATTGATGCCGCGCCTAATGCCAACAAACGCCTTGGCGCATACTGTACTAAGCTGCCAGCGACGCGTACGCCGCTCGTGTTTATGACGTGGAGTGGTAGCCGCTCAGATCTGATGACGCTGGCTCACGAGCTTGGTCACGCATTCCACAACTGGGTGATTCGTGACTTACCGCTTTGCCAAACGTACTACCCAATGACGTTGGCAGAAACTGCTTCAATTTTCGCTGAAAACATCGTTCGCGATCATCTGATTTCAAAAGCAGAAAGTGTGGATGATAAGCTCGAAATGCTGTGGGAAGAGCTCTCTTCGGCGTTGGCGCTGATGATCAATATTCCCGTTCGTTACGAATTCGAAAAAGCTTTCTACGAGCGTCGCCAAGAGGGCGAACTGACAGCAGATGATTTCTGTGAGCTGATGTCAGAAACGTGGAAAGATTGGTATGGCGATGTGATGAGCGAAGCTGACCCTTATTTCTGGGCGAGCAAACTGCACTTCTCAATCTCTGGGGTGAGCTTCTACAACTACCCATATCTGTTCGGCTTCTTGTTCAGTAAAGGTATCTACGCTCAACGTGAAGCTAAAGGGGAGCGTTTCTACGACGATTACGTAGATCTATTACGTGACACTGGCAACATGATGGCTGAAGAGGTTGTAGACAAGCATCTTTCAATGGATCTGACGCAACCCGAATTTTGGCAGCAGAGTGTGGAGCTAGTTCGTGACAAAGTAGACGAATTTGAACGTTTACTCGCACAACGTGGTGAATAAACGCTAAAAGTTGATCAAATCATAATGATCTTCTTTAGGGCTGTGGTAAAGTTCACAGCCCTAACACTTTGTAATTGTTTAAAAAATAAACGCCTCAATGCTTGATTTGAGTGCATGGCGCGAAAAGGTATGGGATTTTAAGTAAATTTAGTGGCTTCTACTCATAAGTGGGATCGCAACAACAAAAATCCTTTGTACAATTTATTAACATACCCGCCGTGCTATTAAGGAGTAACGCATGACGAAGTCTCTCTTTCGCCAATCGTTTTTAACTGACACGTTAGATGTTCATATTGATGTCGCGCCAGCGGAGCAGGTGCTGTCTAATGGTGTAAAACTTAAACTCTATCAGCGTGGTGTGCTAGAAGTGATTCCTGATGAATACACTCAGGAAACAAAGAACGTCATCATCTCTTGTGGTGTCCACGGGGATGAAACCGCACCGATGGAGCTGGTGGATTCAATTATCAAAGACATCGAATCTGGCTTCCAGAAAGTCGAGGCTCGATGCTTATTCATTATCGCTCACCCAGAATCGACTCTGGCGCACACGCGATTTTTAGAAGAAAACCTTAACCGACTGTTTGATGAGAAAGAGCACGAGCCGACCAAAGAGCTTGCGATTGCTGACACTCTCAAATTGTTAGTGAGAGATTTCTATCAAGATACTTCAGCGGAAACACGCTGGCACTTAGATTTGCACTGCGCGATCCGTGATTCAAAGCACTACACCTTTGCGGTGAGTCCGAAAACGCGCCATCCTGTTCGTAGCAAAGCTTTGATTGATTTCCTCGATAGTGCACATATTGAAGCGGTGCTGCTTTCTAACTCGCCAACCAGTACATTCAGCTGGTTCAGTGCAGAAAACTATGGCGCTCAAGCTTTGACGATGGAGCTGGGTCGAGTGGCTCGTATTGGTGAAAACGACTTAGACAAACTGACTGCGTTCGATTTGTCACTGCGTAACCTAATTGCAGAGGCGAAAGCGGAGCACTTATCTAAACCATGTATCAAGTACCGTGTTAGTCGTACGATTGTGCGTTTGCACGAAGATTTCGATTTCATGTTTGATGACAACGTCGAGAACTTCACCTCATTCGTTCACGGCGAAGTGTTTGGTCACGATGGTGACAAACCATTGATGGCGAAGAACGATAACGAAGCCGTTGTTTTCCCAAATCGCCACGTCGCGATTGGTCAACGCGCAGCGTTAATGGTGTGTGAAGTGAAAACGCGCTACGAAGATGGCGAGTTAGTCTACGATTAATGCCATATCGCCTTAATTTCGGCGAATAAAGCGTACGAACACATTTGCAATTTACCGAGGCTTAACTGTAAGGTTAAGCCTCGTTTGTATTTATCGGCTACTATGGATTTTCAACAACTTATCCTGAACAAGGAACGACGCTGGCAACGCAATCTTTTGATTATGTCAGTGATTCTCGTGCTGCTCTCTGCTATCCACTTGATGGTCGGAGAGGTATTCCTTTCTCCTTTTCAGTCTCTCTCTGCATTTGAGCAAAAACTCTTGTTGGATTTACGTCTGCCACGTTTGGTTTCTGCCGCTATTATTGGTGCGGCGCTAGCGGTTTCCGGAGCGACGCTACAAGTCCTGCTAGGAAACGTGTTAGCTGAACCCGGCGTTCTCGGAATTTCGGGGGGCGCGAGTTTGGCAATGGTGCTCGTCATGTTTGCCTTGCCAGTTTTACCGTCTCCAATGATCTTTATGTTGGCTGCCATTGCTGGTTCGATGTTGTTTACCGTCATATTGGTTGGCATTGCGCGTGCGATGCATCTCACTACCGCAAGGCTGCTGCTCGTCGGCGTTGCTTTGGGCATTCTGTCGAGCGCGATTGTGACGTGGGCATTCTACTTTAGCGATGACTTGAGCCTGCGTCAGTTAATGTATTGGCTAATGGGCAGCATTGGTGGGGCAAGTTGGTATCAGCACACCGTGACTTTGGTCATGCTACCCGTATTGGTTTGGCTATGTTGCAAGGGCAAACCGCTTGATAAGTTGATGCTAGGGGAAATCCATGCCACTCAACTGGGCATTGATGTTCATCAGATGCGCTGGAAGCTCATTTTGGCAATTTCCATTCTCGTTGGTGGTTCCGTTGCATTGGGTGGGATCATTAGCTTTGTGGGCTTGGTCGTACCGCATTTGCTTCGATTAGCGTTTGGTACAGAAAACCGTTACCTATTGCCTCTGTCGGCAATATCTGGCGCAGCCTTATTGGTGTTTGCGGATATCGGCGCGCGTTTGTTGCTCGATTCTGCAGAGCTGCCGCTGGGAGTGATGACCACTTCTATCGGCGCACCTATCTTCATTTGGATGCTGGTGAAAAGTCATGATGCACGTTAAGCACATCGCAGTGGGAAGTCGACTGCTACCGCTCTCCTTTGAATGTAAGCCGGGTGAGGTTGTCCATGTCGTGGGTCCAAACGGCTCTGGAAAGAGCACATTACTTGGCGCGATATCTGGCACCTTAACTCAGCGTGAAGGCGTGAGTGGGGAAGTACTTGTCGACAATAACGACCTGCTAGCAATGCCACTTTCAGAACAAGCCCATATCCGTGGGTATTTGTGTCAGCAATCGAGACCTGCATTCAATGTTGATGTCTTCCAATACTTAGCGCTATCACTGCCAACGGGTGCCCATATCAGCGACGCGAAAGTACGAGATGCCGTTAATATTGTTATTGAGCTAGTACAATTGCAAGACAAGCTTCATCGAAGTATTCAGACATTATCCGGCGGTGAATGGCAACGTGTCCGTCTAGCCGGGGTGTGTTTGCAAGTTTGGCGTACAATCAATCCTTATTCTCAGCTATTGATTTTGGACGAACCCGCAGCGCCACTCGATATTGCCCAAGAAGGACTGCTATATCAGCTCATTAATGCCGTCGCAGCGCAAGGCATCGGGGTGTTGGTCGCAAACCACGACCTAAATCGAACGCTAAGGCATGCTGACAAGGTACTGCTGCTCAATAACGGCGTATTGCATTCTTTAGGTCATGCAGATGAAGTACTCACGGAAGAGGGCTTGGCAGAAGTCTTTCAAACTCAAGTTCGTAAAGTCGTATTGGAAGATAGACCCTATTTGATTTTTGATTGAGGCGTATATTAAAGCGACGCTTCAAGACACTAACGTTTAACCATGACCCCAAATGGCGTCGGCTTGAGCTCTTTTTTGGAGAAAGGAATGAAAAAATACGTGATTGTGGCTCTAACGAGTTTGTCGTCTATGGCATTTGCTCAAGAAGAAGCGATTGATTGTAATAACGCGGTCAGTACCCTCGAGATTAATCAGTGTGCAGCCATTGAGTTAGAGGCTGCTCAAAAGCAACTAAATAAGTATTTGGAAACGAGTTTCGAACATAATTCTTATGATCCTGAGCTGATTAAAGCGATTCAAGTTGCACAAAAAGATTGGCAAGCGTACGTGACGTCGCATTGTGATTCGGTATATACGCAGTGGCGTGAAGGGACAATTCGTGGCGTGATGGCTATTTCCTGCGAAACTCAATTAACTCAACAAAGAACTCACGAAATTTGGCAAAACTTCTTAACCTACATGGATAGTACGCCACCGGTTTTACCCGAACCAAATGTTGAGTAGTGTTACTTAAACGCGGATAGATTCATTTTTTAAAACGCGTCAACGTACTTAACCTCAACACGGCTTCTATCACGCTAAACGGTATAGCGGATGAGAGATACTGTTTAGCCAACTCAGGCAGTAAATGGGAAGTGTTTTATGCCAAAGAGGGCAAATGTGATTCAGAACCTGATCGTAGGGCATTTTGGGGGTAAATTTAGCTGTAAGTTTCTTCTCTTGTTGGAGAGCTAGCACTTCTTTTGAGGACCGATAGTATGTTCCAAAGTCTCCTTCTAACTGAGATCCTTAAATCTGAGCTGAAAAACAACAATTTAATTGTTGAAACAACGAGTTGGCCGCCAAAATGCAATAAGCTCATTGTATTGCAATATCGGTTTTCCAAATCATATACTTTGGTCAATTATCGAGAATTGGAAGATGGCCATTATTGGTTCGCAGAGTACATTGATGGTGACGAATGTTTGGCATGTCGCTTTGATGTTCTTTAGCATCATTCTTTTGAATCATGTATTTCAAGCTTATGGCATTTAATAGAGAAGGAGTTCATTTGACGATTCCTACCTTGTACATTTTTTCTGGTCTTCCTGCGTCTGGTAAGTCGACGCTAGCAAAGCTATTAGCCGCAAGAGTTGGTGCGATGTATGTACGCGTCGATACTATAGAGCAAGGTCTACGTGATTTGTGTCATTTCAAGGTTGAAGGTGAGGGTTATCGGCTAAGTTACCGGATCATCCGAGATAACCTTGAACTTGGGTTGAGTTGTATCGCTGATTCTTGTAACCCCATAGAGCTTACACGGCATGAATGGCAGCAAGTGGCAACAAGCATGTCCGCTCACTTTGTTAACATAGAGATAAGTTGCTCGGATGAGAATGAGCATAAACAACGTGTTGATTCTCGTAAGAATGAAGTTGAGAACCTGCAGCTACCGAATTGGCAACAAGTAAAAGCTCGTCACTACGAGGCTTGGAAGACGGAAGTCGTCAAGATTGATACGGCAACAGACAGTATCGAAACGTCGTTTGCCAAATTGGTCGAAAAGCTTGGTATTTGAATTTAGCATTCCTTTTATGATGGAGATTCGCCATGCACAAGCGAGATAATGGTCTCGATGCCCAGGGCTTTATCCGCAATGACTGTTCACCAGAAAATATTCAAATAGAGTTCCAACCAGTTGTCGAGGTCGTTGTTGGTGAGTTGATAACGCAACTTCCAAAACAAATAGATGGTATCTACTTGTACGGCAGCGTTCCCAGAGGCACAGCAATGCTGGGGCACTCAGATCTCGATGTTTCCGTAATACTGACCGCACCGGTGAGTCAAAATGAACTGGGCATATTCAACAAACTGTCTTCAAGCATCCCCAAAGCTTATCCGCAAATAAGCAAACTTGATATTGACCCAGGTGAGCGTCATCGTGTTCTAGACCCAAAAGAAAAATACCATTGGCAATTTTGGCTCAAACACTGTTGCTGCTGCATTTGGGGAAATGATTTATCAAAAGAGCTTGTGTCACATAAACCCAGCTTTGAAATCGCTGAAGCTCTCAATGGTGACCTCGCGGTTTTTTTGGAGCAAATGAGTGGTCGTTTTGCGCAAATGAGTGACAAAGCGGTAGCAAAAGTGATTGGTAAGAAGTTGATAAGAGCTGCCTACTATTTTGTCGCTGAGAAGGACGGCAGTTGGTACATCAACTTGCCTGAATGTGTCAAAGTAGCGAGAAAATACTACCCAAATCAACATCAAGATATTGATCTTGCTTACCAATGTGCAATAGGCAACATAGCGTCCAAAATAGATGCCATTGCACTTTATCAGCGGTTAAGTCAATACATCAATGCTAGGGCTTTGCGAAGTTGATTGTTTATCAAGAACGCTCAGAATAAAAAAACGCCCACAATATCGAGTATTGTGGGCGCTGAATTTTATCTGTTGTACCTAATCGACTACTTATTGTGTAAGCGGCTTAAGGTCTGCAGGGTGGTAGTAAACCGATTTTAGAACCTTGCCTTTACGTACCGTTTTGCCTTCAGATACAAAATCTTCTGCGCATTTCGCAATGATGTATTCGCCTTTTTGAACCGCCATCAGCTTGATGCCTTGTTCAGCGTAGAACGCTTCTGTTTCTGCATATTCTTGCTCGTTACGGCACACTTTGCTCATGTTGCTTGAGTGCACTTCGTCCCAGCAAGGGATAAAGTCGATACCACGGTTCACCGCTACGTTAAGCAGTAGATCGATCAGGTAGCTGATCGCTAGGTTATCTTCAACTTTGCTGTCACCAAGGTGTACTAGACGACCCATTAGAACGTAAACGCTGTCAATGATTGCGTCTGCTTGCTCGGTTTTGCAATCCGCTTCCGCTAGTTCAGTAAGCTCTTCGATCGCAAGAGAAGTGTGTAGTGTATCTGCTTGTGCGTCTAGGCTTGCAACATCCGCCACTGGTAGGTCGAAAGTGCTACGGAACTCGGTGATGTCACGGTATAGGTGATCAAAAATCTCTTGGGTTAGCTTTGACAGTTGCATTCTAATGTCCATTGAATCGATTGAAGTCGCAATCATATCAAACCGAACTTTAATCCCCAAGCGATCCCATTCTAACTGGTTAGAATTCTGTCTCTTGGGGAGTGAGTCTTAGCGAAATAGGTAAGGGAAGAGCTTCTTACGTTCTTCCTCTGAAAGCGCTGAAACACGTGCAATATTGGTATCTGGAATGGACTCTGGATCAGGGTAGTGCTTAAGTACTTTTTCCATGCTCTCCTCACGGATCAAATGAAACACTGGGTATGGAGAGCGATTCGTCAGGTTTTCATCATCTTCTGGTTCTGCACCGCCAAAGCAGTAATCAGGATGGAAGGTGGCAACTTGGAAAATGCCTTCCCAATCTTGCTGTTTGATCAAACCTTCAACCCAATCAATGAAGAAGTTGTAATCCCAGAAATCTTGCAGCATGTTTGGAACCACAACCAAGGTTGTCTCCAGTTTTTCTGGCTCGGTATTACTGAGCTCGATCAGTTGCAGCAAAATGTCTTCAAGTAGAGCTTCTTCTTGCGAGGCTTCACTAACGAAGATTTTGATTTGTTTATTGCGCTGTGGCTTAGCAGCGAACGGGCAGAGATTTAACCCGATCACGACATCATTGAGCCATTGATTGACTTGCTCTGTGATCGCATTGATATCGGTGTTTGGTGATTCTTGTGTTGAGCGCGTTGGCATACGACTTTCTTGCTTTTATGAATGTGGCGCAAGCATAGCAGACCAGCGCCACAACATAAAACCAATAAGGTTTAACGCTTCATTAAGCCGTTATGTCTGCGTTATCGCCAGCGTCGATTCGCTCTGTGATGTGTTTTAAGAATGCGATAGCAGCGAACATGGCAATGTACAGTGCACTGCCGCCGATGAGTACACTCGACCAACCGCCGTTTTGCCAACAATAGAGCAATAGGAATCCACCTAAACTGCCGCCAATATAGTAATGCACGAGATACAATGCGGTCGCCGTCGCTTTTGCTTGTGTTGCGTTTTGTCCAACCCAACCGTAGGCTAGCGTGTGAGTGAAGAACGCACCGAAGCTGATCAATAACAAACCTGCCAACATTGTAGGTATGCTTTCAATTACTGCGATCCACATGCCAGCCATACTGACGATAGAGCCTAAAAACATGCCAAGTATCGGTGAAAAGCGTTTACTCCAATGTCCGGCACAACGGGAAGAAAACGTACCACCCAAATAGCAAACAAAGATGAGAGAAGCTAACCCGACAGGCACATTATGTGGTGCACTAACCAAGCGGAATCCCATTACCGAATAAAGATTAACGAACAAGGCAAAGTTCAAACCGCCAATTAGCATAGCGAACCACACACGTTGATTTTTGAAGTGTCCGATAATAGCTCGATTGTGATGCCTTAAACTGCTCGAAGAAGGGGTGAAGTTTTTCTGTTTTGGCAGCAAGTAATGCACGCTGACCACACCGATAAGGGTGAATAGCATCATGACTTCGATGGCGACATCGATGCTGAAGTTGTCTGCCAACAATCCTCCGCTGATACGTCCTGCGATTCCTCCCAATGAATTGGCTGCGATATAAGTACCGATCGCCATTGAAAATGCGTGTTTATCTAGCTCTTCCGCCATATAAGCAACGGCAACAGCTGCAAACGCGGCAAGCGCAACACCGATCAAAGCGCGACAAACCACTAAGAACAAAAACGAATCGCCAAGCAGCATTAATGTGGAGATAGCAGGGATCGAAAACAGACCAAACATCATTACAGGTTTGCGCCCAATCGATTCAGAAAGCACAGCCATCGGGACCAAGCTAAAGGAGAGAGCCAGTGTGGTGGCGGCGAATAGCCAGTTGACCTGCGTTTCCGAGATCTGAAAGTGCGCCGCAAAGCTTGGCAGCATCGGTTGGAGGAGGTAAAGGTTTGAGAAAACCAAAAAAGAGCCGAGCGCCAGAGATAGCGTAATGCGTTTGTATTCCGGAGTGCCGAAACTGACCATGAGTCCTGCCTAATGCGAGCGAGCAAATATAAAGAAACTGTGATCAATCTATCAGTTAGTTGTGGATTGAAAAAATATATTAAAAATATGGTTGGTATATATTTTTGATCTAATGGAATCGAAACAACTCAAACACTTTTTGGCGGTCGCGGAACACGGCAACATTACTCATGCAGCTAAGGCTTTGCACATTGCTCAGCCAGCGTTAAGCATTTCAATTAAGAAGTTCGAACAGTCTCTTGGTGTGACGCTGTTTCGCCGAGAAGAAAAGAAAATCAGCTTAACCAAAGAAGGGGAAACCTTGTTGGTTCACGCTAAGCGAGTAATTCAGCAGTTACATGATGCGCAGCTAGCGATTGATGAGCTCAAAGGTTTAGCCAAAGGGGAAGTGCGCCTTGGTACGCCTTCAATGATGGGCAGCTATTTTTTCCCTCGAATTGTCATGGCGTTTAAGAGCCAGTATCCAGATTTAAAGCTGACGCTGGTGGAGGCGGGTACTCAGTCTATCCGCCGAATGTTACTTAATGGACAGCTCGATATTGGCGTGATCAGCTGTGACGATGTTCCAGAAGACTTAGAAACTGACCATCTGTTTACTAGCCAAATGGTCGCCGTTGTGGCTCCGGAACATGACTTAGCTCAGCACAACGCGATCACATTTGATCAGTTTTTCGAGCATGATTTGGTGATGTTCCAACATGGCTACTTCCACCGAGAATTCTTAGACCACGTCAGCGAAGAGCATGGCTTTACAATGAAGTCCTCATTTGAAACCAACTTGCTGCCGCTCATTCTGAGTATCGTTAAACAAGAATTTGCTATTACCGCGCTTCTCGAACTGGTGACACAACATGAACAGGGTGTGGTGGGTATTCCATTTGAACCTAGCGTTAAGCTCGACCTTGCACTTGCGTGGCGAAAACAAGGCTATCTATCCATTGCCGACCGTACTTTTATTGACTTTGTGAAGCGGTATGTTTGATTTGCATCCAGTTAAAACCAAACTGTTCAATGGAAAGCCTCCCTTTAATTGGGAGGCTTTTCCTTTTATGCAGTTATCTCTTTCTCATTAAGTGGTATCAATACCCCAAGAACCACCATGGCAGCGCCCCCGATTACGGTGAACAATACTCGCTGCGAAAAGATCAATTCTGCCATTTCCGGATTAAAAGGACCTACCGATACAGTAAGAATAAGCAGCATGATACAAGCCGTGGCAATGGTGTAGTTGTGTTCGAGATACACAAGGATGCCGTAAAGCGAAGCGATGACTAAAACCCACATGGTTATTGTCATTGCCATGTCGGAGTTGAAAGAGCCCAATAGCAACCCCACAGGCAAATAAACTAATGCGCCAAGCAAGGTTCCGTTCAAACGTTGCCAAGCTTTCGGTGCTAAATCTTTGCTGAACGGGCTGTGGATCATCATAAATAGGTAAGCACCTAAAACGGCTCCTGTGCCACCCCATATACCTAACGACAGCACCAAGCCAATCCCTAGCGCCTTGCGGCTGGAGTACTTGAGATCAACACGACTAATTTTATGTGTGGTGCTCATCGAGCCATTCTGGGTGTTGGTGTTTCTCCAAACCAACGTACTAGCAATGATCGCCACAGTGATGCCAAGCACAACCGATACTGAACGTTGAAGCATAAGTTCTGTGGCAGGGATATCTACTGGCATCATCATCGATAACAACATAAACGTCAGCGGCAGAATGTACTTTGGTACTCCTTGGTGGTGTTTATCGCGCTCTGTTATGACGAGTAAGAAGGCAAACAGCGCACTAGTAAAAGGCGCATAAGTGATAGGCACCATGGAAAGTGGTACCGCAGTTAATGTCATGACCAAAGGATGAAGGCTACCTAGTAGGGTGTCTTTTGTCGTACTGAATTTGAGATTGTATAGGTAGTGGATGATTCCCACTTCCACCGCCACAAAAGCTTCTCCGACATCATAAAAATACGCACTGATGATAAGCAGCACGATAGAAAGCAAAAACATGCGGTTGCCTAGCACAAGGTAAGGCTTTGGCGGGGTGAATTTTTGAGCGAGTGAATCGAGCATGGCGTATTTCCCATCCTTCAGTGAATAACAATATGGAAGGTATGAGATTACCAATTTGATGAAATATTCATTGCCAGTTTGCGACAATAGTGATGAAAGCTTGAGCAGCATAAAGTGCCCAAGCTTAATGCGACTATGCGGTCTTCTTGTCGCGAGATTCGAAGAAATAGGTCACAAATACCATGTAGGCAACGACCAACACTAACTGCCATATCCGAACGTAAAACTTATCGTCTAGCGCACCGCTGCTCATGGAGGTACCCATTAACACCATAAAGCCCGTAAATGCAGTGGCGTAGACTGGGGCTTTGGCGGGCTCGGTGTAAATCTTGGTCCCAAGTAACGTAATAACCACCAACATCACTAGCATGTAGATGTACATATTTGGCACCAGAGAAATGGTAACGAAAGCGGCGAAAGCGAGTAGTCCTCCTAACACATTACTGATAACAAAAAACAATGATGTTTTGCCCGCTTTGTCGCTGGTTGCCATCAGAGAAAGCAGCATGACAAACGCAACGGTGAGTAATATTTGTGACAGTTGGAAATAGAAATAAAAACAAACCAAGGGAAACGACATCATCCAAGCTCGAATCGCAGCATTCCAACGAACTTCTTGAGTTAAAGGGGAGGGAGGGAAGCCAGCAAATTCAGTCGCATCCTCTTCTGGGAAGTAAACATGCGACACCCCGTAAAGCGCTACGGCGACGATACCAGAAAACGCAAAACCGATGCCCACGTCTAACGCGGCTTGCTTGTCGATGATGGTAACCGATGGAATCAAAATCAGGGCAATCATTAAGAAAGTGGCAAACATTACCCATTTCGGGTCGGTAAATAGGTAATAGCTCCACAGCATGCCCAACGACAGTACAGCCAGAAAAGCTATTTTGTACTCTGGCAAGCCGCTCGATACCAAAAAGCCAATGACCGCGGTGGAGATCAACGCATCGCCAAGTTGTTTGACATGCAGAATATGAAATTGCGGTTTATCGACGATGAATTTTGCCGTCAAAAGAGGCGTACAAAATGCCAAAGGCCAGTTAAACCATAACGCGATAAAAGTAGCCAAACCTACAGTGATAACATAGCGCAGAATTCGACGTTCTTGTGCTTGAGTCAGACTATCTAACATAAGAGAACACGCTCACTAGATTGATCCAAACCTTACCCAGAAAGTTAAATAGAGCGTTGCTCTCTGTGTAGATCACCACATCTGCTTGTCCACCGATGCGCATGAAGTCAGCGGCATGTTTATCATCGAGCTTAATGGTCACCGGCATACGTTGTGTATCGCGCAGCCAACTATTTTGATTTTTCACGGTGGCTAAGGTGCCTGGCTGATTATTCGCGCCCCATGCAACCCCTAAATCTACTGAAGATACTGTGCCAGAGAAGGTTTGTCCGGGAGCATAATCGAGTGCAATTTCAACTTTATCTCCGGCGTTAATGTTGCCCATGCTGTTTTCGCGGAAGAAGGCTTCAAGCCATAAACCGCCGCTTTCAACAAACGTCATCAAGGGAGAACCTGCCGTGGCATAAGCCCCTTGAGACAAATTAAAATTGGTCACAGCGCCATCAGAAGGTGCTCGCATTGTCGTGCGTGATAAGTTCAGTTGCGCTTGTTGCAGTTCTAGTAAAGCCGATTGGATCTGAGCGTTCTCTTCACCTGCCGCTCCCACCTGAGCTTTTGCTTTTTCTAGGTTCGCTTTGGCATTAACGACATCGGCATTTGCTTTATCAATGGCTGCGCGAGTTGTGTCTGCATCTGATTTTGAAACCACGCCTTTTTCTGCCATGGCTAAAACTCGTTGACCTTGGCGTTTAGCATTTTCTTGTGCCACAAGCGCGGTGGTCAATTGAGCTTGTGCTGACATCACACCTGCCATTTGCGAGCCAACATTCTGTCCTGCGATCTTGAGCTTTGCTTCTGCTTGCTTGACCGCAATCTGGTGATCGGTGGTATTGATTTGCAGTAGCACATCGCCTTTTTTGACTTGGGTATTTGGTTTAATGCTGATGCTGTCAACTTGGCCAGAAACTTGTGGGATCAATGAGACGACATTGCCTTCCACACGGACATTATCGGTTGTCGGAATGATGCGATCTGCCACTATCGCTGTACCAATGGACACCATAGTGAGTGCCAATAATGCATTGGTTGTGCGCTTGACCTTATTAATCGGTTGCGGCGTCTGGCTTACTTGGTTTTCTGCTGCTGTCTCTGACATATAAACACTCACTAATGATGAAGAAAGATGGTCAGAGTTCTCCATCGACGCAAGCTAGGCGCGAATTAAACTGAGACCAGTTCGTTTGAGCGTTAAAATACAATGTGTAAGGAAGTAAAAATTGCCATTATGCGACATTCGGAAATTTTGCAGAGTAGTGGTTTGAATAAGAGCGACAGACAAAGAAATAGGGCGGGTAGATAGAAAAAGAGCCTCTCTTTGGAGAAGCTCTTTAGGGTAGAGATAACGTGACTAAGTGATCAAACAAATTGATTAATATGTCACTTAGTTGCTGTACATTTTTTCAAAGTTCTTTGGATTCCAGCCAATCATGACTCGATCGCCAATCTTCAGTACAGGTACAGAACGAGCCCCCAGTGCATCGAGCTCTTTGCGTCCGCGTTGCATTTTTGCATTGCACAAGCGGTAGTTAATATTTTTCGAATCAAGATAACGTTGAGCATCTTTGCAGTGCGGGCATTTGTCTTTGACGTAAAGAACGACACGTTTCATTCAATTTCTCTCCATTATCGTCGGGAGGCGAAGTTTAGCGAGGTTTCGCAACAAAGGAAAGCTTGTGGAACTACACCGCATTACAAATGCCTGCTATCTATCAAAGTAAGAGTAGCCACAACATCGAATTGATTTTAAAAAATAAGGTACGCACGCTGGTATACTTTAATGGTATAAAGTACACTAAAATAATTACAGAACGCTATTCATTTACAAACCAATAAAAAGGAAAGTTAGACAGGCAGGAAGCCGATATAACGACGGAGAAAAACATGAGAAATAAAGGTTTCACTTTAATTGAGATGGTTGTGGTTATTGTACTACTCGGTATTTTGGCGGTTACCGCAGCTCCGAGATTTTTAAATCTTCAAGATGATGCGCGAGATGCAACTCTGGAAGGTTACGCAGGTGCGTTGCTTGCTAGTATTGGGATTATTGCAGGCAAACATAAAATTGAGGGTGAACCCGATACCTTGATTGTTGACGGTACAGAACTATCATTCTTTACCACAGAAGATGGCAACACTCAGTCGTTTGAATACCCAACAGCGACAGATGTCGAGCAATGTATGGATATCTGGAACACTGCGGTTAATGGCATTAGAGCGAAAGGGGCTGATGCTAAAAAAGGTGAACTAAAGACGACTTTTGATCGTAATGAAGCCACTTGCTCTTATGCAGATTTACAACACGGTGCTGTGACATATAAATCCGGTACAGGGGATGTCCGCGTAGATAGCTAATAGCGACCTTCTAGGTTGGGTAGGGGCTTGAGATGCTCCTATCCAACAAGTAACCCCTTTTTAAACTCTCCTCAATATGACTGCAAAAGCTGCGTAGGTACTGTGAACAATCAGATTGGTTATAACCTAAGATGAAACTCTTGCTCATCTCAGGTATATTTAGCGCCTTTCTTTTGTCATAGCAGACTTAATACGCATGCATCCGTCACTTCGATATATTCAAGGTTATCCGCAGAACATTGTCGAGCAAGTCAGTTCACTCGTCGACAGTGGTAAACTGGTGCCTTGGTTCGAAAAACGCTACCCAGATAGACACCAAATCAAAAGCGAAAAGGCACTCTACGAATACGCAATAGCGATCAAAAATCGCTACATGAAGAAAGCCGCGCCAATTAGCAAAGTGGTCTACGATAAGAAAATTCACGCTGTAAACAATGCGCTTGGTTTGCATAGCGTGATAAGTCGTAATCATGGTGGCAAGCTGAAATCGAAAAATGAGATTCGCATTGCGAACGTGTTTAAAGATGCACCTGAAGCGTTACTACGCATGTTGGTGGTACATGAGCTGGCACACACGCGTGAGAAAAACCACGACAAAGCCTTTTACCAACTGTGCTGTTATATGGAACCTGAGTATCATCAACTCGAATTTGATGCTCGTCTGTTTATGATTTACCTCGATTTAAAAGCGAATTCGAATGAAGACCAATAATCACAACGCGAAACAAGCTCAGCCAAAAACGGCGAAGTCTAAGCCGAGCAAAGAAGTCACCAAGATCAAACCAAAGCGTGTGAAAAATAAACCAACAGCAAAAGCTGCGAGTGCGGCAAAAAGCACTGGTCTGAAAACTAACGTCGCGAACAAAAGCAGCGATGTGGAAGTGATCAAAATTGCTAAGAGTGGATTGCATGAACGTAATGCACATCGAGGTCGCTACGATTTCAAAAAGCTAATCACAGCAGTGCCTCAGCTCAAATCATTTGTGATAAAGAATCCCAAAGGGGAAGACTCAATCAACTTCTCTGATCCAAAGGCCGTCAAGATGCTCAATAAAGCATTGCTGGCGGCGCACTATGATATTGAATATTGGGATATCCCTGATACTTACTTGTGCCCACCGATTCCTGGGCGCGCGGATTACGTTCATCGCGTAGCTGAGTTGCTTGATGGTGAAGTAAAAGGCAAATACGCCCACCATAAAGTGCGAGCACTTGATGTGGGTGTAGGGGCAAACTGTATTTACCCAATCGTCGGTGTGACTCAATATGGATGGCATTACACTGGTAGCGATGTTGACGCAACATCGATTGAATCAGCACGAGCAATCACAGAGCGTAATGCCTCGTTAAACGGTAAGATCGAATTGGTACAACAAACCAGTGAGTCCAATATTTACCGTGGTATTATCCAACCAAACGATCGCTACGATGTTACGACTTGTAACCCACCATTCCACCGTTCAGCTGAAGAAGCCGCGATGGGCAGTCAGCGTAAGCTAGATAATTTAAAAGCGAATCAGCGTAAGAAGGGGGTGAAGGTTCAAGCTAATCAAGCGAAAACGCCTCAAGTAAAAGCCAATAAACCCGCGCTTAACTTTGGTGGGCAAAATGCTGAGCTATGGTGTGAAGGTGGTGAAGTTGCTTTCATCCGTAAGATGGCGAACGAAAGCCAAGCATTCAGTGCACAAGTGCTCTGGTTTACCACGTTAATCTCAAAGAAAGACAATGTTCGTCCGATGCGCAAACAACTTGAAAAGTTGGGTGTAAAAGCGATCCGAATCGTGGAAATGAGCCAAGGACAAAAAGTCAGCCGTTTTATCGCTTGGTCCTACATGGACAAATCGCAGCGTAAAGTGTGGATTGAATTAAAGTAGTTATCCAGCAAAGCTGTTCAAATAATTAAAAAATAGCACCACTTTGTTGGTGCTATTTTTTAACAAGAAATTCATTAATTTAATAATTATAACAAGTTTATTTTCTCTTTATGTCAAATTATATGGTAGGGCTATCAAGTTAAAATAACATGGGGTACTATCCAGTAAAGAAATAATATTTATATATGCCCAGCGATGTCCGATAACGAACTGATCATCTTCCCTTGGAATCACAATTTTGAGACAGGGATGAAAAAGATTGATGAACAACATTACCATCTATTTTTATTGGTGAATAAATTAGCTAATACGTTGATTTATGATGACCAGATTGAAGTAGACTGCGTATTTAGTGAGTTAAAAGACTATGCTCAATATCACTTTTCATATGAAGAAAGTGTATGGAATGAATACTTTTCTGATGATATTTGGAATGATGAGCATAAGAAGAGCCATGCCTCTTTTGTTGATGAAGTCATAAAAATCCAAGCGGACTCGAAAGATCTCAACTGGCAAGAATCTATTGAGCATATCCTACAGTTCTTAGTGCGTTGGCTCGTGTTCCATATTATTGGCGACGATAAAAAAATGAGCGTGGCAGTAAGAGAGTTGGAGTCGAGTGACTCTTTAGAGACGGCGAAAGTGAATGCTGTCGACACTTTGCAAGGTATCAATGGCTTGGTCGCCGATACTGTACTTAAAATGTATTTTGAGGTATCAAGTCAATCAATTGAATTAGTGAGAGAAAAGCATCGTCGCTTTGTTGCTGAGAAAGAATTGAGATGTCTCAATAAAAAGCTGCAAGAACTCGCTATTACTGATGAATTATCGGGTCTGTACAATCGCCGATACTTCAATATCATGACGCCAGATATTCTTAATAAAGCACAAGACACTAACCAACTCGTCAGCTTTGTATCCATTGATTTAGATTACTTTAAACAACTAAATGATCAGTTTGGTCATCTAAAAGGGGATGAAGCGATCACCAAAGTAGGCGCATTGTTGTCTGCTCACTTTAATGACCTCGATGACATCGTGTTTAGAATTGGTGGAGAAGAGTTTCTAGTTGTGATTGTAGGGTCTGAACATAAAACCTCAATCAACCGCGCAGAGGCGTTTAGAAAAGCCACAGCCGAGCTTTCTATTATTTGTGAAACCAGTGCTCAAAGTCACATATTAACCAGTTCAATTGGTGTGTTCACTCAGTGTCCAGAACCGAATTTGGATATTCGTTATTACTTAGATAAAGCAGACCAGTGCTTATATAAAGCAAAACTCAATGGTCGAAATATTGTCATCGCAGACGAGATATAAACGATATTAGCTGCGGTGAATTAAAAGTAGCTAGTTGTCGGTTTTAAATTCGATAATTAATATTAAATTGAAAATCAATATAAAATTGATTGAACTTCAATAATAATCATATTAGTTTTTTTTATTGGTGAGTTGCGCGACATATTTTAATAGGTCGCCGTCAATGTCAGGCAGTCCGTCAGAGAAGAAAATTTGTGCTCCTGGAGTACAACGCATTAATACGTTGGTGAGTTCACCATCTTCATTAGAAGTATTGATCGCATTGAGCTTAACCAGCTTGTTGTAAACTTCTTCTTCTAGTTGTTGGCGCTGTGCGTTGGTCAAACGAATACGACCGACACAAATCCCCGGATTTACCTCGTGAGATAAGGATTCTTTTTGGAAGCGTTCACGAAATAATGAGTCGAGTTCAGAGCCTTCTTCCATCAAAAAGCGTCGCCCAGAACGGTAGAACAACCCATCACCAAAATCTTCAACATAACCTAGCATTTCCGCGATGCGCATGTACGCCCCCGATAGTAATGTCCGGTTTGACCCATTTAGAAATGTC
>NZ_CAWMYL010000020.1:0-329621 GCF_963871815.1 Vibrio sp. L85
AGTAACACCAGTCAATGACGCTCCAGAGCCACAAGATCAAGCGTTCACCGTGGGTGAGGACGGTCTTCTTACCTTCACAGACGCAGACTTGTTAACAGGCGCGACGGATGTAGAAGGTGACAACCTAACCGTTGCATGCCGTTGATATCGATGGTGACGACCTAAGTGCAATCAACCTGAGCACCAATGATGAAAATGCAACGGTTGAAATGAACGAGGATGGCAGCTTCACCATTACTCCAAGCGAGAACTTCTACGGCGACATTGAGTTTAGTTACGATGTCACGGATGGCGAAGAAGTGGTTGCGGCTGGTCTCGACTTAACAGTAACACCAGTCAATGACGCTCCAGAGTGTGACTTACACTGGCACGGACGGTGTCCTAACCGACAATGGCGATGGCACGTACAGCTTCGCGCCGAACGAGAACTTCAATGGCGATGTGAACTTTACGTTCGATGTGTCAGACGGTACGGATACGACCTCTGCCAACATTGATGTGAGTGTGACGCCAGAGAACGATCCTCCGGTTGCAGGCAGCACGTCTTACACCGTACATGAAGACAACTCGATCACCATCAGTGACGAGCAACTACTGGCTAATTCGTCGGATATTGAAGGCGACGTAGACATCAGTAGTGTGACTTACAGTGGCAACGATGGCGTCTTCCAAGACAATGGTGATGGTACATATACCTTCTCTCCAAATGAGAACTTCAATGGCGAGGTCAGCCTAGACGTTGTGGTTGTCGATGAAGAGGGTGCGACAGACTCAACCACTGCGGGTATTACCGTTCTTGAGGTGAACGATCCACCAATCGCAGGTGCGACAAGTTACTCTGTCAATGAAGACGAAGTCATTATCTTCACGGAAGAGCAACTGCTAGCGCAATCAAGCGATGTGGAAGGTGACGTGAGCCTAGAAAGCGTCTCTTACAGTGGTAGCGACGGCATTCTAACGGCGAATGACGATGGCACTTACAGCTTCGCACCAAATGAAAACTTCAACGGTGGCGTAAGCCTAGACGTAGTCGTCGCTGATGAAGACGGTGCAACTGCGACAACCAACGCGAACATTGATGTATTGCCAGTCAACGATGCTCCGGTATCTGGCGACTTGGCTTACAGCGTCGATGAAGACGGTTCAATCACATTGAGTCAAGAGCAGTTACTGGCTCAAGCGGGTGACGTCGACAGCGATAATCTAGAAGCAGTGAACTTAACCGCGGTAGCCAATGCAACCGTTGTTGAGAACCAAGATGGTAGCTTTACGATTACGCCTGATGCGAACTTCAATGGCGATATCGACCTAAGCTTCGACTTGATTGATAACGATGGTGCGAGCGTGGAAGTGGGCGTTGACCTAACGGTGAACCCAATTAACGATGCGCCGCAATCAACGCCAGTGAATATTGCTGGTACCGAAGATACCACCATTCTTATCACGCAAGACATGTTGCTTGCTAACGCGACAGACATCGATAACACCTACGACGAACTGTCTGCTGTCGACCTAGTGATTGATGAGCAATACGGTGACTTGCTAGACAACGGTGATGGCACTTGGTCATTCACTCCGGCTGAGAACTTCAATGGTGATGTGCCAATGTCGTTCGGTGTCAGCGATGGTGATTTAGTGACGCCGGTTGAAGGCAATCTAAACATCGAAGCGGTTAACGATGCACCAGAAGCGCCAACCATCCAGATGCAAGGCGAAGAAGATGTGGTTATGGTGATTGACCCAGCTTACATCGCTGATCAAGTTACGGATCTTGATGGTGACGAAATCAGCGTAGAAAGCATCACGGTTCGTGCGCCTGCAAACGCGACATTAACTCAGCAGCCAGATGGTATGTACCACTTGGTAACCACTCAAGACTTCAATGGTTTGGTAGAACTGGGCTACACCGCGACAGATGGTGAAGAAGTGGTTGAAGGCTCGTTGAATGTGGATGTCATTCCAGTCAACGACGCTCCATTCAATGTGGGTAATGCCTTTATGGCAACCGACGAGGATGGCGCATTCACCTTCGACGCTGGCGACCTGATGAACTTGTTCGGCGATATCGATACTGAAAACCTAGTCGTATCACGCATTATCACCGCAGAAGGTGAAGATGGTGGTGAGGTAACAGACAACGGTGACGGTACTTGGACATTCACACCAACTGGCGATTTTGCAGGGGTTTCTGACTTGCAAGTTGTGGTAAGTGACGGTGAGTTTGAAACAGTACTTGATGTGCCAGTGTTTGTTCGCCCAGTTGCGGACGGCGCGGTCATCACAACCGACCATGATGGTCCATTAGTCTTCGGTGAAGACGAAACAGGTCACCTAGGCTTGAATGTCGGTCTAATCGACGATTCAGAAACGCTAAGTAACCTAGTGATGACTGGTTTCCCTGTTGGCTTCGAAGTTACGGATGGTGTGAACACCATTACCATTACGGAACCGGGTCAATACATCGACTTGAACGAGTGGGATATTTCAGACCTGCAAATGACGCCTCCGGCTGACTTTAATGGCGAGTTCTTCGTAACCGTGACCGCAACAACGGTGGATTATGGTGACGAGCCAGAAGAGTTCGAAGATGGCATCGATTCAGGTGACTTCGAAACCCTAGCGGGTGAGCCCGTTA
This sequence comes from Vibrio sp. L85, assembly GCF_963871815.1. Lineage (NCBI taxonomy): Bacteria > Pseudomonadati > Pseudomonadota > Gammaproteobacteria > Vibrionales > Vibrionaceae > Vibrio > Vibrio sp. L85. The sequence continues at coordinate 2,636 of NZ_CAWMYL010000020.1, forward strand.
TCCTAACCGCTGATGACCTAATCGGATTGGCAGAAAACGTAGACGCTGACGCGGGTGATGAAGTGAAATTCGTTCACCTAGCTGATCGCAGCCAAGGTGAGATTGTCGATAACGGTGATGGCACATGGACATTCAATCCAGCACCAGGCTTTACTGGTGAAGCGGATATCGCTTATGTGATTGATAAAGACGGTGTGCTTCATGATGAGCAAACAGGCGTGGTCGTGAAAGAAGACGCACCACAAGAGAATGCTTCACCAGAAATCGACAGCATTTCTACCACAGAAATGGCAGCGGATGGCACCTTGTCGTTCACCAATGATGACATGCTATCGACCTTGAGCGATGCAGAAGGCGACAGCTTGAGCATTGAGTCAGTGAGCCTAATGGAAGGTCAAGGTGTGATAGAGACCGATAACCAAGGTAACTACCAATTCACACCAGCAGAAGGCTACACCGGAGATGTTCAAGTTGGCTTCATTGCAACTGACGGTGAAAACCGCATTGAGAGCTTCTTTAATGTCGACATCCAAGGTGAAGGTGAAACCACAACCAGCGAAGGCTACGCACTGGCTGATGATGGTTCACTAACACTAACGGAAGCACAGTTGATTGATGAACTTGGCATTAGCCCTTCAGCAGAAGTGTTGGATGTCGCCGATGCAAACGATGCTGGTTTCTTCGCGAAATCAGGTGATGAAGAGTGGACATACTGGCCGAACGATGACTTCGATGGCAATTTGGCTATGGATGTTCAGGTCAACGACAATGGTGAAGTATCGACTCAGAATCTGAGCATCCAAGTTGCGGACGACTCAGCGCAAAGCGACGAGCCACAAATCCAAACTGCTCAAGCATCATCAGAGCAGCAAGTCGGCGAAGCGCAACAGCCTGAAGAGCAAGCAGCAAACGGCGCAGACAGTGAAGAGGAGAGTGCCGCTGATGTGACGGCAGCACCAGGCGATACCATTTCTATCTCGGTTCCAGATGAGGTCAGTGGTAACGAATCGGTGGATTATGCAGAAATGTCCGGTCTACCTGATGGTGCATCGGTAAGCAACGCACTGGATAATGGCGATGGTAGCTTCACATTAAGTGGCAACCTGAACCAACCAGTATCGGTTGACCTACCAGAAGGTTACGAAGGTACGAGCGAAATCCAATTCCAAGGTTACGACGAATTGGGCAGCGCAGTAGAAGGTGCGAGTGGCACAGTTGAAGTTGAAGTCGATGATCAATACACCATGCAAGGTTCTGCTCAAGATCAGCAACCAGACATGGCGGGTATGGAATCTGGCGGCAGCGACTGGACAAGTGCGGGAGGTCAAGATCAAGGTGTCTACTTCACGGATGACTCTGGCAGCTTCGACTCGGATACTCAAACGGGTACTGACCAAGGCAACGATTTCGATCAAAGCTCAATGTAACCAGTCCTAGACAAGGGCAGTGTCATTGCTGCCCGAACCAAAGCCATGCAGAGCCTACTTTGCATGGCTTTTTTGTTGGGCTTCTTTCTATGAGCTGTAGAAAAAACTTGGAAATTGAAAAAAGTATTCTTAGCTAGTTAAAGAGTGAGTTACAAGGAGGAGCGATATGTACCGTTATGTCAGTTCGCCAAAAGCATCGAAGTACATAGTGCCACCACCACAGCATCGTGAGTTGTCGAGTATCGATGTGCCGGAGTCAGAACTAGAGATGCGTGAAATTCTGAACAATTGGTTTGCCGATGGATTGGCGCCCATCATTCAGAATGAAGACAATTACATTTCTGCTAATGAGCAGCAGCGCTTTGAGCAGCTCAGCCGTACGGTGGGCGTGCTACTGCGTAACAAAGATTACTACTTCGCCACCAAGCGGATTCTTTCGTTGTGGGAGCAAGACTGCTTAGAAACCACTTACGTTAATTATCTGATTTTACGTAGTGAGCGCATACCATACTTCGAATAAGTCCCATTTCTTGGCTTGAAATAGTGGTTTACATGGTTTTCTTAGTAACTTTTGATACCTGTATTTAACATTTTTGTAAACATCGTTATATTTAAGGCTCATCGTTGTCAGGAGTTTATGGATGAACCTTACGATATCAGGGAAGTTGCAGCTCAGTTTTGTGCTGCTAGCCGTACTTTTTATGGCATCAGCGGTATTTACGTATCGCAACGTCACCACCGTAGAGCAATACGCCTCTTCGTTACTTAAATCCGATTTACCGACCGTCGACACCAGTCGCGGTATCCAACAGTCCGTTCAAGCGTCGCTGTCTTCTATTCGAGCCTACATGTTGCTAGGTGGCGATGAAGAGGCGAGCGCACGTCTGAGTGAGGACGTACGCAATATCATGGCATCTACAGACGAGTCGCTTCCAACGTTGCAGGCTTTGATCTCTGAACAGGATTTTCAAGCGATTCAAAGTCAGTGGGATGCGGTAAAAGTCTCTCTAAACAAGTTGATTGAGCTCAGTCACAGTGATGAGAACTTACCCGCGCATAACCTCTTTATTAACGAAGCGGCACCCATTGCAGAAGTGGCACTTGATCAGCTTCAAAGCTTAATCAATGAAGAGTCAGGAAACCCATTTGGTGGAGACAGAAAGCGTCTGTTTAAAGTTTACGCGGATAGCTATACCTCGCTGGCCAATGCACTGTCTGCTCTGCGAGATTTCCTGTTGTACGGGCAGCAAGATCATTTGGACAAATACCACGACTTGATTAAGTACCATAATCAGTCCGTGGCGGAAATCGACAGCAAACTCGACAGGCTTACTGATAACGACCAATCATTGTGGTCACTGTTTAAAGAAATGCAGCAACTGTACTTTCCTTTAGCAGAGCAGGTGATTGCATTACGTCAGTCACCAGAATGGAACGAATCAAACTTGTTAATGGCGAATGAACTGTTGCCAGCAGCGGATGCACTAGACCAAAGTTTAGAAACGATCGTATTGGCTCAGCAAAGTCGTGCTGATCAAAGTGGACAGGGCATTAATCAGTCGATCAAAAACGTACTCACCACTATGTTGATTGCTGCGGCATTGGTTTTGTTTGCCGCAGTAGCGATTTCAAAATACATGGGCAATACCATTGGTCGCCGAGTGAAAAACTTATCGGAGCGTGCAAAGACGATCGCTTCAGGGGACGTTTCTCAGCCTTCGTTAACTGTTGTTGGGAAAGATGAATTGGCTGACCTTACCGATTCGATTAACCGCATGAACCAATCGTTAGCGAGCATTGTGGCAGGGGTGAGTGAAAAAGCGCACCAAGTGGATACTAGTATGGGGGCTTTGTTGGAATCGGCGCAAGTCACCTCATCGAATGTAGAACAGCAACAAACCAGCATTGTTGAAATGGGAAGCCAATTGGATGAAATCGCTTTAGCCGCGCGTAACACCCTAGATCAAGCCAATCAATCGGTGCAGAAGCTTTCTGACTCAAAAGGCGAGATTGAACAAGGTCGTGATGCTTTAGAGCAAAACAAAGTCACCATGGAAAGCTTGCACGGCAGCATTGAAACCGCGAGTACGCAAGTCACACAGCTAAGCAAAGAGAGCGAAGCCATTGGTCGAGTGACGGAAGTGATTGAAGGTTTGGCAGAACAAACTAACTTACTGGCACTGAATGCCGCGATAGAAGCAGCGCGTGCGGGTGACCAAGGACGAGGCTTTGCGGTTGTGGCGGACGAAGTACGCATGTTAGCGACGCGCACTACTCAATCGACGACAGAAATCAACGGCATCATTAATGCGATTCAACGCTCGACCAATTCGGTGGTTGAGGAGATTGAACACAGTCAATCACTTGCGGAGCAGGGCGCTGAGCACATTGAAAAAGCGGTAACTCGTTTGCTTGTCACTACTGAACAAATTGGTTCTTTGAATGAACAAATGGCAGAACTTGCGGCAGCGGCAGAGCAGCAATCTCATGCGACCAACTCGATCACTGGATTGATGTCCGGTATTACTCAATCAGTGGATGAGGTTTCGAATAACAGCCAACGTGCATCAGAGACATCATTGCAAGTAAAAGAGCAAGTTACCGAACTGAATCAACAGATGGCAACTTTTAAAACGGCGTAGATAAGGTTTACGTCTGTTCATATACTTTTGAACGTTAACCAAATAGTAAAAAAGCCCCAACCCTTTTTACACAAAAAGGGTTGGAGCTTTTTGTTAGATGATACGCCGATATTCGTCTACTTGCTCATTGGATTTGGCTATTTAAATCATAGCTAAAACCAAATTCTCTTCGCCGAGCCGGAGCCGTAATATGACTCCATCGGCAGCAAATACTGCAAAAGAATTTTTAAACTTTATACCAATCCCGGTAAGAGAATCGTTCGTTACTACGATTGGTATCATCCTTCTAGGAGCAAGATTATGAACAAACAAGTAAGCCTAATTGGTCTAGACAGCGAACAATCAGCACAACTAGCTCAACAGCTAAATCAACTGCTAGCGCATTACCAAGTGTTGTACATGAACTCTCGCGGTTACCACTGGAACATTAAAGGTGCGCAATTCTTCGAACTGCACGTAAAATTTGAAGAGATCTACACTGATCTACAAACAAAAATCGATGAGCTTGCAGAGCGTATTCTAACTTTGGGTCACACGCCAGCGCACGCATTCAGCAACTACTTGGAAGCAAGTGAAATTAAAGAACATCAAAACGCGACTTCTGGTGAGGAGTGTGTACAAGGTCTGGTTCAAGGCTTTAGCGTTCTACTTCTAAAACAGCGTGAGATTCTACAAAACGCGGGTGAAGCAGATGACGAAGGTACAGCGGCATTGATGGGTGACTACATCCGTGAGCAAGAAAAATTAATGTGGATGCTTAACGCTTACCTACAAGGCTAAGCAGCGCATCACCCAAGCAATCCTTGGGAACGCATGAAACAATCGGGAATAAGTCATAAGGGGCACGTTGGTGCCCCTTTTTTTGTTTGCGTATTTTATATGTGTGCTTTATTTGCGTGGTAAGGATTCGAAACGGCTCAATAAATCACTGAGTTCATTAAGCGCCAACGAGGCTGAGTCATTGAAGGTTTCTTGATTACCATGATGCACAAGACAAGACGGCATCTGAGCGTTATACGCTGCCTGTAAGTCGTAAAGGTAATCGCCGACATAAAGCACTTCATCAGGCATCAAACGCCACTCTTTCGCCAACACCTGCAAAGACAATGGGTCTGGCTTGGGCGGGAAGCATTCACGAGTGATGACTCGTTCCACTGAGATTTGGTTGTGTTCTAGTTTGCGCTGCGTGGCGATTTGACAGTTGCGCGTCACGATAGCGGTTTTGATTTCATTTTGATGCAAGTGGGCGAGCAACTCATGGCAGCCAATCATTGGAGCAGACTGCTCAGCATCAGAAATCTCGTAATCAAATATCACGTTATGAGCGTGCTCTCTATGGTGAGGATGCTCAAGTGCGTCGACAAAATCCAATAGATCTTCACTCTGCGGACAACCTAGCTGTTGTCGCAATTCGCCGAAGTTCATATCAGAACTCACCAAGGTGTTGTCTAAATCAAACACCACGGCTTTAATTTTATCGAGCTGTAAAGGGAATGGAATCATAATGACCTCGTACAACTTAACCGAACTATCGTTTTAAAAAACAAAAGGTTATTGTTAAGTTTAGATTCTTCTGCTTAGATTGTACGAAAATAAATCAACCATGTATCACAAAACAAGGACGCGCATGATCATTCCTAAACCATTACAAAAAGGCGACACCATCGGCTTTTTCTCGCCATCCTCCCCAGCCACGGTATTTGCACCAGCGCGTTTTGAGCGTGCTAAAGCGTACGTGGAATCTCATGGTTACCAGCTAAAAGCAGGCAGCTTAACGGGCAAAACTGACCAATACCGCTCGGGTTCGATTCAAGATCGAGTAGAAGAATTGAATGCGCTGATTCGTGACCCTGAAGTGCGCTGTATTATGTCGACCATAGGTGGTTCCAACAGTAACTCATTGCTACCTTACATTGATTTCGAGGCATTGAAGAAAGATCCCAAGATCATTGTTGGCTATTCGGATGTGACAGCTTTGCTTATGGGCATTTACGCACAAACCGGCATCGTTACTTTCTATGGTCCAGCTTTGGTGGCATCTCTGGGTGAATTCCCGCCATTGGTGGACGAGACCTTCGCTTCGTTCGAATCGATAGTGAATACATTAGTCGGCTTGGATCATCAATACACAATGCCACTAGGGTGGACAGATGAATGGATAGAGTGGGGCGAGCAAGACCGCGCAAAGCAAACCTTGCGAAACCATTGGCACTTCAAAGGTGAAGGCAAGATCACAGGGCGTTTGATTGGCGGCAACCTTAATACCATGACGGGTATTTGGGCAAGTGAGTTTATGCCGAGTATCGAACAAGGCGATATTTTGCTAGTGGAAGATTGTTTGCAGGGCATTGAAACGGTCGAACGTTCTTTTGCGCTGCTCAAGCTCTCTGGTGTGTTTGATAAAGTTGGTGCGGTTGTGCTCGGCAAGCATGAAAAGTTCAATGATAAAGGCACAGGACGAGCACCTATAGACGTGTTACTAGAAGTACTTAACGGTCAACCACTGCCAATTTTGTATGACTTTGACAGCTGTCATACCCACCCAATGCTCACCGTTCCATTGGGCTCGACCATGACGCTCGATTTTGACAATGAAACGGTGGCAGTGAGTTTAAAGAGCTAGCTTTTTTGACTCGTTCGTCAGAGAAAACTATTTCTCCTCAAGACGAAAGATTTTGCCGCTGTCGGTAGAAAAATAGATATAGCCATCGGGGCTGATGGTTATATCTCTTACTCGCTCACCAAGATTCTCCATCAATCTTTTTGATTCGGTAAGCTTGCCATTCTCAATAGAAACCACGTTGATGTGCGCCAGTTTCAATGCACCGGCGAGGATTTTTCCGTCCAACTCTGGGTATTTATCGCCACGGTACAAAATCATATTGCTGGGTGCGATAGAAGGGATGTATACCAACTTTGGATCTTCCATTCCCGGTAACGACTTAGCTTCCCCGACGTCCAACGGACCCCAATATTCTTTACCATGAGAGACTTTAGCCCAGCCGTAGTTCGCGCCTCTCTTGATTAGGTTAATTTCATCGCCGCCGCGTGGTCCATGCTCAATCGACCACAGCTGTTTTGTTGCTTCGTCGTAAAACATACCTTGTGGGTTGCGGTGCCCGTAACTCCATATCTCAGGGCGAGCTTCGGAAGGTTTGAATGGGTTGTCTTGTGGAACCGAAGCATCAAGGTTAAGCCGCAGAATACTGCCAGCATGGGTTTGAGTGTCTTGCCCATTATCACGTTCACCACGGTCGCCGATTGAGAAATAAACTTTGTCGTCTACAAATGAAATTCGACTGCCGTAGTGACGCCCTGTGTCGGTGATGGCATCAGCAACAAAGAGATCTTTCCAACCCACAAGCTGATTGTTTTGCAATTGCGCCGTCGCTAACGCCACCGTATTGCCTTTGCTCGTGCGCTTGCTGTAGGTAAAGAAGAGTTGCGGGTTTTGCTTATCGGCATTCGGTGCGAGCGCAATATCCAATAAGCCGGCTTGTCCACTGGTGTTCACATCGGGAACGTTAAACAGCTTTTGAGGTTTGCCTGTGGTGATATCCAGCAACGAAACCGTACCGTTCTTTTCATTGACGATAACGCGTTGGCTATCTAAGAACTCGATCCCCCAAGGGATCTGAAATCCATTCGCCACTTCGTTAGCGCGGTATTCGGCAGCGTTGGCAGAAAAGGATAAACAAGCGAGTAGGGCAGCAGCAATCGTTCTCATGGTTCCTTCCAATATGAATCGTATTAATGCTTAAAAGCTAACACTAAAAGAGAACGTTTTGCAGAGCATGGATTGTATAAGAATGTAAAAAATCCCCGATACGAGATCGGGGATTGAATTAAGGCTAGAGAATTGTTTATGTAGCGAGATTACATCGCTTCTTCGAAGATCTTAGAGATTTCTTCGTGAGTTGCTTGTTTAGGGTTAGTGAAACCACAAGCGTCTTTAAGTGCGTTGTCTGCTAGCGTTGGGATGTCTTCTAGTTTCGCACCAAGCTCTTTAATACCCGCTGGGATACCCACATCTTTCGCTAGAGTTACGATAGCGTCGATTGCTGCCGCTGCGCCTGCTTCAGCAGACATGCCTTCTACGTTTACGCCCATTGCTTTCGCTACGTCACGTAGACGCTCAGGACATACTTGCGCGTTGTAGCGCTGTACGTGAGGTAGAAGAATCGCGTTACAAACACCGTGTGGAAGGTCGTAGAAACCACCTAGCTGGTGTGCCATTGCGTGTACGTAGCCTAGAGACGCGTTGTTGAACGCCATACCCGCCATGAACTGTGCGTATGCCATTTGTTCACGAGCTTCTAGATCTTCACCGTTTTTCACTGCTGTGCGTAGGTAAGCTTGGATAAGCTCAATAGCTTTGATTGCTACCGCATCAGTGATTGGCGTTGCCGCGATAGATACGTAAGCTTCAATCGCGTGAGTTAGGGCATCCATACCTGTTGCCGCAGTTAGCGAAGCAGGTTTAGCTAGCATTAGCTCTGGATCGTTTACAGAGATAAGCGGTGTTGTGTGCTTATCAACGATAGCCATCTTGATGTGACGCTCTTCGTCAGTGATGATGCAGAAACGCGTCATTTCAGATGCCGTACCCGCAGTCGTGTTGATCGCGATAAGTGGCATCATTGGTTTTGCAGATTGGTCTACGCCTTCGTAATCTGCGATTTTGCCGCCGTTAGAAGCAACAAGCGCGATACCTTTCGCACAGTCGTGTGGTGAACCGCCACCTAGAGAGATAACGAAGTCACATTCGTTATCAGTAAGAAGTGCCAAGCCGTCGTTAACGTTGCTGATAGTAGGGTTTGGTTGAGTGCCATCGAACACAACAGTTGCTACGTCGCGTTCTGTTAGTAGATCTTGAACCTGTTTTACTACACCGATTTGGTTAAGAATCTTATCCGTAACAATCAAACCTTTTTTAAAGCCTTGAGATTGGATGCTGTCTGCTGCGTCTTTCAGACAACCAGCGCCCATTAGGTTTACGGTAGGGATAAAAAATGCACTTGTCATATTGGATTGCTCCGTCGTTATTTTTAATAATCTTTCTTAATCTGTCATTTACTCTTGCATACCCCGTTCTTGATTTAGATTGATCTAGGACAAGTTTAACCCCTTAGGGGTATCTTGAGGGCTGAAAGTGTGATGACAGTCTTGTTGCACAGTGAGATGGTGCAACACCTACTTAACGTAGCTGAAATATCTCATTTATCACGCAAACGATTGGCAAAAATAACAAGATTCGTACGGTTTATCTCTCAATTCGACTAAAGTATAAAAAATCCCCATTAATATGTAGTCTATCAATGGGGATTAGTATGGTGTGTTTTAAGCAAACGTTTTCGATTTAGGCGATTTTAACTAACTTATCTACTAGTTTTTCAATGCCTGACGCGGCTTGGGAGATATTCTCCGCTAACATATAAGCTGGTGTTGAAAGCACGTTGTGTTTTTCATCGAAATGGATTTCATCCACCTGGCAATTGACATGCTCGCCCCCCATATGACCGAATGCTGCTGCAGTGGCTTCATCGTTACCAATGGTGCCTTTTACACCTTGATCATAAATCATCGGGATAATGGTTGGTGCGATGCATAGATATCCTGCAGGTTTGCCCGCTTGAGCGAACGCACGACACGCTTGGGCGACGTGAGTATTAATCGAACACTCCGCACCCGAAACAGCGAAGTCGGTTAAGTTTTTCGCGGCACCAAATCCACCAGGAAGTAGTAGGGCATCGTATTCATCAACGTTAAGTTTGGCGACATCGTCAATATTTCCGCGTGCAATACGAGCAGATTCGATTAAGACGTTACGTGTTTCATCCATTTCGTCACCAGTTAGGTGGTTGATGACGTGGAGTTGGTCAATGTTAGGTGCAAAGCAGTGCCAAGTTGCACCTGCTTTCTCGATGGCGTAGAGCGCCAATACGGCTTCGTGGATCTCAGAGCCGTCGTAAACGCCTGAACCACTTAAAATGACTGCGACTTTTTTCATGATTGGATTCCTTTACTCTGAACGTTCCTTAGATTGTTCTTCACTATCTAGACCATGCGTTTCCGAATGTGTTTCAACGTTTTCACTTTCGTCGTCTTCCTCATAGTAGCGCACAACAAACGGTGTCAGCATGACACTCGAAGGCAGAAAATGTTTCATATCGACTCCAACCGCGTAATAGAGTGGTTTTTATACCGATTTTGGAAAAAGAGTACGTTGAAGCGGATCATTTTTGAGTTAAGCTGCAGTTTCCTTTGGCATTCATGAGCAGTAGGTCACATAGATAACATGCAATCCTATCAGTTTCGTTTCACCCTTTATGGTTGTATCGCCATTCTCTCTTGGAGCTGTTTGTTAGGCATCGCAAGATTGGTGACAGAAAGTTTGGGACCCGTGGGTGGATCAGCCATGCTGTATTCTCTGAGCTCCATTTTTCTGTTGATTGTGGTTGGCATCCCAAAACTGTCATATTTCTCACCCAAGTATTTAGTTTTGGGTGGAGCGATGTTTGTTTGCTACGAGATCTTCCTTGCGCTGGCATTGGGCTACTCCAATTCTCGTTCTCAAGCGATTGAAGTTTCCATCGTCAATTATCTATGGCCAGCACTAACTGTGTTGTTTGCGGTATTGGGCAGTAACAAAAAGCCGAACTGGTTACTGTACCCGGCAGTTATGTTGGCATTCATTGGTGTCGCGTGGACGGTCAGTGGTGATAGCGGTTTATCACCGACGCAGTTAGTGGCGAACATCAGTAGCAATCCGATTGTTTACTTCATGGCATTTGCAGGCGCAGTCATCTGGGCTGTGTATTGCAATCTGACTCAAAGACAACAATCGAAGCACAACGCGATTACTTTGTTTTTTATCGCGACAGCCATCTCTTTGTGGATCAAATACGCCTTTACTGATGAGCCGCCAATGGCATTCAGCTGGCAAGCGATGGGGTACTTAGTGGCTTCTGCAGCTTTAATGGCGGGTGGTTACGGATTGTGGAACATCGCGATTGTGGGCGGCAATATGGTGTTTCTCGCAACCTTGTCTTACTTTACGCCGATTTTTTCTGCTCTGTTTTCCTCTCTTATTCTAGGCGTCACTCTAAGCCACAGCTTCTGGCAAGGAGTCGTAATGGTAACGGTTGGTTCGCTGATGTGTTGGCTGATTACCAAAGAGAAGCGCGAAGCGGCGGGATGAACGCTGGTATAGAAATATGTAGAGCACGCTTGAGTGTCTTTCAGGTTCAAATCAAAGCAAGAAAAAAGCTCCCGAGATTGGGAGCTTTTCTTTTGAGTTCTAATGATTGTTTGGTGGCGCTCTAATAAGCGACGTTCAAGTGCAGTTGAAGCTTGAATCTGTGCTTCGATAGTCGCTTAGTAAGCTGCTTACGAGTGTGTTCTAGCGTATCAAGCTCTAGCGTGTCGTCATCCACATGCACGTCCACATTTACTCGCAGTTCTTGACCAACTTTAGTTACGCCAGCCAGTTTCAATTGGTGCTCAGTCACTTTTTCAATCTCAAGAACGTCTTTACCAACGCTCTGACACAACTCTTTGCTTGGTGTCATCATTAACAGTTCGCGTAGGGCACCAACTAGCATATCAAATGGTACTTTAAGGAAGTAGAAGCCCATCAAGACCATCATCATAGGGTCTGCATAGACCGCGTAGTGTGCGTATGGTGTTAGCGATACTAGCCATGCAGCGATAAAACCAACCGTTACTGCCACGCTTAACAACGTATCCATTTGCCATTGTTTTTTCTCGGCTTCGATCAAACCTGATGAGAAACGACGACTTTTCTTCGCCATAAACCACCAAGCGTAACCACAACCAATCACGTTAACGACACCGAAGATGGTTGCGATGGAAGCGTCTACCTCACGACCGCCTGTCATCAACGCGGTTACCGCTGAAAATAATGAGAAAGAAACCACCACTAAAATAACAGCGGCTTTAATAGCGATAACGATAGGTTCAAGTACAGCTTTGCCGAAAGGAAAAATAGATTTTGATGGCTTGCTGATGTAGTAAGAAGCTGCCAGTGACAATAAAGTTAACAGCAGACTGACTAGAGAATAAACACCGTCAAAAACGATGACGATCGACCCAACAAGCAAGCCAAGTACCATCCCTCCAATTGCAAACCCAGATGCTAAAAGGGCTGAGAAGGTTAGGATACGGTTTTCGTTTTTGCTTGTCCTGTCACACATAAAAGATGCCTTAAATTATTACACCCTTACATTCTTCTCCTTAGGGCAAATTTAAGCAAATGAAAACTGTGTGACATTTAAACGATAAAATGTTGTTTTTGAATTATGCTTTTATTTTTCAATGATTTAACATTAAATTTTGCTGTCAATATAATTGACGCTCACTGCAATATGTTTAGAAGTCGAATAAATACTCGCTTAATTTATCGGCCAACCAACTCATTGCAGGGTGTTCTGTTTGTCCATTTGGTACGAACATACAGTAGTCTTCTTGCGTCAAACCATAGGTGTGTTTGATCACCGCAAGTTTCTGATGTCTCAAGTAATGTCGGATCAATGGCTCAGGTAATACGCCCCATGCATCTTCTTCTAAAATAGTGTTCAGCATGTAGTCAAAACTGGAGAAGCCAATGTATCGAGTAGAAAAGGGTTGTAGCTCGGGGTTGTCTTTCTCATTCAAATACACCATCAAAGCTTGCATCTGGTTACGCAAATCTTCATCGGTGACGCGACGCATTTTGCTGAGTTGGTGATCGAAGCTACAGACCGACATCATACGAATTTTACCAAGTGGATTGTAAACGATGTGTGGGTCATCCACGCGCTCGTAATCAACACCAAATGCAAAATCGACCTGTTGAGTACTGACCAAATTAGCTAAGTCACCACTGGAAGCGAGAATCAGGTTGAATGTGGTGGAAGGGAAGCGATTGTTTAGAGTATGCGAGAGCTCTTGCCAAAGTTCGTCTGGCAGCGAGTCATCACGTGCCACCCAGACCTCAGCGTTGAAGCCGTCAGAAACTTGAGCGCAGGTCTTTTTGATTCGTTGTGCGGTTACGAGCAGGTTTTCGCAGTCTTTGAAGATGGCTTTCCCCGCTTCCGAGAGCGTTAGTTGATTGCCTGTGCGAGTGAATAGCTCGACGTCTAAGTCTTTCTCAAGCGCTTTAATTGCCATACTGAGTTTGGTGCGGTTGCAATCGAGTTGACGCGCAGCCTCCGATACGGAGCCATATTCGGCGATGGTACAAAAAGCTTCGACTTGAGTTAAGTTCATGATTAAAAAAGACCTAAACTAAAAAGATGAGAATCGATAACGTAGATGAATGAGCGTACTGACGCTTAGAAAGATTATCGAAAAAAACACGGATTCGCCAGATAAGTCTATGGTGTTTTGGCGTTTTTGCGGTAATCTATGGGGGTTACAAGAAGTGAACATGGAGGCCACGATGGCACAAGATTGGGACGGCTTAGCAAAGAATTGGGAATCTAACCCAGCAACAGATCAATTTGCTCAGTCGGTGTTTGCACAGTTACAACAGCTTACTCAGCTTGATGGCATTAAAGTATTGGATTTTGGATGTGGGACAGGGCAGTTAAGCCAACTATTGTCGCCATCCGCAAAAGAGATTGTGGCGCTGGATGCATCTGAAGCCATGATTGAAGAGCTTGATAAGAAAGAGTTAGAGAATGTAGAACCAGTTGTTGACGCATTGACGCGTGGTCTAGTTGCTCAGCACCCAGCATTCCGTGGTCAGTTTGACTTAGTCGTTGCTTCTTCAGTTCTGGCTTTTATCGAAGACTACGAAACGTCTCTAGAGATTGCTCACTCGTTACTCAACGCTGGTGGTCACTTCGTTCATTTTGATTGGATTGCAGATTCAGAAAAAGAAGGCTTCACGCTAGCGAAATCAGAGAACGCACTTATCAAAGCCGGCTTTACTGAGGTAGAAACGAAGAAGGTCTTCGAAATCACATCAGACGGTCACACAATGTCAGTATTAATGGGCGTAGGTCGCCGTTAATCCCCGACAAAGAACATAAGAAAAGCGAGCTATTTATAGCTCGCTTTTTTGTTTCCTTTGATTTGCTAGGCAAACGTGAGTTGTCGAATTTCCTTTAGAACGCCTGGATTCGCAATCGCACCTAAGTTCTCAACTTCCTTACCATTTATGACTTGTTTGACCGCAAGTTCTACCAACTTTCCCGAGCGCGTTTTAGGAATGTCGCTGATGGCGAATATTTGGCTTGGCACGTGCCTTGGCGAGCAGGATGTTTTGAGGCGCGACTTAATCTCTGCTACTAATCTGTCATCTAAAGTGACACCAGAAGCGGTCTGCACAAACAGCCAGATTTGCTCATTGCGATCGACCTCTTTACCTACAGCGATAGAATCGACGATACCTTCAATAGCGTTTACTTGCTGATAAATCTCCGCTGTGCCGATGCGCACACCGCCAGGATTCAACAATGCATCGCTACGACCGTAGAAAACAAACCCACCTTTGGTGCTGCGTTCGACATCATCACCGTGATGCCAGATATCATCGAACTTGTCCCAGTAAGCGTTGTGGTAGCGTTCCCCTGTATCGTTCCAAAAGCCGACAGGAAAGTTGGGTATGGAGTTGGTGCAGACGAGCTCACCACGTTGTTCACTCACGCTTTGACCTTGTGAGTCGAACACTTGAACATCAATACCCAAACCAGCGTACTGACATTCACCACGATAAACAGGCGAGATAGGGTTGCCTAATACAAAGCAGCCACAGATGTCTGTTCCGCCTGAAATAGAAGCCAAGTGCAGATCTTGCTTGATGTGTTGATACACGTAATCAAACTGCTCTGGATAAAGCACTGAGCCCGTAGAGCACAAAGTTCTTAAAGCAGGGAGAGAGTAATCTTGGATTGGCGACAGTCCGGCTTTTTCTATCGCCTCTAGGTACTTGGCGGCAGTACCAAAGATACTCACCTCGGCGCGCTGAGCAAAATCCCACAGCACACCAGTTGTTGGATAAACCGGGCTACCATCGAAAATCACCAAGCACGCACCACTCGCAAGAGCAGATACGTGCCAGTTCCACATCATCCAACCACAAGTTGTGTAATAAAAGACGCGATCTTTAGGCTGAATGTCTGAATGAAGTTGATGCTCTTTAAGATGATTGAGAATCGTACCGCCAACAGAATGCACGATGCACTTAGGCTTGCCAGTCGTGCCAGAGGAATAAAGCACAAACAGCGGACTATTGAATTCCACGCGAGTGTAATGCAACGGAGCAGGGGAATACTGATTAATGATGTTTTGCCAATCGTGAGTACAAACATCGCATTCGAACACATGTGGTTTGAGGTAACCGATCTGGCATACTTGTTTCAGTCCATCAAGATGATCCGCGATGTGGTGGTTCTTCTCCGACATATCAAAAGTTTTGCCGTTGAAGGCATAACCATCGCAGGTGAAGAGAACCTTTGGTTTCACTTGTCCGAAGCGCTCGATGACGCTTTCTACCCCAAAGTCAGGGGAGGTAGATGTCCAAGTCGCGCCTAAGCTGGTGGTAGCAAGCATTGCAATAACGGTTTGTGGCATATGTGGTAAATAACCTGCAACCACATCGCCTTGCTTGATGCCACATTCGACTAACCATTGCTGAACGCTCGAGACCTCATCACAAAGCTGTTTCCATTTGTAAGTCTGTTTGTCGCCGCGCTCGTTTTCAAACCAAATCGCCAGTTCATCCGCTTGTTGCTCTGCCAAACTGAGCAGGTTCTCTGCGTAGTTAACTTGAGCTTGAGGGAACCACACGGCATCTCGATTTTGCATTGGTGATTGCCAACGGCTTTCACCTTGTGCTTTTACGGTATCGCCTTGCGTGCCAATTAGGTCGCAGAACTGCCAAACCTCTTTCCAGAAATGCTCGTTATGCTCCAAAGACCATTGGTGCAAATCAGAGTAGTTTTTGAGCTCGAAACCCTGCCGATTAATGTGCTCGATAAACTGCGTGATATTGGCTTGCTCGATTCGATCTTCCGTCGGCTGCCAGACTTTGTTGCTCTCGCGCATAGCTCCCTCTATAACAAAGTTTTAACGTTTTCAGTCTGAGGTGAACCAGAAATAAAGTCAAACTCGTTGGAGAAACTAGCTCCTTATGTATATCAATGTCTTAGGTGTTGATGTAAAGAAAATGTTACACCTAAGTTTTGAGTGGAAAATGGCCAGGGGATTGGAAGGACAAAAGAGTGTAGATAGGCTTAATGTAAAGGATTTGTTAACGGAGATGTGCAATGACTCAGTATCATTCAAAACCCGTCGATCAGGATGGAAGGGTAGAATGGAGCCATGAAGAGGATGCCATTTGGCGCGACTTGGTAACAAGACAAATGAGCGTGATTCAAGACCGTGCATGTAGCGCCTATCTGCATGGACTCAAGCTACTCGATTTACCTCATGACCGCGTGCCACAACTGCCCGAAATCAATCGTGTCTTGATGGAAACAACGGGCTGGCAAGTGGAGCCAGTACCTGCATTGATCGACTTTGATCGTTTCTTCAATTTGCTTGGCAATAAACGCTTCCCTGTTGCGACATTTTTGAGAACGCGAGAAGAGTTTGATTACCTACAAGAGCCGGATTTCTTTCATGAGATTTTTGGTCATTGTGCCATGCTCACCAACCCTGATTTTGCCGCCTTTACCGAGCATTACGGACAGCTTGGACAAGCCGCGACACCGAAGCAGCGAGGGTACCTTGCGCGTCTATATTGGTTTACAGTCGAGTTCGGCTTGGTTCAAGAGGGTAACAAAACCAAGATCTACGGTGGCGGTATCCTTTCATCTCCGGGAGAAACCATCTATTCATTGGAAAGCGACATAGCGATTAGAGACGAGTTTGACCTGCAAACTGTGCTAAGAACCCCTTATCGCATCGATATCATGCAGCCGAAATACTACGTGATTGAAGATTTGTCCCAGCTTTTCCAAATTAGCCAACTGAATTTATTGAAACAAGCCGATCTAGCGATTGAAGCCGGATTGCTTCCACCACTTTTTGAACCAAAGGAACCTGCTCATGTTGAATGAACAAAAATGCGAAGCTTGTAGTATCGATGCCATTGCACTTAGTAAAGAGGAACAACAGTCTTTGCTGCTGCAATTGTCTGATTGGCAGATCATTGAGAGAGATGAGATTCCTCAACTTGAGAAGGTCTACAAGTTTAAGAACTTCAAACAAGCGTGGGCGTTTAGCAACAAGATTGCCGAGCTTGCAGAAGATGAATTCCACCACCCATCTATCTTGCTGGAGTGGGGCAAAGTGACCATCACGTGGTGGAGCCACTCTATTAAAGGTCTGCATAAGAACGACTTTATCTGTGCTTCTAAGTGCGACGCATTGGTTATTGAAGAGTAAAGCTGAGTGATTATGCTCACTCATTATAAACAAAAGCGCCCGGACTGAAGTTCGGGCGCTTTACTTTTAATTTTGTTCTCTTGAAGAGCGAGAATTAAAGCTCAATTCGAAACACAGACGTCGTACCTGACACTTCATTACCAACCGCGATAAAGTGTTGCCCGTTACGAGCAAAGTATTTGATTGACTCTGGCGCCAAATCACCGGCTTTTGGATTGTAAGTGTCGTTCGCGCATTCGCCGTCTTCCACTTCTGTACAAACTGGCTGGTTATAATCACGACGGTTTACGTAATGCAGGAACTGCGCTTGCTTCGGGTCTGTGATGTCATAAATCATGATGCCGCCTTGACGCTCCAAGCCGATGAACGCGTAATGGCGACCATTGATTTGTGCTACTTCAATCGCTTCTGGTTCAATGCCTTTGTCGTCGCTGCGGTCATCGCCACTGTCATTGCTATCGTTGGTGCTGTTGAAGTTCTTACCTTCATTCATTAGTGCGATGGTCGTGAAATCGTCACCACTATCGAAAACCAACTCACCGTTTTCATCCCAAATAGAGAATGAACGGGCACCAAAGGCTTGAACATTGTCTTGTGCAGAAAGCGTGTGTTCAGGCTTAATCACTTTTAGACGCGCGAGTTGTTTGTTGTCTTTTAGTGCCTCTGCTAGCGGGTGGTCTGCTGCGACTTTTAGCTTCTTACCGCGCACTTCGTCGACATGGCTTAAACAGGTGCCTTGTTCAGAAGTATATTCATCTGTACCTAGGTAATCGTCTTCACCCCACTTAAAGCCCGCTTGGTCACATAGAGCTTGTGTTGTTTTGAAGCCATATTCACGACCGTCACCTTCGTTGGCAGAGAGTATGTACGTTTTACCGTTTACCGAGTAGCTGTCGAGGGTATCTGGCATGTACAGACCAACCAGCTGTGGGTAGCTCTTAAAGTTGCCAATGATTTTGTCTTTGTTCGAAGCATCCAGTTTTGAATCAGACCAAGATTTCTCACCCAGACTCACAATCTTCTCTACCGATTTGCTTTCTGGGTTTACGATTGCCATTGCATTGTTCTCTTGCAGTGCAACGTAGATTTTTCCGTTGTCAGCAAAGGTGAGGTATTCCGGTTCTAGATCTTGCGCCACCGTGGCATTTGGACCTGAGATTCGAACATCAGCAGGTAACTCAGGCTTACGTGCACCATCAAACTCATTGAAACCAATCTGCGTGACTTCTGCTTGTTTTGCGCCTTGGCTCAAGTCGATCAGCGTGATGCTGCCTTCTGGATCGATACTGTAGTCACCATTTGGTTCACCTTCGTTTGCTGTCGCAATGTATCTGCCATCTTTTGAGAAGCCAACCATGTCTGGCAGTGCGCCGGTAGGGAAGGTGGTGATCAGCGACAAATCATCTGAGCGGTACAAGCCAACAATGCCATTCGACTGCTTATTGCTGTTTTCAATCGCTACAGCGACTAAACCATTAAAGACTGCAACGCTGTTTGCCGCACCAATTTCAACGCCTGCCGCTTCGCCTGCGCTGTTGAGATCTATGAATGCAGTTTGTGTTGGTGCGCCGTTGTCATCCATAGAAAGCACATCGACACGTTTTGCTTGAGCGTTGACCACGTAAAGCTTGTCAGTACACGCATCATATTGAACGATTTCTGCTGCCGATGTATCGAATGGTGCGTCAGCGATAGACGTTCCCATAAAGGTCAAACCTTGGATGGATGTCTCCCCAGCAACAGGTGCTACCGATGCTTTACATTGGGCTGCAAACGAAGAGAGAGAATCGTCAGGTTGAGATGAACATGCGATGGCAAGTGAAGATAATGCCAATACGCCTATTGCCTTAAATGGGGTGGTCATGATATTTCCTTATTAAGCAGATACAATGTTGCTCAATGCACCTAAATTAGATATCTATTCATTCACGACAACAGTGAGGAATAGTGCATTGATTGATGTGTTATTAAATAAGGCTCTGAATATATTTATGATTTATGACTCTTATATTGGCTTTTGATGAAACAAATGTGTCAGTTTTAATCTGAACGTATGTCGAACACTTAAGATGAAAAGACACTAGGAACTAGAAATAATGGAACTTAAAGAATTTTTGGATGCGCTAGCGGCATCACCTGAGACAGTAGAATTTGAAACGACAATGGCAGCCATTGAGGCAAACTACGCTTTTACGCCAGCGGCTTTTGTGAATGGTGAAACGCAGAATAATGCAGGTGAGAACAACGGCTCGTGCAAGATCTTCGCTTTTGGTCAATTGAACAACCTAAGCAAAGAAGCAACGTTGGCGTGTTTTGGTCGCTTCTACCGTGAAGATGTATTGGCACATCCAGAGAACAGCGACCATCAAAACATTCGTAACTTTATGGTGACAGGTTGGGATGGTGTGAAGTTTGAATCCCAAGCGTTAGCGCAGAAATAGTTCGCAGACCTCACCTTCATTTCAATGATAGCCAGTCCGTTATGCCCTATATTCGATAGGCTAGGCGACTGGCTTTTTCTCCAAACATTTACGACACAAACAAAGCTGCCCCGCATCTGGTTTTGGTAAATCTCTGGTCTCAATATCAAAGCACCAGCACGTCTCTTTCCCCGCAGCAATATCGCAGTGCGCGTTCGTGCCACACTCAGGGCAAGAGTGGGTTGAATCATTTCCAACCAATTGCTCGATGATCGCGTCTCGTTGAGTATCAGACTTATCTTTCCACTGCACGATTTCTTCCATGGTTCGGTGACAGCCAGAACAGATTCCGCCGTTGTTTTTACAGGCTGCGCGGCAAGGTGACTTCATTATTTTTCTCGTTATGCTTTCCAGTAAGCGGCGTACTTTAACATGAAATTGTGCAGCGGGAAGCTCAATACTTGATTCAACAAAATATCCATTAGGTGAATAAATACTGGTTAAATTTATATGGAATGATAAACTGTATATTCAATTATAGGAGGCGTCATGTTTAAACCGTATTTTAAGTGCATCACCTTGTCTGTTTTTATCGTTCTTTTGGCTGGTTGTGCCAGAGGTCCACAAGTCGATGAGACGAAATTTACTTCGTATGAGGATTTTCGACCGGGTCCTGAAGGCAGAGTCGATTTAGTGTGGGCAAGAGATGACATTAAAGATGCGCAAACATTAAAAGCCGTTCTTGATAAATATGATAGCGTACTAGTGGATCGTGTCTTTGTGGTTGTGAAAGATGCTGAGTTGGATGATGAGAGCATTAATGAATTGTCTGATTACATGGTGATGAGGCTCAAAGAGAAGATCTCGACCAATAAACGCATTGTGGATGAGCCAAGTGACTCAACACTGCGTTTGAGTATCGCGATCAGTAATGTGGAAACGCCCAATCCGATCTTAGCGGTAACAAGCTCTGTGCTGCCTTTTGGTATTGGTGTTTCTACAATATCCAAGCTAACAACGGGCGAGCACACCAATGTGGGAGAGGCGACCATTGAATTACTGGTAAGCGACTCTAAAACGGCGGAGCCTATCTTTGCGGTGATAGACCGACATGTTGGCGATAAAGATTTGGATAACATTGTTGACGGGTTAAGTGGAGCGAAAGACGCAATCGACTGGTGGGTTAATCGATTATTTGTTACTTTCGACAACCAAGTTACCCAAATCTAGGTCGTTAGACAAAACGCCATGTTAGAAAAAGAAAATTTAATCAAACTCGCTCGAATGCAAATGCCGTTTGGCAAATACGCTGGGCGTGTTCTTATTGATCTTCCAGAAGAATACCTACTCTGGTTTGATAAAAAAGGCTTTCCTGAAGGGGAGCTAGGTGAACTGCTAAAGCTCTGCCTCGCACTTAAAATTGAAGGCTTGGACAGTGTTGTTAAGCCTTTAAAGCGCATGTAACCTGCCGCAGAAACTCCCTATTTTTGATTTAAAGAATTACCATGAATTTTGATATTAATGCACTGAAACACCACCAACTGGTCGAAGATGGTCAACTAGAAGGGTGCTACCTTCATCAACCTGCAAAGGGCAGTCAGCAAGATGACAAAGCGGTTTTGGCAGAACGCCAAGCGTTGGAAAAGATGGGGTATAAGGTGATTCAGGTCCAAGCTAAAGGCGGAACCACAACGTTTGCTGAGGCAATGCAAGAGTTTGCGCAGAAGACGGGGCTCCAGCCCAAGTAATAAGCGAATGGAGCAGGGCTTTTTATGTCTGGCTTAATGGCTTAGTGGTTTTGATACTTTTTCGCGATCTAGAACGCACAAAAAAGCCCGTAGCATCACGCTTACGGGCTTTCTTAATTCGTTTTAACTAGGCTTTTTCAGGCGCTAGGCTTTTTTTTTCCTGTTGCATTTTCGCAAGGAAGTACACGTTAACACATGCAATAAAGCCGTTTGTTAGTACTACTGGCCATGAATCAATCATCAAACCGTAAGCTGTGAAAAGCGCACAGCCGATAAAGTTAAGGATACGAAGCTTAACGATATCTTTCATAGTTAGTGAGATTGCAACCATGATTGAAGCCGCGTAGCCTAGAATCTCAACCATATTCATTTCCATTATTTGACCCTCTTAAATCTGCCGAATTCTGTCGGTACCACTTCTTCTCATCTTGAGATTAACGAGGAAGCTCCATGCCTCGAATGGTCTTGTTCGTTTTGATGGGTGAACTATAGCAATGGAAAAACCGTGATGAAAGCCTCAAATCAAGGTTAAGAGAAGGTTAGCGATTACGCAAACGTTTAGGAAAAAAATCATTGATAATTTTACTTATTATGTTGATTGATAATAACGATGTCACCAATAGATAAAACAAAGTTGAAGAAATAAGAATTATCGCATACTATTGCAAATGAGAATTATTTACAATTAAGTCGATATTATGCCAGTAGCCATCAGTTTCTTGTTTTCGTTTGCTCTAATGATGCGTACTAAACCTCATACATGGGGCGTGATTCTTCACGTTTTAACACATGTGTTGATGCTACTTCTTATCCCTTCTGACTATGTTGTCCAATACCTTATGGTGATGTTTTTCTCTTCTCCATTCCTTATTCGACTTGCAAAACGCTCCTCTTCTTATGACATCTTATTTGCCTTTTTACCGCTTCTTATCGGTACTGGCGGGATGATGTTTACCGCTTAAAATCTACTGGTTTCTACTTTTTACAATTAAGGTCTAAGCTTTAATTAATAGGCTTATATTTTCATATGGTTATGTAATGTATCGCCATGGTGACAAATGCCATTGTTGTGATGAAACACAGATAACATGTCTAAAGCGTATTGAATGTTCAAAATTTGATTGTTTATTGAGTTGATTGTTAGTTAAATCAGCGTTGTGAGCTAATGCGCATCACATTTCGATAAACTAAAATAATTTATAAAGGTCTTTCGTAAAGACGTTAGGCAATGAGCGGGGGTCAGATGAGTACACAAACTGTGCCGCAGGAAGTAGTTGTTGATGCTGTCAAAGGTAGTGTTTACGCTTTAACCCCAGAAGGGAATGTTAGAGAAGTAAAAGTTGGGGATATTTTATTTCCTGATGAGGTGGTCATCACGGAAAATGGTGCTGCTCTGGAGGTTATTGCTGAGGGGGCACTTTATCTCGTTGATGAGAATTGTGTTGCTTGCATACCAACCTCAAGTCCTGAACAAGACTCTAGTGATGCGCTTGTCGTTGCGCCTGTTGATGGCAAGGTTAACGTTGACCCAACCGCAACTGGTGATGCTGAATTCGGTGAAGAAGATGTCGCTGCGATTCAACAAGCTATTTTAGAAGGCGCCGACCCAACGGCTATTCTTGAAGCTACTGCTGCTGGTCCAGGTGGCGGTGGCGGTGCGGGATCGGCAAATGCGGGTTTTGTCACCATTGAATACAATAACCCTGAAATTCTTGCTTCGACCTTTTTTGAAACCTCCGCTCCAACAACCGACACTGAAACTGATGAAGATTTGGATGGCATTAATGTCACCATCTTTGCTGATGGCGGTCAAACGCTGTCTTCTCAAGTAACAGAAGGCTCTATTTCTCTCTCTACTTACCCTCAAACTATTTCTTCAACTGTGGTGGTTGGCGCCGCTGATCTCGCACTTGATACAGACTCCTTTGTACCTGAAGCCGCATCTCTGGCATCTTTACTGGCAGAGTTAAACGCGGATATCACCTCCGGTGGTGTTGCCGTTTCATTTGTCTATGATGAAAACCAAAATGCGATCATCGGTACTCAAGGTAGTAACGAAGTTCTTCGTATTGAAATTGATGCAACGTCGTTAGGTTTAGATGCAGAACTTGAAGTCACCACGACAATTAGCCAAGGTATTGATCATTTACCTTCGATAGCGGATGGACAAGTCTCCATCACTGGCGACCAAATTAGCATTGCATTTGATATTACGGGTGCAGATGTAGGTGGTAACAGTATTCTAGCTCCAGTGGATTTTACAACCACTGTGATTGATGGTGATAACCCAAATTCGCAAGACATCGCGTTTGAAAATGTTGAGTCTTCTTCAACACCTATTACAGGGAGCTTTGTCGATATTGGCAGTGATCAGCTATCTTCTGTCTCTTTTAACCAAGAAGGCTTGAGCCAGTTTAATGGTTTGCTTAGTGACAACCAAGCAACAGAAGCAACACTATCCGATGACGGCAGCACCATTATTTTATCTATCGCCGGTTCCAACGAAACGGTTTTATCGATAAGCCTCAACACAGATGGTACGTATCAATTCGAGCAGTTCAAACCGCTAGAGCAGAGTAATGCCGACGATACCATTGTGCTTTCCCTGCCTACCACTATTGTTGATTTTGACCAGGACATCACTGCTAATACGTTCAGCCTGACCATTTCTGATGGCAACAATCCAGTTATCGAAAACGTGACAGGGCTATCTTTAGACGAAGCGGGCGTAGATCAAGGCTCTCAAGAAGGGGCTGTGATTACCAGTGGTGCTGGATCTATTACGACTTCTGTTGGCAGTGACATTGTCGACCATTATGAGTTAGAACCGAGCGAATTTAATAACTCTGGAGAGCTGCAATCTCAAGGGCAAGTTGTTCAACTGGAACAAACCTCCGAGAGCAATGGCGTTCGTACTTATGAAGGGTATATCGAACTGGGTGGCAATCGCATCACGGTCTTTGATGTGACGGTTGACTCTCCGGATCTTGGTGAATACCAGTTTAATCTATATGAACAGTTGGATCACACTGGTAGTAATAATGATTCTCTAACGTTTTCTTTGCCAGTCTATGCAGTGGACGCCGACGGAGACCGCTCATCTATTACCGCTGGCTCGAATACACCTGAAGCTGCTCAGATTGTCATTCAAGTCCAAGATGACACACCTACGATTGATGATGTAGTTGCCTTGTCAGTTGATGAAGATGATTTAGCGTCAATTGGTTCAGATGGCTCCGAACCAATTTCAGTTGGTGGTAACTTCACGACGACACAAGGCTCCGACCGAGTGGTGAGCTACCAATCTGCGACGCCAGTTGATGGTTTGAAATCACAAGGTGTCGACGTCGTTCTGAACGAGACTGCCAACCCTGATGGCAGCTTCACGTATGAAGCGACCGCAGGGACCAATGCGGTCTTTACGTTAACGGTCAACACCGATGGCAGTTATAACTTCACGCTACAAGGTCCAATTGACCACGCGCCAAACAGTGATGAATTGCTCCTCAATTTCCCAGTTATAGCGACAGATTTTGATGGCGATACCTCGACGGCAACGATTCCTGTCACGATTGTAGACGACAAGCCAACGATTACTGATGTCGATGCCATCTCTGTCGATGAAGATGATTTAGCAAGTATTGGCTCAGACCAAAGTAATCCGGTTTCTATCGATGGCAACTTCACGACGACGCAAGGCTCAGACCGAGTGGTGAGTTACCAGCTCGATAATTCTGCAACGCCAGTCGATGGTTTGAAATCACAAGGCGTTGATGTGACGTTAGCGGAAACAGCAAACCCAGATGGTAGTTTCACTTATGAAGCGACAGCGGGTGCAAATGCGGTCTTTACGCTGATGGTGAACACCGATGGTAGCTACAACTTCACGCTGCAAGGTCCAATTGATCATGCTCCGAACAGTGATGAGTTGATCCTCAATTTCCCAATCATTGCGACAGACTTCGATGGCGATACCTCTACAGCAACAATTCCGGTTACCATCGTAGATGATCAGCCGACCATTGCCGACGTCGTTGCGCTTTCTG
Source organism: Vibrio sp. L85 (assembly GCF_963871815.1). Lineage (NCBI taxonomy): Bacteria > Pseudomonadati > Pseudomonadota > Gammaproteobacteria > Vibrionales > Vibrionaceae > Vibrio > Vibrio sp. L85. The sequence goes on from NZ_CAWMYL010000020.1 coordinate 28,317, forward strand.
TCGATGAAGATGACCTAGCGAGTATCGGCTCAGACCAAAGCAATCCAATTTCCATTGATGGCAATTTCACGACGACACAAGGTTCTGACCGAGTAGTAAGTTATCAATTAGATAGCGCTGCAACGCCAGTTGATGGTTTGAAGTCGCAAGGTGTTGACGTCACTCTGAATGAAACAGCAAACCCAGATGGTAGCTTTACGTATGAAGCGACAGCAGGTGCTAACGTGGTATTCACGCTTACCGTTAATACAGATGGCAGCTACAATTTTACGCTACAAGGTCCAATTGACCACGCGCCAAATAGCGATGAGTTGGTTCTCAATTTCCCAATCATTGCGACAGACTTTGACGGTGATAGTACAACGGCAACCATTCCAGTAACGATTGTGGATGACAAGCCGACGATTACTGATGTAGATGCGATCTCTGTCGATGAAGATGATTTAGCGAGTACCGGCTCAGACCAAAGCAATCCAGTTTCAATTGATGGTAACTTTACGACAACACAAGGTTCCGACCGAGTAGTAAGTTATCAATTAGATAGTGCTGCAACGCCAGTCGATGGTTTGAAGTCGCAAGGAGTCGACGTCAGTCTAAACGAAACGGCTAATCCAGACGGTAGCTTTACTTATGAAGCGACAGCTGGGGCAAATCCCGTATTCACTCTGACGGTGAACCCAGATGGCAGCTACAATTTTACGCTACAAGGTCCAATTGACCGCGCGCCAAATGGCGATGAGTTGGTTCTCAATTTCCCAATTACGGCGACCGATTTTGATGGTGATACGTCAACCGTAAGCATTCCAGTGACTATCATCGATGATAAACCAATAATCACAGACGTAGATGCGATTTCTGTCGATGAAGATGACCTAGCAAGTATCGGCTCAGATGGCTCCGAACCAGTTTCAATTGATGGTAACTTCACGACGACACAAGGCTCTGACCGCGTGGTGAGCTATCAGTTAGACGGTTCTGCAACTCCTGTCGATGGTCTGAAATCGCAAGGTGTCGATGTAACATTGGCGGAAACCGCAAATCCAGATGGTAGTTTCACTTATGAAGCGACAGCAGGCACTAACGCGGTCTTTACGCTGACGGTGAACACCGATGGCAGCTATAACTTCACCCTGCAAGGTCCAATTGATCACGCGCCAAACGGTGATGAATTACTCCTTAACTTCCCAATCATTGCGACCGATTTTGATGGGGATGCTTCTACCTTAAGCATCCCAGTCACGATTGTGGATGATAAGCCGACTATTACTGACGTTGATGCGCTCTCTGTTGACGAAGATGACTTAGTAAGTATTGGTTCAGATGGCTCCGAACCAGTTTCAATTGATGGTAACTTCACGACGACACAAGGTTCCGACCGAGTGGTTAGCTACCAGCTTGATGGTTCTGCAACGCCAGTTGACGGTCTGAAATCGCAAGGTGTCGACGTGACATTGGTGGAAACTGCGAACCCAGATGGCAGCTTCACATACGAGGCGACAGCGGGTGCAAATGCAGTATTCACGCTTACCGTTAAGACCGATGGCAGTTATAACTTCACCCTGCAAGGTCCGATTGACCATGCTGCAAACAGCGATGAGTTGGTTCTCAATTTCCCAATTACGGCGACCGATTTTGATGGTGATACGTCAACGGTAAGCATCCCAGTCACGATTGTGGATGATAAGCCAACCATTACTGATGTTGATGCGATTTCTGTTGACGAAGATGACCTAGCAAGTATCGGCTCAGATGGCTCCGAACCAGTTTCAATTGATGGTAACTTCACGACGACACAAGGCTCCGACCGAGTGGTGAGCTACCAGCTTGATGGTTCTGCCACGCCAGTTGATGGTCTGAAATCGCAAGGTATCGATGTAACATTGGCGGAAACTGCAAACCCAGATGGTAGCTTTACTTATGAGGCAACTGCGGGTGCAAATGCAGTATTCACGCTTACCGTTAATACCGATGGCAGCTATAACTTCACATTGCAAGGTCCGATTGACCATGCTGCAAACAGTGATGAGTTGACTCTCAATTTTCCAATTATTGCGACCGATTTTGACGGCGATACCTCGACAGCCACGATTCCAGTTAGCATCGTAGATGACAAGCCAACCATTACTGATGCCGATGCGATATCTGTTGACGAAGATGATTTAGCCAGTACTGGTTCAGATGGCTCCGAGCCAGTTTCAATTGATGGTAACTTCACGACGACACAAGGTTCTGACCGCGTGGTGAGCTACCAGCTTGACGGTTCTGCAACACCTGTCGATGGTCTGAAATCGCAAGGTGTCGATGTAACATTGGCGGAAACCGCAAATCCAGATGGTAGTTTCACTTATGAAGCGACAGCGGGTGCAAATGCGGTATTCACGCTTACCGTTAATACCGATGGTAGCTATAACTTTACCTTGCAGGGACCAATCGATCATGCGCCAAACAGCGATGAATTGATCCTCAACTTCCCAATCATTGCGACAGACTTTGACGGTGATAGTACAACGGCAACGATTCCTGTCACGATTGTAGACGACAAGCCAACCATTACTGACTTAGATGCGATTTCTGTTGATGAAGATGATTTAGCGACGATTGGTTCAGATGGCACAGACCCAGTTTCAATTGATGGCAACTTCACGACGACGCAAGGCTCTGACCGGGTGGTGAGCTACCAGTTAGACGGTTCTGCAACTCCTGTCGATGGTCTGAAATCGCAAGGTGTCGATGTCACATTGGCGGAAACCGCAAATCCAGACGGTAGTTTCACTTATGAAGCGACAGCAGGCACTAACGCGGTCTTTACGCTGACGGTAAACACTGACGGTAGCTACAACTTCACCCTGCAAGGTCCAATTGATCACGCTCCAAACAGTGACGAGTTGATCCTCAACTTTCCAATCATAGCGACAGACTTTGACGGTGATACAACAATCGCGACTATCCCAGTTACGATTGTGGACGACAAGCCGGTCATTACTGATGTCGATGCGATTTCTTGATGAAGATGATTTAGCGCCGATCGGTTCAGATGGCTCTGCCCCGGTTTCAATTGACGGAAACTTCACTACCACACAGGGCTCAGACCGAGTAGTGAGCTACCAACTAGAAAGCTCTGCAACACCAGTTGATGGTTTGAAATCACAAGGTATCGACGTCGTTCTGAATGAAACTGCAAACCCAGATGGTAGCTTTACTTATGAGGCAACAGCGGGTGCTAACTCGGTGTTTACGTTAACGGTCAATACCGATGGCAGCTACAACTTTACGCTGCAAGGTCCGATCGACCATGCACCAAACAGTGATGAGTTGATCCTTAATTTCCCAATTACAGCAACAGATTTTGATGGGGATACGTCAACAGTCAGCATCCCAGTCACGATTGTTGATGATAAGCCAACCATTACTGATGTTGATGCGATCTCTGTCGATGAAGATGATTTAGCGAGTATTGGCTCGGACCAAAGCAATCCGGTTTCCATTAATGGTAACTTTACGACGACGCAAGGCTCAGACCGAGTAGTGAGTTACCAGTTAGATAGCTCTGCAACACCAGTTGATGGTTTGAAATCGCAAGGTGTCGACGTCGTTCTGAATGAAACGGCAAACCCAGACGGTAGCTTTACTTATGAAGCGACAGCTGGGGCAAATCCCGTATTCACTCTGACGGTGAACCCAGATGGCAGCTACAACTTTACGCTGCAAGGTCCGATCGACCATGCATTAAACAGTGATGAGTTGGTTCTTAACTTCCCAATTACAGCAACAGATTTTGATGGGGATACGTCAACAGTCAGCATCCCAGTCACGATTGTTGATGATAAGCCAACCATTACCGATGTTGACGCAATCAGCGTGGACGAGGACGATTTAGCGGCTATTGGCTCAGACCAAAGCAATCCGGTTTCCATTGATGGTAACTTTACGACGACACAAGGCTCTGACCGAGTGGTGAGCTACCAACTAGATAGCTCTGCAACACCAGTTGGTGGTTTGAAATCGCAAGGTGTCGACGTCGTTCTGAATGAAACGGCAAACCCAGATGGTAGCTTCACTTATGAAGCGACAGCAGGCGCAAATGCAGTCTTTACGCTGAAGGTCAGCACCGATGGCAGCTACAATTTCACGCTGCAAGGCCCAATCGATCACGCTCCAAACAGCGATGAGTTGATCCTTAATTTCCCGATTATTGCGACCGATTTTGACGGCGATATAACAACGGCAACGATTCCTGTCACGATTGTGGACGACAAGCCGGTCATTACTGATGTCGATGCGATTTCTCGATGAAGACGATTTGGCGAGCGTTGGTTCGGATGGTTCAGATCCAATTTCAATCAATGGTAACTTTACGACGACGCAGGGCTCTGACCGAGTGGTGAGCTATCAGCTTGAGGGCGCTGCAACGCCAGTCGATGGTTTGAAGTCGCAAGGAGTCGCCGTTAGTCTAAACGAAACGGCTAACCCAGACGGTAGCTTCACTTATGAAGCGACAGCAGGGGCAAATCCCGTATTCACTCTGACGGTGAACCCAGATGGCAGCTATAACTTCACGTTACAAGGTCCGATTGACCATGCTGCAAACAGTGATGAGTTGATCCTCAATTTCCCAATTATCGCGACCGATTTTGATGGTGATAGCACAACGGCAACGATTCCGGTTACGATTGTTGACGACAAGCCAACGATTGCTGATGTAGACGCAATCAGCGTGGATGAGGACGATTTAGCGACTATCGGTTCAGACCAAAGTAATCCGGTTTCCATTGATGGTAACTTCACGACGACGCAAGGTTCAGATCGCGTGGTGAGTTACCAACTAGACAGCTCTGCAACACCAGTTGATGGTTTGAAATCACAAGGTGTCGACGTCGTTCTGAACGAGACTGCAAACCCTGATGGTAGCTTCACGTATGAAGCGACCGCTGGGAGCAATGCGGTCTTTACGTTAACGGTCAACACCGATGGCAGCTATAACTTCACGTGGTAACTTTACGACGACGCAAGGCTCAGACCGAGTGGTGAGCTATCAGCTTGATGGCTCTGCAACGCCAGTTGATGGTTTGAAATCGCAAGGTGTCGACGTGACATTAGCGGAAACCGCAAACCCAGATGGCAGCTTTACGTATGAAGCGACAGCAGGGACCAGTGCGGTCTTTACGTTAACGGTCAACACCGATGGCAGCTATAACTTCACGCTACAAGGCCCAATTGACCACGCGCCAAACAGTGATGAATTGATCCTCAATTTCCCAATCATCGTTACTGATTTTGACGGTGATAGCACAACGGCAACCATTCCAGTCACGATTGTGGATGATAAGCCAACCATTACTGACGTTGACGCAATCAGCGTGGACGAGGACGATTTAGCGAGTATTGGCTCAGACCAAAGTAATCCGGTTTCTATTGATGGCAACTTTACGACGACGCAAGGCTCAGACCGAGTAGTGAGTTACCAACTAGACAGCTCTGCAACACCGGTTGATGGTCTGAAATCGCAAGGTGTCGACGTGACACTAGCGGAAACTGCAAACCCACTATGAGGCGACAGCAGGCGCTAACGCGGTATTCACGCTTACCGTTAATACAGATGGCAGCTATAACTTTACGCTGCAAGGTCCAATCGATCATGCGCCAAACAGTGATGAGTTGCTCCTCAATTTCCCAATCATTGCGACCGATTTTGATGGTGATACCTCAACGGTAAGTATCCCAGTCACCATCGTCGATGATAAGCCAATCATCACTGACGTAGATGCGATTTCGGTGGATGAAGACGATTTGGCGAGCATTGGCTCGGATGGTTCAGACCCAATTTCAATTGGTGGCAACTTCACGACGACGCAAGGCTCAGACGGTGTGGTGAGCTATCAGCTTGATGGCTCTGCAACACCAGTTGATGGTTTAAAATCGCAAGGTGTCGACGTGACACTAGCGGAAACTGCAAACCCAGATGGCAGCTTTACCTATGAAGCGACAGCTGGTGCTAACGCGGTATTCACGCTTACCGTTAATACCGACGGCAGCTATAACTTTACGCTGCAAGGTCCAATCGACCATGCACCAAACAGTGATGAGTTGCTCCTCAATTTCCCAATCATTGCGACCGATTTTGATGGCGATACGTCAACGGTAAGTATCCCAGTCACCATCGTCGATGATAAGCCAACCATCACTGATGTTGATGTGATTTCTGTCGATGAAGACGATTTGGCGAGTGTTGGTTCGGATGGTTCAGACCCAGTTTCAATCAATGGTAACTTTACGACGACGCAAGGCTCAGATGGTGTGGTGAGCTATCAATTAGATGGTTCTGCAAACCCTGTCGCTGGACTGAAATCGCAAGGTGTCGACGTGACACTAGCGGAAACTGCAAACCCAGATGGTAGCTTTACGTATGAAGCGACAGCAGGCGCTAACGCGGTATTTACGCTTACCGTTAATGCTGACGGCAGCTATAACTTTACGTTGCAGGGACCGATTGACCATGCGCCAAACAGTGATGAGTTGATCCTCAATTTCCCAATCATTGCGACAGATTTTGATGGCGATACTTCGACAGCAACGATCCCTGTTACGATTGTGGATGACAAACCAACCATAACTGACGTAGATGCAATCAGTGTGGACGAAGATGACTTAGCGAGTATCGGTTCAGACCAAAGTAATCCGGTTTCCATTGATGGCAACTTTACGACGACTCAAGGCTCAGATAGTGTGGTGAGCTATCAATTAGATGGTTCTGCAACCCCTGTCGCTGGACTGAAATCGCAAGGTGTTGACGTTACTCTCAATGAAACCGCTAACCCTGATGGCAGCTTCACTTATGTGGCGACAGCTGGGGTGAATGCAGTATTTACGCTAACGGTTAATACTGATGGCAGCTATAACTTCACGTTGCAAGGTCCGATTGACCATGCGCCGAATAGTGATGAATTGATCCTCAATTTCCCAATCGTCGCTACGGATTTTGACGGCGATACTTCAACGGCAACCATTCCTGTTACGATTGTGGACGACAAGCCAACCGTTACTGATGTTGATGCACTCACTGTCGATGAAGATGACATCACAACCATTGGTTCTGACCAAAACGATGACGCCTTTATGTCAGGCATGTTCACGACCACAGAAGGTTCTGACGGCGTAGTGAAGTATCAATTAGATACGACGGCAGATCCGGTTGCAGGGCTGAAATCTCAAGGTAATGACGTAACACTTGCTGAGACCGCTAATCTTGATGGCAGTTATACCTATACAGCCACGGCTAATGGTAGTGCTGTATTTGAATTAGTTGTTAAGCCTGACGGTAGCTATACGTTCACCTTGCAAGGTCCACTTGACCATGCGACCAACAGTGATAGTTTGCAGATTGACTTCCCGATCATTGCGACCGACTTTGATGGTGATACATCATCTGAAACGCTTCCTGTCACGATTGTGGACGATAAACCGACACTTGGCGGTATTATTGATACCAGCACGCAAACAGTGGATGAAGATGACATTCCAACGATAGGATCTGATGGTGCTCAATCGAATAGCATTACGGGTAACTTTATCACGAATGATGGTTCTGACAGTATCGTTGAGTATGAGGTGTCCGATCTAAATTCTCCAGTTCAAGGTTTGCAGTCTGGAGGGCAAGACCTAGTGATGGTTGAAGTCTCTAATTCAGGCGGTGTTTCTGTTTATGAAGCGCGTATTGATGGGACCACGACACCAATTTTCCGCGTTACGCTTGATGCATCGGATGACAGCTATCAGTTTGATTTGCTTGGTGCGCTAGACCATCCTGATGCGGACGGAGAAAACCAGCTCGTCATCAATTTACCTATCCAAGCGACCGACTTTGATGGTGATGTTTCTAATACGCAACTGCTACCGATTACGGTTGTCGATGATGTTCCAATCATTGATGGCGTAGTGGCTAGCAGCGAGCAGATCGTGGATGAAGATGACTTGCCGGCAGGCACTGACGCGGCAAGTGCCGAAGATACTGTCATCACAGGCACGCTGGATATCAATGAAGGCGCAGATCAAGTTGCCTCTATCCAGCTTAGCGATTTGACCACGCCGGTTGCATCATTAATGTCTGATGGTCAGCCTATCTCTCTTGTGTTGAGTTCAAGTCTCAATGGGGTCAATGTTTACCAAGGCATTGCTGGTAACCCAGCAGAGGTGGTATTTGAGCTGACGTTAGATGCGACAGATAACTCTTATGAGTTTGACCTACAAAAAACACTTGATCATCCAGATGCTAATCAGCAAAACACCATTGTTATTGACCTTCCTGTTACAGCGACAGACAACGATGGCGATACGTCACCAGTGTTTACGTTGCCGATTACGGTAGTGGATGATGTTCCAGTCGTTACGCAAATTGATAGCTTGCAAGTTGACGAAGATGACCTTCCTTTGGGTTCAGATTCGTCGAAAGAGCCTCTGACCGTATCCGGTGAGTTTGAAGTAACCAGTGCCGATGGTATTGATTCGTTTGTTTTGGATCTGAGCACGAATCCAGTTCCAAACCTGAAATCGGGTGGGGAGGATGTCACCATTTCACCGGATGCAAGCGCGTCAACGGCAGATGCACTTGTCTACATTGGTCAAACTGCGAGTGGAGCAACGGTCTTTACCTTAACACTCCACCAAGATGGTAAATACGACTTCGAACTGTCTGGTCAACTTGATCATGCGGTTAACTCAGACCAAATACTATTGAATCTTCCTGTTCAAATTACAGATGGCGATAACGATACAATTACAGCAACGTTGCCTGTTACCGTTGTGGATGATAAGCCAACGATTGATGCCATTCGTCCTGGTAGCATCTTGTCAGTGGATGAAGATGACATCCCGAGTGAAGGCTCAGATACCACGCCTGAATCCAATGTTATTGGCGGTAACTTCGATGTTACTGACGGCGCTGACTCTATCGTGAGTTTCCAATTAGATAGCTTAACATCGCCTGTTTCAGGACTAAAATCAGGAGGTCAATCCCTTGAGTTGGTTGAATTCTCTAATGCTAACGGTGTCGTTGAGTATCGTGCTTACGTCCAAGGGACAACCGACACAGTATTTAAACTGACGCTTAATGGCTCTGCAGACAGTTATGAATTCGAGTTATTGGGGGCTTTGGACCATCCATCAGGCAGCGACCAAAACTCGCTAGTGATTAACTTCCCTGTCAATGCGACCGATTTTGATGGTGATGTCTCAAACAACATTACCTTACCGATCGCCGTTGTGGATGATGTCCCAGCGATTATCAAAGTCGCGGACACAAGCGAACAAACAGTGGATGAAGATGACTTGCCAGGAGGCTCGGATACTACTAGTGGTGATTCTCGCGTACTTAGTGGGGGTTTTGAGGTTGTTGACGGTGCGGATGAGATTGTTAGTTATCAAATCTCTGATCTAGATGCGGTGGTATCTGGACTAACTTCGAACGGTTTAGATCTTGAGCTGAAGCCATTGCCTTCTGCCGGTGGTGTGACAGGTTATGAAGCCGTCATTGCGGGAACTTCAACGCAAATCTTCACGCTGACACTCGATGCGAATAACGACAGTTATCAATTTGAGTTATTGGGTCCGCTCGATCATGCGGTGGTTCAAGGTGAGAACACGCTAACGATCGATATTCCAATCACGGTCACCGATTATGACGGTGATACGTCTGCTTCACTTAATCTACCGATCACCATAGTGGATGATATTCCAGAAATTAAATCGGCGGATGCGCTTGCCGTGGATGAAGACGACTTAGCCAATGGCTCTCAAGCAACGGGTAAAGATAGCTTAGAAGCAACTGGCAATTTTGATACGGTTGAAGGGGCAGATACGGTTGTTTCTTATCAGCTTGATCTGACTTCGAATCCTATTCCTGGTGTCACTTCGGGTGGGTTAGCGGTGACTCTGGTACAAACTGGGGTAAGCAATAATAACTACACCTATCAAGGACAAACGCCAAATGGCAGCTCCGTGTTCACCTTGGTACTCAATGCAGACGGCTCTTACAAGTTTACGCTTGAAGGTGTCCTTGACCATTCTGTGCAGGGTGAAGACACTTTAATCCTCGACCTGCCTGTCTTTGCTACAGACGTGGATGGAGATACTGCGGGCATTAATTTACCTGTAACCATAACCGATGACGTCCCAACGTTATATGACGCATCGATTTCACGTGTTGAAGGTCAAAGTGGACGCACGGTTCGCTTGTTTAGAGACCCAGTAGAAGGCGACGATGATCTTGGCGCCGATGGTGCGCAAATTACCTCTTTCTCAGCTGACAATTCCGGAATTTACTTCAAGCAGAATGGTGTTGACTCCAGCTCAGTTGATCTCAATGGCAGCAATCAAACCGTCTCAGTCCATAAAGTATTAGATGGTGTCGATGCCGAAATCGGTGTTTTGATTGTTCGCACTAATGGTCGTGTGACATTCCGCCCTAACGACGACTTAGATCATACCGAAACAGATTCTATTGATTTCACTGTCAACGTTGTTGCTACCGATGGTGATGGTGATACAAGTGATGCAGATGTAGATATTTCGGTAAGAGATAGAAATGCTGAAATTAAAACGTCGACAGTAACCGCGTTTGAGGACCAAGGGCGCGGTGGTGTTGTCGCTGGTGTTGATTCAGCGAATACACAAGACAACCTGTCAACGTTAGATATCACTCCTGCAAAAGTGGACCTCGTTATTGATCTGCATGATATCGATCGTAATGAGAGTTTAGGCGATATCATTATTCGTGACGCGAACAGTTACGAAGGTACTTTCTTCTACCTAGATAGTGCTACCGGTAGCTATGTGGCGCTAACGACTCGCGGTAACAATGTTATTTTGGATGGTGCGAATGTCGAGCAGTCGTTCAACGGCGAACTTGTGTCACTCGATAATCTATATTTCGTTCCTGACCGCCATGCTTCAACAGATGCAGCAGGTGTTGACCCTCGTATTCGTATTGAAATCCTCAACAACGGCGTAAGAGATCACTTTGTTGATGGTCGTTTAGATATTGAGGTGGATGCTGTTGCGGATATTGCTACGTGGAAAGGGACCAGTGACTTTGCGTATACGGTTGATGAGGATGCTAACAATGTCTCATTAAACATTGAAGCTGAAACGCAAGATAACAGTAATCCGGAAGCAATAGCCTATGAGTTTGTATTTACTGAAGGTGGTGCGAGCGCAACACTTGTGTACTCAGATGGTTCCGCTATCCCAGAAGTGAGTGGTAAATATCTTGTTGACGCAAACCGAATTGGTGAAGTCCAGGTTGATCCTGCAGATAACTTCTCCGGTCAGATCAAAATCGATGTGACAGCGATTACGAAGGAAGGGAATAACCCGCTTGCTGGTAAAGATACCGCTCGCTCTGTGACAGAAGAAATTGTGATTGACGTGAATCCGGTTGCTGATGCCGGTAGTTTTACTGTTAACCGCATTAATATTTTTGAGGACAATGCGAGAACGCAAGACACCGTAGACCCAGTGACAGATCATGATCCACTTCAACTCAGTGAAGTGATTAAGATGACGCCTTCTGCAGATATAGATGGCTCGGAAGAGCTGTTTGTGCGCATCGATAACTTCTCAATTGATGGTGTCACCTTAGTGTGGCTTGATAGCGGTAACCCAAGCCAAATCAACGTTGTTACTGACTCTGGTGGCAATGTTCTGTATTACGAAATTCCAGAAGCGAATCTAGCGGATGTTGAGGTGCTTCCTCCAATTCACAGCAATGAAGACTTCACTTTCGATGTCGAAGGCATTGTGAAAGACAACGCATCACTTTCTTCTGGCGCCGCGCAGGACATCCGCTCATTAGGTACCCAGTCAGTGATCGTTTCAGTCAAAGGTGTTGCCGATATCCCGGACATTGAACTGAACGATAAAACTGGGGTTTGGAATGTTTTTGATGATGGTAACGTTCGTGGTATCGAAGCAACCATTGACGAAAATGGTCAAGTCGATCTTGCATTTAGCGTGGTTTCCGGAGAACTGAAGGATAACCCTGCAGACAGCTCAGAAACCATTACGGTTCTTCTGTCGAACATTCCAGACGGTGTTGAACTGTTTGATAGTGATGGCTCATCCATCGATTTGACGTTTGTTGGATACGACGGTGCTGGTGAACCGATTTACGAAGCGAACATTACGGACGCAAATGTGAATTCAGGTATTGTGATTCGACCTGAAACCTCATCTACGGAAAATATCACGATCACGGCGACCACTATCGTGACAGAAAACGATGGTCATACTCGCTCTGTGGCGGGTGAGATCCGCGTTAAAGTGGCACCAGTTATTGATGCTCAAGACAACTATGTGGTGAGCTCTGAAGGTAATGAAGATACTCGTATCAATATCGATTGGGAGCCAACTGCAACACAAAGTCCGGATACGGACGAATTCTTTGCCGAACTAACCATCAGTGGCTTCCCGAATGGCAGCACCGTATATGTTGGTGGTGTTGCTCAAACGGTAACGGGTGGCAGCATCACGTTGACGCCGGGAACCAATGAGTCAGAGCAAGATTTCTCGGCGCGAATAACCCAAGACGGATATATTCAGGTGCAATTGGAGCAAGACTCTAGTTTAGACTTTGATTTGAGCACGCAAGTAACGGTGAAGGAAATTGATGCTGAGTACGTAGATTCGGGTAATCCGGGCGAGGGCATAGCATCAACGGTCATCAATGGTACGGTCAAGGTTCAAGTTAACCCAGTGGTTGAACCAGAAGATTTAACTGGTCCAGTTTCAGGTCAAACACGTCTTCTTGTTGAAGGTACAGGCGGTGCTGTTACTGATACGGTACAGTCCGATACTCAGGGACGAATTGATTTCACTATTAATACTGCGGCAGGTGGTTCTGCTGATGCAAACATTATCAAGTATCAGGAGTTCGATAACTCTTCAGATGAAGTGGTCACCCAACTTGTGGTGCAGTTTAGTAATACTTCTCCAGAGATCTTGAATCAATTAGTTATTATTGGTGCTTCTAACGAAGGCGGCGGTCGTTGGACTATTACCGATGAAGAGAACTTCTCAATCATTGCGCCTGCTGGTTTAGATTTGACGCCAAACGACAACACGGATGACGGAGCAAACGGTGGTATCTCTTCGATTGGCCTTACAATCTATGCTCAAGTTAACGATTTAGGTGAAGATGCGTCAGAAGTCGACGCAACCGTGACGCGACAAACCGATATCACACTGGAATTCCCAACTGATATCACGCCTCAAACTAGTGTAGCGGCTGATATAGAGCTTGATAACACGGTCCAAATTGATGGTAGTGAAGACAATGTCATTGATTTAGGTGCTCAGCTCGCATCGAAAGTCAGCACTATGAATGGCGATACAGTAGAAGACGTGCTGACGTTAGTGATAGACCCAACATCCCCAAGTGTACCGCCAGGTCTTGTTATTGGTGGTACCGATGTCGACTTTGTTAATGGCAAATATGTGTTCCAAGCGACGGTTGATGCAAGTGGAAATATCACTGGTTTGGACGGTCTCACTCTACGTGTGGCAGAAGACTGGGCGGGAGACTTTACCTTACCAGTACTATTTGTAACGACTGACACGCAGTCCGGTGACGAAAACTCAACGCTTGAGTCACTTCCTGTTCAGATCCTACCCGTAGCAGACGTACCAGGGTCCTCTGTTGATCAACCTCTTGATAGCGACGTCACTCCGGATGTGACGGTCGACATCACTGGCACACTTGGTCTTGATGCTAACAAACAACCGGTTAATGACCTCAATAGCGATGTTCCAACGAACGATGGTGTTGGCTACGAAGATGGCTTGATTCAGTTGAATTTGAACGTTGATTTTGCTGACGACCGTAACAATCTTCAAGCAGGACAAGAAACGCTCACTAACGTGAAGCTTACGGTTGCCGATACAACACTGGGTGAGTTTGTTGATGCAAATGGCAATCCACTTGGTACAAGCATTGAGTTTAATGCTGCTGAGATTGCGGCAGGTGCACTTGATGAGGTGTTGTTTAAACCGAAAGAAAACTACCCTGTCGGTGGTGGTCAAAATACGGTTCAAATCAATATTGAAGGCGAGATCACCGATACTGCAGTTATTGACCAGACTACATTGGCAAACCCGGGTGATGATGCGGACGTACGCAACTTCACCGACAGTGTGTCATTTGAAATCACTCCTGTTGTGGATGACATCACCATTAGCGGTGCCGATCCTACTCAGCCTATAGTGGTAACGGGCGATGAAGATACGTTGATTTCCTTAGCGCAATCAGGCTCTGGTGTGTCAGTGAGCCTGAATGACAATGATGGTTCGGAACAGTTTGTATCGCTGAAACTGACGGGTTTACCGACTGACTTTATCGTCACTTCAAATTCTCCGGATTACACCGTGAAGAACAATGGCGGCGGAGAGTGGAGTATTCAGTTGAAAGACTTGACGCAAACGTCAGTTGATCTCAGCGCTATTCAAATTCAACCGCCGAAAAACTTCAGTGGTGAAGCGGAGATCGGAATTACAGTCTTTACGCAGGAAGAATTACTTAAAGTTCCTACTGAACATACTGGTAATTTCAAAGTTGTGATTGACCCAATTGGTGATGATGTCGACGTTAACCCAGATACGCTTGTGTCAGGTAACGAAGGCGAAGACATCGATATCAACATAAATGCTCTAGTGGTCGACAATAAAGAGTCGATTGGTGATGGTGCAACGTATCAAGAAAATGACCCAGAAACACTTCGCGTCGAAATTTCAAACGTGCCAGATGGCGCAACCATTGCACTGGCAGATGGTACTCAGTTTGTGAACCAAGGCAGTGGTGTATTCGTCCTAGAAATCGATGCACAAGATTTGGATAAAGTGGTCTTCAATTCGGGTGATCGCAACGATAACTCTTGGAATAGTACGCTTGAGTTTAAAGTTCAAGCCGTGGATACCGGTCTAGATGGAAGCCAAAGCTTAGGCACTCCACAGCAATTTGATGTGAATGTTGAGGTTGAGGCGATTAACGACCGTCCTGAATTCGTTAATACCGTAGATGTTGAAACGCCGGAAGACACACCATTACTCCTTGATGGCTTTAGTGTTTCGGATGTTGATGCCGTTCTGGATGATCCGAGTGCTGAGTACGTATTGGATGTGACGGTCGATAGCGGTACGTTGGTTCTGGACCCTGCGCTTGTCACTACTTACAACTTAACCGTGCAAGGTGATGGCTCTGATACTCTTGAATTGAAAGGGGCAGTGGCTGATCTCAACAATGCTATTGCCAATGGTTTGATAGAGTTCAACCCTGATTTGAACTTCTTTGGTGACGTTACCGTTGGCGTTACTGTCGATGACCAAGGTAACGAAGGTCTAGTGATCAGTGGCGTCGATGACACACTCAATACCAACAGCACTAGCTTTAATATCGAAGTGACTGAGGTCAATGATACACCAGAGACAACACCAGTTACCTTGACGGATATCGAAGAAGACAGTGGCGTATTCTCTATTTCTGAAGCAGACCTAATTGCGAACGCGACGGATATTGAAAACGACAACCTCACAGTAAGTAATGTGCAGGTGACGGATCCAAACGCTGGTAGCGTGAATTTTAACAATGTGACGGGAGAGTGGGAGTTCACGCCAGCGTCGGATTATAACGGTCCAGTCGAGCTCACCTACACGATAACAGATGATGGTACAACAGACGGCGCATTGGATCCTAAGTCGGTAAATGGCACCGCTTCATTTAATGTAACGGAAGTGAATGATGCACCAACCACATCACAAGTTGCGCTCTCTGACATAGCTGAAGACAGTGTGGCGGTCGAAATTACCCAAGCCGATCTGCTCGTTAACGCATCTGACATTGAAAACGACACCTTGACTGTAAGTAACGTGCAATTGGTTGATCCAAGTAGTGGCTCACTCACCTTTGATAGCATTACGGGTACATGGTCTTTTACACCAGCGCCAGGTTACAACGGCACAGTAAATCTGACTTACGACATTACCGATGATGGTACAACCAATGGCGCCTCTGACCCACAGACTGCGTCAGGAACCGCAACCTTTGAGGTGACGGAAGTCAATGATGCACCAGTGACTTCTGAAGTGACGCTGAGCAGTGCGGAAGAAGATGGCGGGACAGTGACAATTACGGCGACAGAATTGTTAAGTAATGCCACGGATCCTGAATCGGACAACCTGACCATTAGTAACCTTGCTCTTGCTAATCCTACTGACGGCGTTTTAACTCAAGTGAGCGTAACGGAATGGACGTTTGAACCTGCTTCAAACTTCTTCGGAGATGTGAATTTTACCTACGAAATCACCGATGATGGTACGACCAATGGTTCACCAGACCCAATGACGGTCGCTGGCACAGCAGTGATTAATGTTGAAGCTACCAATGATGCACCACAAATTATGGCAACATCGGTTACGGATACCATTAATGAAGCAGATGGGCAGAAAATCACAGGCATCAGTGTCAGTGATATCGATTTTACAGGTGCACAAGCGAACGAAATTATGACCGTAACACTCAGCTTGACCGAAGGCGATGTTCGTGTTGAGCCACCTGCGGGCAGTGGTGTCACTGTTGGAAATGGGATGGCGGGTGAAGTTATTCTTATGGGGACGCCTGACAATATTAATGCCGTTCTTGGGGCAACGGATGCTGCTGAAGGCGTATTTGTGGATGCAGGAGACGTTAACGCGGCTTCTATCTCGTTGTCTGTCAAAGTCGAAGATAATGGCGTCTACTTTGAGAATACAGCGGGCACAGCGCTGGAGGCAAACCAGGACTTTGCTATCAACGTGACACCGGTAGCTGACGCTCCGACATTAGGTATTGACCCTCAGTTTAACTACATTCGTCAAATTGCGGCGAGCCAAACGGCGAGTGCTCAAGGTTTAGCCATTGTCGGTATCATGGCGGCACTGACGGATATTGATGAAGTGCTATCTCTTGAATTGACCGGCGTACCCGCGAGTGCGAACGTGACCAGTGGTATTGCACCGTCAAACATTACGTTTGATGGCACAACATGGACGGTTCCAAGTGATGAGATTGATACACTGCAAATTGTCGCAACGGATACAAACAACGGTATTGATGTGGGTAGTTACGATATCTCCGTAACGGCGGTATCAACCGAATCTAATGGCGATGAAGCGCAATCATCACCCGTTCAAATTAGTTTAGATGTTAGCAGCGATGGAGACGACATTGATCAATCGAGCGCATCGGATGACAGTTACCTCGCTGGTGGCGATACGGGCATTAGCTTAACTGGTGGTGACGGTGACGACCTGATCGTTGGTGGTGATGGCGATGACGTCCTTATCGGCGGTTTGGGTTCCGATATCCTCACTGGTGGTGATGGTAGTGATATCTTTAAATGGACAATCGATTCTGTAGATGAGGGGGCGATTGATACCATTACGGACTTCACCCTTAACGAAGACAGTATCGACCTACGCGAAGTAATTTCTGACCTAAGTAGCCCAATGATCGATATGGATGATTTGTTGAGTCATATCTCTGCAGACTACGATGCGTCAACAGAGGCTGTGTCATTGAACATCACGACCGATGCCAATGTTCATCAAACTATCGTGGTTGAACATCTAGGTGATTCAATTGATTTTAATGGGTTAACCTCTAATGAAATTGTTGAGTCATTGTTGAATAATAACGTTCTTGCCAATGGTTAAACGAGTGTAAAAGCAAAAGCGCGATAGCTCATAGAGTTATCGCGCTTTTTTGTGTTCAGTTTGTTGCTGTTCGACCGCTGACTGCTGGTAGATTACCGTTGCTCGCAGGTATTAATTAGGAGTGGCTTAAACGTGGATATCGAGTAAGCTGCCGATGACTTCGTTGTTTTTATCAACAACGGAAGCACCAATGCGATTGTAGGTTGAGGCTTGGGTGAGATTTACCAAGGGTTCGATTGGGTTAGAAGGCAAATCAGAAGCCTTATTGAACTCAAGTTCGTTGCCTTTTACTAAATCGACTTTATTGAAGGCGAGATCATTTTCTTTTATGAAGTCTTGCTGAATTTCATGCGCAGCACCTTCAGCCATCTTATGCGATAGCTGAATCATATTATATCCGGACTGTATTCCTGATACTGGCATGGTTACTCTCTCACTTGTTATGCTTTTGTTAGCATAGGAAGTGTTGATAATTCGTGCAAGTGCTTTATTTGAACTGTTTGATTACGCAAACAGTTTTGAAAGCATATCACGCTCTTCCGAAGAAAGAAGCGGACTCTCTTTTTTATTAAGGGATAGATTAATTTCACCTTGAAGTGACTTTAACTGAGAAGCCGTCAGTTCATTAATCTTCTTTCTTAATTCATAAAATTCTTGAGTAGTCATCGTGACCTCCCCACATTTCTTGGGTTTCTCCTTCATCAACCCACCTCAGCGACCCTCATGGTCACAATCAAACAGTGTTCTAATATGGTTAGATTAGATTTTGAGTGGTGATTTTTTGTCCGAGAAATGTCAGATGGTGTCAAATGACATGTAAGAATATTCTTATGAATAAGTCTGCTAATCATAAAGGAGTAGAATCATAACCTACTCCTCTGGAACAGTGTTCTTAATCAGTTTACGCGCACGGCAAACTTAGAAGCCAGTGAATGCAACTCGGGTAACATGCGATAGATTAGGTGAAGCTGTTGAAGCACCATTCGTGCAGAATGATCATCTTCATCACGCCACTCATTTAATCGTTGTTCCAAATTCGTGTCATCGATCGAGGACAAATCGCATTCTTCACAATGTTGATGCAGTTGTCGGTGCAGTACGTCTAGGTGCTGGTGAATACAACGGTGTGCATCCAGAACGAGTTGGTGAATCGACTCATCCTCAATTCTTGTACGGTGTGCGCCCAGTGCTGAAATGTAACTCAACATCGCGTGGTTTAGCGTAAGGAATCGGAAACTCTCATCCACGGCTGTACGGTACTTACCCGGTTCCGCCAGCATAGTGCTGATGGCTGAAGATAGGTTGGCATCGGTATTGTGCGCCTGACGACGAGCAATTCGATAGCTCAAGTTGTCTTTCTTACCAATTCGGTACTGACCGATGATCTGTCCAAGATATTGCTTGTTGGCGTCGATTGCATCCGACATGACTTTATGTAGACGTTTTGATTGCCAATCAGGCAGAATCACCATAACAGCACCAACCGCTAATACACAGCCAATCAAGGTATCTGCAAGGCGAGGGAGCACCACAGCGTAGCCTTCGCCCAATTGGTTAAATAGGAACAGCACGAGTAAGGTGATAAAGCCAGTCGCATAACCATAGTTGTTGATGCGAAACGCAAAGAACATCACGCCGGATATCACAATGAAGACCAACTGGCTTTCTTGGGAAGGAAAGAAGGTGAGCAGTGGTACGCCAATCAACAAGCCCGCTAACGTGCCAATCACGCGCGCAGTAAGCTTCTGTCTTGTCGCACTGTAGTTTGGTTGGCAGACAAACAACGTGGTCAGCAATATCCAGTATCCACGATCAATATCGAACGCTTGAATGATCCCATACCCTGCAGTAAGCGCAATCGACATGCGTAAGGCATGACGAAACAACATTGAATCCTTGTTCAAGTTAGCTGAAATGCGTTGCCACATTGCTTTAAGCGTGTGCGGATTGGTGTCATCCAGTACGTCTTCTTCCAATCGTTCAGCATCTGGGTTGTTGATGTTACTCAGTTGCTTTTCCACGGTCGCAAGGTTATTGAACAGGTACGTTAACTGAGCCAATAAGCGCTTCCAGTGACTTTGCTGTTGTTCTTCTAAATAACCCAATGAGTTTTGTAATTCCGCTAATGCCAATATGGATTGATCAGTGTGCGTGTACTCGTTTCCCAACCGAATCGCATGAGCGATATCGCGGCAAGCTTGGGCTTGAGACTCAAGCAAATACTTAAAGCGGAATAAGACGTCAGAGCGTTCGAATTCCGTCGCCAAATCTTGATAGCGATAATGGCTGGAACTCACGCGCTCGTGAATGTCTTGTGCAATAAAGTAGATATTGAGAAAGCGGTCACTCGGACCATCAATATGCCCGCGTTTGGAGCGGCTAAGCAGGGTTGCCTTACAAGCATTCAATGCATTTACGGTGGCTGCGTTTAATCTTGCTGCTTCAATCCGCATCGGCTGCGGGGTTAAGTTCGTTACTGGATGAAACAGCTTGGCTTTCGCATCAAGGTAATTGGCGATTTGCAGGAACACAGTTGCCAGACTTTGCTGAACAGGCTGCATTGGCCAAAACATCTGCCAAATCATCGACATAAAGTAATACCACGCAGCGCCCGTTAAAAGCAGCAATGGTTGGAACCAAATATTGGTACTCTCATGTGCCCCAAGCATGGTGTAGATGGCGATCAACAATGAGCCAAATGCAATGCTGGCGTACTTAGGTCCGATTGCTCCTAGCATGATGAAGCCGAACGTCGAGATAAACAGACCGATCGCAAATGCCCATGGCGTATCAAATAAGATCTCTATTGAGAAAGCAGCGACCGCAAAACAGATAAAGGTGAGAAAGAGGGCTTTTATCCTACCTGTAAAGCTGTCATCACTCTCTGCAAGTGCAGCGGCAATGACACCTAGAATCAGGGGCGTGATTAATGTGTTTTGCTGGAAGTACCATGCGGGGATCACGACGCCTAGTAAAGTGATCAGAATAAGAATGCTGTAGTTGAGAGTTTTGTTTGCCCAAAAGAGGCGGAATTTTAAAGCTGCTTGCACGATGCGCCTTTCGTTGCCGGTGGAAAACGAGAGAAGTTTAACAAACTCACTATAGCGCGTTTATGACCTAATTTAATAAAAATCGTCACTTGCTCAGGAAATCAACAGATTTGTCATTGACTTAACGAATCTACACGGATGAAAGAATATACCGTTGTTCACAAATTCAACAGTAATGTGAATTTTAATTAAGAATACAGACAGAAGGCGATTTGTGCTTCATCCATCGCTACAATTTAGCGGTCTAAAATGATATAAAACGGGAACTTCTATATCAAAAGGCGCACCTTTCATGCAGCTTACTGCCTCTAATAAAGCACAGTTTTTTATTCAAAATGAGTATTACCAAGTCGAAATAAAAGAAAACAGTGTTTTATTAAGCTCAGTGGGTAGTGAAGAACACATCCCGTTTACGATTTGGAATGGCAAAGTTAACGTGAAACGTGGTCTTCTCTGGAGCTCACTTCAGTTTTTTGCTCATGAGCAAGATGGCAAGCAACAAAGCTGGCTTGTGCAAGGTTTACCTTGGCCGCAGTGTCGTAAGTTTGCGGTCGAAGCCGTGCGTCAGTATCAAGATTGGCATAACACCCAATGTCGTAAACTCGCGGAATATCTACCCAAGTGGGAAGATGAGCTGTATCAACTCAAACATCTTCCAGCCTACTTACCTCACTCAAAAGTGCAGTCTTGGGTGACTCAACTGAACGAAGAGCTCATTGAAATCAAAACCAGTTTGGCAGAAGCGAAAATGCGCATGCCTAAACGTATGGCGGAGATTGAACCATGGCTTGCACAAACCTCGCAGACGTTGAGTGAGCGTAACCATGAATGGTTAGAGAACGAACGCCCAAACTGGGAAGTGCTGTTTAGCCGAATTGAATCTTCGCCGCTTAACCTTTCTCAGCAGCATGCGGTGCTCCTTAACGATGACCATAACTTGGTACTAGCCGGAGCTGGTTCAGGTAAAACTAGTGTGCTGACAGCGCGTGTGGCGTACCTTCTACAAAGCCATCAAGCGCAGGCAGAAGAGCTGCTGATGCTGGCCTTTGGTCGTGACGCTGCCAAAGAGATGAAAGAGCGATTGGTCGAAAAAGTTGGCTTGGCGGCAGAAAGTGTTCGCGTTAATACATTCCATCAACTTGGTTTGCGCATCCTAAATCAAGTTGAGACTCAACCCGTCGAAATCAGCCCATTAGCGCTCGATGATAATCAGCGCTCAGCCTGGTGTATTGATTGGCTTAAGAAACATTGGATGACGCCAACAAACTTTAAGCGTTGGCAAAAGCATCTAGATAAATGGCCGATTGCGTACTTGAAAGGTGACGATGAGCTCGGCAGTCACTCGGAAAATCCTAAACTGATTGCTTGGTTAGATAACCAATTGTCTCAACTTGCATCGGTTGGTTTAACCAAGAAACAAGTACAAGAAAAGCTCGTTAATCACCAAGATTACACTCGTTTAAACAGTGAGTTGGCACTTTGCTGGCCGTGCTTTAGTGCGTGGCAAAAGATGCTCAAAGAGACCAATCAAGTGGACTTCCCAACCATGATCAATCGTGCGACCGATTACGTTAAGAAAGGGAAATTCAGTTCACCTTGGCGTTTTATTATGGTGGATGAATATCAAGATATTTCTCCTGATCGCTTGGCGTTGATTGAGGCTCTATGTGAATCCACAGAGAAGCAAGCAGGTGCAACCTTGTTTGCTGTAGGTGATGACTGGCAAGCGATCTACCAATTTGCGGGCGCAGATGTGGATTTGACGACAGGATTCCAAGATAGATTCATTCATTCAACGGTGCATCACTTGGATACGACGTATCGCTTCAACAATCAAATTGGTGATGTAGCAAATACCTTTGTGCAAGAAAACCCGTCGCAATTACCGAAGACACTAAACAGTCACAAACAACGTAAGCAGAAAAGCGTTCACACAGCACCAAGCAACCAAGTTGAGAAGATTCTTGACCAGCTTAACCAACAGGCGAAGAAAACCAAATCTGTGTTGTTGTTAGGACGTAATCATTACCACAAACCAGACTTATACGATGACTGGTTGAAGCGATTCCCGAACTTGGATATTCGCTTTATGACTTGTCACGCGAGTAAGGGTAGAGAAGCAGACTTTGTAATTATTCTATCTGTGGACGAAGGGCAATTCCCTGCGAAGAAAAAACAAGCTCATATTGATGGTGCGCTATGTGAGTCGAAAGACAAGTATCCATACGCAGAAGAACGTCGTTTATTCTATGTGGCAATTACGCGTGCGAAGGAAAAAGTGTGGATCACGCACACGGGAGCAGGGTCCTCATTTGTTCAAGAGCTGGTAAATGGTGATTATCCCATCGTGACGTCAAGATAAGGTATACCTGTTATCGGATTACAACAAAGGCGATACTCAGTATCGCCTTTGTTTTACTTGTGATGAGTTTTATTTGTGACGAGTCGATCCGCTCAGAGGAATTAAGTGCGCTCTGCTATATATGCGTCGTAGTCTGGCACTTCAATATCCACTTCTTGGTCGATCAGTGGAGAGTTGAATAGGAACTTCGCTGTCGCGCGGTTCGTTGCTACAGGAATGTTCCAAACACTTGCAATACGTAGTAGTGCCTTTACATCTGGGTCATGTGGTACAGCATTTAGCGGATCCCAGAAGAACACAAGAACATCGATATTGCCTTCAGAAATCAGCGCTCCAAGTTGCTGGTCGCCTCCCATTGGACCACTGATCATGCTCTTGATCGCTAAGCCCGTTTCTTTGCTTAGCATGTGACCCGTTGTGCCAGTCGCATACAAGAAATGGCTTTGTAGCTTTTCTTTGTTCTCTTTTACCCAACGAAGCAGTTCAGGTTTGCAATTATCGTGGGCAACCAATGCCACATGTTTGTGCGCAGGCATGGTACGAGTTGTTTTTTGCATCAAGTTATTTCCGTTTTTATGATTTTAAAGTTGTTACGGTTCAATAAAACACACTTTTTGCCTATCAATCAACAGCCTTAACGCTGAATGTCGGCCTATATTCTGACGGAGATAACGATTCTTCAATTGTATCGTCGTGAAGTGTCTTTGGCGTCAATGGTTTGATCTGTGGAGACGCATGTTTTTCATACGGTTGATGACGCAAATAGTGCGTCGCTTGAAGGACAGACAAACGGCCTTGTTCTACCATTTTATCGGTTGGAGCGAATAACACCTTATGACGCAATAGTCCACGATACACACCATGACTGAGATACACGGAAACCAAACCAATGTCCTTGGTTTTGTTTGCACTGCGTAGTTCACTGATCGCGGCTTCGATCGCAACGGCACTACCGACAATGTAGTCGATATCGCCCATATCAATAACACGCTGAACTAGGTTACGCTGTAACTCCTTGTCATTATCTGCCCAGTAAGAATCCACGATGTGAATATCGCTGTTCTTTATTGCTTCGTAGAAACCTGCGGTAACCGGTTTGGTACCACCACGCGTTCTTGGACCAAGCAGTAGGGCAATATTGGTTTTACCCGAGCCTTTAGGGTGCTTTTCTGCAAGGTATTTGCCGGCTTCATAGCCCATCCAATACCAGTCCACACCAACCACGCCTTTAAGCAGTTTGGCTTGCTCTGCATCAAGGTCGAGTTGATTTACGGTAGCAAATACAGGCGTATTACCAACCCAGTTTCTCAGGTTGTGCTCATAAGCTTGTGGATCAACGGTACCAAGGATAATGGCATCGGCACCCCATTGAGTGCACAAAGCCAATTGTTGCTCTTGGCGCGTTTTATTGGGATAACCGCCTGCCTCAAGTACGCGCAGGTTAACACCCAGTTTTTCCGCTTCGGAAACCATTCCATAGTTTACTGATAGCCAGTATGAATCCTTTAAATGAGGGTAAATGGCACAGATTTTCTCTGCTGCAAAACTCGGCACTGAAGCGAAAAGTGTCATTGCTAGCGCAGATTGTTTAAAAATTGTGCGAAATGAACGCTGATTTATAACCATGAAATGAAGTTCGTTGGCATAGATTAAGTAAACACTGCAAAATATAACGTAATATGTCGCCGAACACGAATATTAAGGTCAGGAAAATATGTTGCTAGCTACCGCAAGCATCGGTCGTAAACTGTTATTGTCCTTCATTGCGATGGCAATGTTGGTGATGTTATCAGCATTAATCGGTGTATCAGGGTTTTCTCTGGTGGCAAAAACGGAAAGGAACGTGGTAGATGCTGCCATACCAGCAATGATTGAAGCTCGACAAGTGTCAGAGCTCAGTACTCGCATCATTTCATCGGTTCAAATGTTGTCCAATGCGCAAAACGAACAAGAGCGTAAAGAGGCGGGGCGCGTCTTATTTGATCAGCTTGAGTCCTTACTTACTCACATCAAAGAGCTGGGTGGAGAGTCTTTTGATTCACAATTGCTAGAGGCATTGGAAAATAACGTCCAGAACGTCATTAACAACCTGGCGGAGTTAGGTGTCACGGTAGAACGCAAGCTTTGGCTAGCGAAAGAGATCGATACGCGTGTAGAAGAAATGCGCTTATTGAGTGAAGAGTTGGAGCAACTTACGCGTACTCAAGTACAAAACACCAGTACCATTGCCGTTGCGAACGTGACGCATATTTATGATTTGCTTGAATCCAACAAGAAAGATCAAGTGTATCAAGCGCTAGATGCGTTAGTGGAAGTCGACCTAGACCTGACCGAACGACTTCACGAGCTGCATTTACTCGCCTTCAAGATGCTCAACCAAATTGAAGAAGCGCGTACACTGACTAACGTAGACCGTATCCAACAGATCCAAACAGCGTTCGAAGACAACCTAAAAATCATGAAACGCCGAGTGTTAGCGGTAGAAGACCCAACGCGCTCAGAGCAAATGAGCCAACTTCTTACTGAACTGGGTAAACGTCAAGTTGTCTTCACCATTTTGCTTCAACAATATGAGAACAACGAGCAGTCTCAGCAACTAATGCAAAAAACGCTTGAGCTTTTCTCTGAGTTAAACGGCACCGTAAACAAGCTGGTGGATGATTCTAACCAGACTACCCGTATTGCAGTTGAACAACTGACAAGTACCTTGAAATTTGCGCAGTGGTCGCTGACGGTCATTTCGATCATTGGTTTGATCATTGTTGTGCTTATTCTTTGGCGTGTGGTTTACGTGTCGGTCGTGAAGCGCTTGACAGAATACTCTTCGGCGCTGCTTTCTGTTGCGCAGGGCAACCTAGCGGTAGAGCTGGAAGTGAAAGGAAAAGATGAGCTGGCGCATATGGGGCAAGCCATCATTACTGCTCGTAATACGGCGCAAGCCCTCAAGGTGGTTGCTGAGGGCGAAGCGAAAGCCAAGCGTGAATTGGAAGAGCATAAAGAGCACCTCGAAGAGCTGGTTGAGCAACGAACTTCTCAGCTGAAACAAGCAAACCGCCGTTTGAATGAAGAGGTGTTGAACCACGCGAAAGCACGTAAGCAAGCAGAACAAGCCAGCCGAGCGAAGTCTGCCTTCCTTGCTACTATGAGTCATGAGATTCGTACGCCGATGAATGGTGTGCTTGGTACGGCACGTCTGCTGATTGATTCCGGTCTGAACCCAATTCAAAAGCGTTACGCAGAAATCATCAACCGCAGTGGTAAAACGTTGCTGGCGATTTTGAATGACGTTCTGGATTACTCGAAAATCGAAGCCGGACATTTGGAGATCCGCAGTTTAGGTTTCGACTTGCACCAAATGATTGAAGACACATTCCAGTTGATGAACGGCAAAGCGCAAGAGAAAAAACTGCTGTTCTCTTACCATATCGAAAGTGATGTAGGGCGATACTGGAGAGGGGATGTTACGCGCATCAATCAAGTTCTAAATAACTTAGTGGGTAATGCGATTAAGTTCACCGAACAAGGTGAGATTGACATCTATGTCAGCTTGAACCCAGAAGATGAATCGCAAGTTCTGTTCGAAGTCTCGGATACCGGTATTGGCATTGCAAAGAAAGACCAAAAAACCTTATTCGATGCCTTTACACAAGCTGAAGGCGGTTTGAACCAAACTGGTGGTACCGGGTTAGGTCTTGCTATTAGCCGCCGTATTATTCAAGCAATGGGGGGCCGTTTGGATGTGGATTCGGACGAAGGACATGGCAGCCGTTTCTGGTTCTCCATTCCTTTAGAAGAGAGTGAGCCTGTAGAGACGGTTTCCATCGCGAGCGCTCGTTGTAAAGTGAAAGCGAAAGTTCTGCTAGTAGAAGACAATCCTGTAAACCGTGTTGTGGCGGAAGGTTTCTTAGAGAGCATGGGACACCAAGTTATTATGGCAGAAAATGGCTTAGAGGCGGAGCAGATCATTGACAAGCACGATTTCGACATTGCACTGGTCGATATCAACTTGCCAGATTGTAACGGTGCTGATTTAATCCACCGCCTTAAACGCATAGAGCGCAACAAACCAGCGGATAAAGCACTTGCACCAACACCAATGGTGGCGGTTTCTGCTCATGTATTTGCTGAAGAAGTGGAAAGCTATTTGGCGGCGGGATTTGATGGCTACTTACCAAAACCTATGGAAAAAGAAGCTCTTGCTGCGCTCATCCAAGATATGTTGGATGGCAAACAGTTGCTGCTTCCTCAAAGTGGGGAATGCATCCCACATGATGAAATAACAACAACGACCGACAACAACGAATCGGCGGTCACAACAGACACGATAGCAGAGGAGCCAGCAATGGTTATCATCAACCCTAATGTGATTCAGTCAGACATGAAGATTTTGGGCAGAGAAAAGATGCTGCACATCATTGATTTGTTCAGACAAACTAGCGCTGATGTACTAAGCCAAATGGAAACGTCTTCAGAAAGCGGTGACAGCCGAGGCGTGAAAGATCTTGCCCACAAATTGAAAGGCAGCGCAGGCAGTTTAGGTCTGACGGCACTAATGAATACATGCCAATGTGTTGAAATTGCCGCTGAGCCATTGGAGGCGTACGCCACACACCAAGGTGCGCTAAAAGAGCAAGTTGATGAGTCGATTCATGCCCTTGATAACCTGATGGCTGAATAAACGTCTATTTTGCTACCTGCTTGAGCCAGAAGGTAAATTCGAGCAAGCAGATCAATGCCGATAAACAAAAACCTCCGGTTTACGCCGGAGGTTTTTTTCTATTCGGTCAGATCATCTTCCCACTCAAACCGAGTGTCTAATGCATAAGGATCATCTTCGAACGGATGCTCCATTCTGCCACGCAAGTATTCGAGTTGGTGCTCAAGCATGTTGACCGTATCGTAATCCCCCTCTGAGCAAGCAACGTAAATCTGTTGCTCGAGAGCGGCAATGTTGTCTCGGATACTCATGAGAACCCCCTTAAATCATCATCGATTCTCAAAACGATTATAGTCAAGTAAACCAAATTCGATCGGTTGATTTGTACGATACCAATCGTGGATACGATCGCTAAACGGCCAGAACTTTTCTGAGCTTCGGCGAATCGCAAAATTATCCAGTAACTTAACGTAATCTGACTCGGATTTTAGAGCACTAAATTGATCGACAAATTCTTTTACCTGATTTTCGTTAATTGAGAAAAACGCAGCTGGGTAACTGCCAACAACACCTCGAACGATGGTCATATCATCATTTGCGAAGTCACGGTTACTTTCTTCATCAAACAAACTAGAAATATTGATATGCGCGTTATTATGCAGCAGGGTAAACAGCTCATCTTGACCGGAATTACTGCGCACCATCAGCATGGTGATTTGCGGCACAGTTTGGAGTCCCTCTCCACGAACTTGGTTGATGCTTGCCAACTGCTGCTCACTCTCCACCGTTAGTGCGGTATCTACAATGTCATAACGTGGTAACAGGATAGGTGAAACCTGCTTGCGCAAGATGTCGAGCAGTTCGGATTTCGGGTCGTCAGTATGGTACACAACGCTAGTCGGTTGGCTAAATGGTGCGACATTACGCTGCAAGAAGTCGCTTAGCTGACGCGGTTGATCTTGGTACCAACTTGAATGCTCTTGATGACGCATATCGGCAGGCAATAGGGCAATAAAATTACTCTCCCCTTCAAGACGAAGGAAGTCCATGAACATACGAGTGATCAACTGATGACCAAAGTTGCCGTAAACATCAAACCCAGCAACGAGAAGGTAGTGAATTCGCTCAAGTAGGGCATAGTCCAGCACCCAAGCTGTTTTTGGTTGTTCTCCGACTAAACCCTGCACGACAGATGCACTGTCAAAGTGGCGGAATACCGTTAGCGCTGCATTCGGATTGGTGCCGTTACCATCCCAAATCACATCCGTAGAAAGATGCTCGCCGTTTTTGAACCATTTGTTGATGAAGTCTGATTTAGCCTCTAGGTAACGAGCTTGCTGGCGTGAGTATTTCACCCAGTTTGTTACTGGTACGGTATTGCTTTCTAACTCGCCCGGAAGCTTCAAATTGTCTGCTTGTGAACGATAAAACTCATTCACCTCGGGAATATCTGCTTTGTCTGGATCGAGGAAGAACACCCAAAAACGGTCGTTAATTACATTCAATGCTAATTGACCGCGACACACCGGACCTTTGATGTAAGCCATAATGGTGTTTTGTGCATTATCCAGCATGAACTTGAAGCGAGATTTCACTGGTAGGTCAATGAATGCAGTCATTGGGTTAGCAGCGACTTCTGGCTCGTAGCTTGGCAGTTGTGCCACTTTGTAATCGGCATCAATGAACCACTTTTCCCAGTTATCAATGCGTTGTTTATTCAAGGCAAACGGCATGTGGGTCTTATCCACGATAGTGCCTTGCTCTGGAATAATACGGTAGTAAACGCGTTCCACTTTGGGGTCATCATATGGACGACGTGTGGTAATGCGTTTTACAGGCTCGCCGGGAGGCGTCGCAGAGCGAACTAATATAAAGAATCGAGGTTGTTCTCCATCTAATTCAGAGAAATATAGGTGAGATAAGAACAGATGTTCGTAAATGTAACGAGCAGCAAGTTGATTCTTACGAGAGCCCTTGTTGAGTAACGCTTCGTACTTGTCTACTTCTGTTTGTTGTTGCTCGGTTAACGGTACATGTGCGTTCATGATCGCGCCGTTCTTTAACCAAAGCATCAATGTTTGATACTCCGCTGAAGTTAAGTTCGGCATACCAAAAGGCATTCCCCATGTTGGGTTGTCTTGCTCATATTGCGCGTATTCTTCAATGGTCGGACAGGTTTGTTCACGATCGATAGAAAAATCGAAGCCTTCTAGCTGAACTTGGTCGGGAAGAGGGTGATGTTCCTTTTGTTGCAGCATTCGTGCAATTAGACCTGCATCCATGTTAGCCGCCATGCTCTGCTCACGTTCGTTAAGCACAGGATGGAAGCCAGCGTCACGCCACTCCTGAGTGGTTTGTGCATCTTCAAATAGACGAGTTGGGGCAGCGGCAGTGAGGCGAGTGCCTTCATATACTAAAGCTTTGCTTGCTCCGCGGTCTATGCCTTCTACGGAAGAAAGTTTGAGCTGACAAGGGGCATCGTAGCAGGCATGGCAAACCACACAGCGATTATCAACAATAGGTTTGACATCATGTTGAAAGAAATCCGCTTGTGGCGTATCAATCGTTGCGGTTCGCTCGCGAACTTGTTCAGGACCAAACAGTTTATCGTAGTTTAGTCCTGCATAGGTCGCACAACCCGCAAACAGAGTGGCAATAGACAGTGTAAAAATTAAACGTAAATTCATTGAGTTATTTTGAGTAAATTGAATTTGCGTTAATTAAAGCAAAATACGCCGCTAAATACCAAAAATCGGAGCAATTCGCCCCGATTTCTGAGTTGTTATCGTTAGGTCAATGGCAATGTACTCACTCGAACCTAGAACGCGTAAGTGACGTTAAATCGGAAGTCTCGACCAGGGCTCGCATACCCTTGTGCTACTGGGCTTCCGATGTATGCCATGTATGAGGCATGGTCGAAGTAGTACTTATCAAAGACGTTCTTCACCGATAGGGTTAAGGAAAGTTCTTCATCAGCTAATGGCATCCAGTATGCGTAAACGTCATGCACACCATAGCCTGGCTTTTCTGGATGGACGGTTGGATCCGCTACATCGGTCAAGCGTTCAACAAATCGTGCATTCCAACCAAACTCAAGGGTTTCCATTGGTTGGTAGATAAGATCAAGTACCCAAGTATCACCAATCGATGTTCCCAATGTGGAATCTTCATCAGAAAGCGGTGTGCCGTTTAGCTCTGGACGGGATTGGTTGTAACTCAATCGAGCTGATACATCAGCAATTGCATAGCCTAAGTAAGCGGTAACACCTTGGTTATCTAAATCGCCCACGTTGGTGTAAACCGCGCC
Source organism: Vibrio sp. L85 (assembly GCF_963871815.1). Classification (NCBI taxonomy): domain Bacteria; kingdom Pseudomonadati; phylum Pseudomonadota; class Gammaproteobacteria; order Vibrionales; family Vibrionaceae; genus Vibrio; species Vibrio sp. L85. The sequence goes on from NZ_CAWMYL010000020.1 coordinate 59,426, forward strand.
TTGGTTTGTTACCACGTCTTTGATTGTGCTATCGAAGAAGGTGACGCCAGCAAAGAAATCATCGTATTGGTAATTTGCCCCTAGCTCTAAGTTGCGTGCTTCTTCAGGTTTACGATTTGGGTCATTTTCGCGGTAATCGATAACAAACAGTTCTTTGATTTGTTGACCACGGAACGCTTCCGCATAACTAGCAAATAGGTTCAAGCCTTCCAACGCATTGTAATTAATACCTACGTTAGGGCTAAAACCGTTTGAGTCGAAGTCTTGGTCCTTGTTATCGGTTAACTCGTACCAATCGTAACGAGCACCAGCGGTTAGAATGATGGTTTCTGTTAACATCCAATCATCTTGGACAAACAGACCATAGACTGTGCCTTTTTCTTCATCATCCTTTTTACCATCGTAGTTGGTTTCAAATTCCGATTTGTCTTTCTTGTAATCCAAGCCATAGACCAAAGTGTGGTCAGTCAATTTACTCGTGTTGAATATCTTTATACCAGTAGTCTGGATCGAACCATCACTGGTGCCCCAGCGGGGGTGATCTTTATGAGCTAAGCGACTATCGGTGTAGTAGAGCGTGGTGTCTAAATTAAACAATTCGCTTGCTGCGTATTTGTGATTCAGAGTAAAAGTAGAACGATCGGTTTCTTGATCGAGAGGCGCATTTTTAAAGCTTGGCTGGAAGTGAGGGCGATTTAAACGTCGACCATCATCATTGCGGTAATCGTAACTGATAGATAAGTAATGTTCGTCATTCAACTGACCAGAAAGCTTTAGAAGCGCAATTTGTTGCTCTAACGCTGTGTAGGGTTGTTCCTGACCTTTACCGTCTTCGATGTTATCGCCGTCGACGTAACCAAATGAAGCCAGAAGACCAAGCTGATCAGCGACTTCTCCGTATAAACTTGCTGAAACCTTGTAACCCTCATTATTGGTGTAATAACCGCCTTTTAGCATCGCACCATAGGTTTCACCTGCGGCAAGGAGATCGTGTGCATCTTTAGTGGTGAACTTAATCGCGCCACCGAGTGCACCTGGTCCGTCTGTTGCACGACCTGCACCAGCACTCACATCAACTTGCTTGAGAAGTTCAGGTTCAATAGAGAGTCGACCTTGATGGTGGAATAGGTTACCGGATTGCTCTGCACCGTCGATAGATACATTCAACATGGTATCTTCCAGACCACGGACATAGACCTTTTGAGAAACGCCAGAAGAGCCACCGACGCTAACTTCTGCATCTTTACGGAAAATGTCGTTCAAGTCTTGCGCTTGGGATTTAGCGAGCTGATCGGAATCGATAGTGATATCGACGCCTTCAGGCGTGTGCCCAGTAACTTCGACAATTTCGATGCCATCCTTGGCGTATGTCGCTTGTGATGCAACTAAAAGCGCGATGGTAAGTGGGCTTAGCTTAAATACGGTTGAAGCAGACACCGTAACCTCCATTGTTAATGAGAATTATTATCGAGTGAGATTTTGGTTATTCTTCCACTCTGAGTAAACGACTTTTACAACTGTTACAATCCTTGCAGTGAGCTGGAGTTAGCGTCGTTTAGGTAATGAAATATCCATCGTCAATCCCTTTGGTTCTGCGTTGTAAGCGGTGATTTTGCCGCCTACTGCTTCGATGTGGCGCTTGGCAAGCGCAAGACCTACACCAAAGCCTTTTCGGGATGTAACTTGGTTATTTGCTTTAAAGAAGGGTTTGAAGATTTGTCGATACAGACTAGGGTCGATACCCGGACCTGAATCAGTAATCAAGATTTGATAATGATTGGATTTGGTGAGAACACGAATGTCTAACGTTTCTTTTGTTTGCGTGTATCGCAGACCGTTACGAATGATGTTCTCCAAAGATTGGCTGAGCGCCATTTGGTTCGAATCTTGTAGAGGAAGAGAATGATCTTGCAGCAATGAAACCTGTTTATCCGGGTATTCAAAACGCGCATCTTCTACGATGATTTCAATTAGCTCGGCGAGATCAAACGACTCGGTTCTTAAGTTTGGTTGCTCATTTTCAATCCACGCAAGGGTCAGTGTGTCTTCGGCGGTCGCTCGCATTTTTTGAGTATCGCTTTTGATTCGTTCTAGCATTTGCTCGCGTTCGATATTTTTATCTACGCAGTCAATTGCCATCTCAATTCGAGCGAGTGGGGTACGTATCTCATGTGACATGTCCGCAATAAGGTTGCGGTTGTGCTGAATCACATCTGACGTTCGTTCCGCCATTTTGTCGAAAGTACGAGCGACTTGGCTAATCTCGTCGCTGCCTAGTTTCATGGTATGCCCAATACGAGCAGAGTAATCGCCCTGACTGAAGGCTTGGCTGGCACGATGAAACTGCTGTAAGGGGCGCATAACATAGCGGTACAAATACACAGTAAGTGCTAGTAGAGAAAGAAAGGGAATCACAAAGCGAAACAACCAAAACGCGTGAGACATGTAGGTTCCCGGTCGCATTCGATCTGGTAGCAGAATCAAAAAGTGGTATCCGAATGGAGAGAGTGGGACTTCCATAATTGGGTTGTCTGGGAAATCGAGGTGAATCTTCCACTCTACACTTCGACCAATTCCATAACCTTGCCAAAAACGTTGGTTGAGCGGGTTCCCTCCTTTTACGTCAAGATGGGATTGCAACACGGTTGCCCAAGTTGATTCTTTGATAGCAAGCTCTTCCAGCCAAACATCAAGTCCGTGCCAATCTTGTTGGTCAATGAAGGTTTGTGCGGTATTGCCCCAATCTAAAATTTGTTGACGATGAGACTTCTTTAAATAGCTCATTTTCTCGTTAGAGAGGATGGCAGCACTATGAATCAGAGAGAAAAAGATCACCACTCCAAGGGATAAGACGATAAATAGCCGCCAAAACAGCATTTTTTTCATTTAAAAATGTATCCCTTGCCATGAACGGTTTGGATGCGGTCGTTAGACATTCCCTCTGCGATGAGGCGCTTGCGTACTCGGCTTAAGTGCATATCAAGAGCACGGTCGTATTGACTGAACTGACGCTCTAGAACGGTCTGATAGAGAAAGGGTTTACTTAACACTTCACCGCGATGTTCGATTAAAGTCCAAAGTAACTTGAACTGAATCGGTGTGAGTTGAACAGGTTCCATTTCTGGGCGGCGATGAAGCGTAACGGAATGCGTCTGCTTACTGAGAAGAAGCTCTCTATCACTGAGTTTTGTGGCAGAGTTAGCTTGTTGAATCAGTTGGGTTCGGCGCAGTATCGCTTCAACACGTAAGCTAACCTCGGTGAAGTTACAGGGTTTAGTAATGTAATCATCAGCACCATATTTAAGACCTTGAATCCGATATTCTTCCGCACCGTAAGCGGTGAGCATGACAACGGGGGTTTGCGACTGAGATCGAATCACATTGAGCACTTCAAATCCATCAAGGTTAGGTAGGTTCACATCTAAAATCACCAAGTCGAACGTTTGTTGATGAAATGCGCTTACTCCATCGTCACCACTGTACATAGAACTCACGTTGTAACCTTGCTCTTTGAGTAGTTCTGTGAGTTGAAGGTTGAGGTCGGGATCATCTTCAACTAACAAAATAGAAGGAGCAGTTGAGGGAGCACTAGAAGACCAGTTTTGATGAGAAGTGCTAGTGGCTGACGTTGGACTGAACATGTTGATGCATTACTCATTACTTGATAATGCGAACTATTATCAAAAATCAACTGGTGAAAATCAATGTGCTGAATGAGAAAGCTATCAGTTATTAGTAATAGAGCGTCAAAGTGCGACCTAATTAGAAGTTTCGTTATCTGAGAGGGAGGTGATGCGAACGTGTGATATAGGGCGGTCAATTAGTAAAGAACAAGCGACCAACGGCTAAAAGTGAAAAAAGAAAACCCACCAGGCTGGCGGGCTTTTTCGGTAGTAGCAAAAGAAACTATTTCATTTTCTTAACTTCTTGCTGAAGTTGTTCTAGCTGTTTCATTTTCCCTTGTAGACCAAGAGATTGGTAGCTAATTGATGCAGGGTTCATCATTTGACCTTGCTGCATTGGGTAATCCGGTAGTGTCTTGAAGAACTCACCTAGCACGTCTTGGATAGGTACAAACAACCACATGTTGTCAGCCATCCAGCGCAAGTACATACCAGACTCGTGAGGCGCTTTCTCGAATGGGTCAGCACGTAGGTGGATGATCTTAGGCCAGTTTGGTGCGAAGCGTACCGCGTCCGTAATGTTACCTTCTAGTGTTGCGAAATGCAGTTTCCAATCGTTCCAGCGAACTGCGTTTAGCTCACCGTTTGCTGTGAAGTACAGTAGTGATTCACGCGGACCTTTCTCTTCTTTACCTTGGAAGTAAGGCATGAAGTTGTAGCCATCAATATGTACGCGCCAGTCTTTGCCATTTGCTTTGTAGCCTTTAGCCAGTTTCTCTTTCACGTCAGGAACGCCTGCTGCTGCCATCAGTGTTGGTAACCAGTCTTGGTGCGCCATCATTTCGTTGATCTTAGTACCTGGTTCGATTACGCCAGGCCAACGAACGAGCTGAGGAACACGCATACCGCCTTCCCATGTCGTGCCTTTTTCACCGTGGAATGGTGTTGCACCGCCGTCAGGCCACGATACAGTCTCTGCACCGTTATCGGTTGAGTAGATAACGATGGTGTTGTCTGCGACGCCTAGCTCATCCAATTTGTCCAGTAGAATACCCACTTGATCATCATGCTCTAACATGCCATCGGCGTAGATACTGATGCCTGATTTACCTTGGTATTTCTCTTGAAGGCGAGTCCATACGTGCATGCGTGTTGTGTTATGCCAGATGAAGAAAGGCTTGTCCGCTTTTACGGCTTTTTCCATGAACGCCAATGACGTTTCTAGGAATTCTTCATCGGCATGCTCCATACGCTTACGCGTCATAGGACCTGTGTCTTCGATCTTACCGTCAGCAAATGACTTGATTACACCGCGAGGGCCGTAGTTTTTACGGAATTCAGGGTCTTTCGGGTAGTAATATGTTTCTGGCTCTTCTTCAGCGTTTAGGTGGTAAAGGTTACCAAAGAACTCGTCGAAACCATGGTTAGTTGGCAAGTGTTGGTCTTGGTCACCCAAGTGGTTCTTACCGAACTGAGCCGTCATGTAGCCTTGCTCTTTTAACAAGTCTGCAATGGTCGGTGCCCAATCAGGGATACCGTGAGTTGAGCCTGGCATACCAATTGTAAGCAAGCCAGTACGGAACGGTTCTTGGCCTGTGATGAATGCTGCACGGCCTGCAGTACAAGATTGCTGACCGTAGTGATCAGTAAATAGTGCACCTTCGTTTGCGATACGGTCGATATTCGGGGTTTCGTAACCCATCATACCTTGGTTGTATGCACTGATGTTCCAGTAACCAACATCATCACCAAAAATCGCTAGGATATTCGGTTTGTCTGCCGCCACTGCTGCGCTTGAGGTTGCCAGTACGCCGAGACCGACAGCCAGCTTGCTCATTTGGTTAGCCATAAAAACTCCAAATTGGTTGAAAGTTGGAAGAGAAGCTTAGGGACCGCCTACGCTTCGTTGGCTATTAAGTTAATGATGCAATTGAAGAATGTCGCTTTATAGTGTTTATAACCATAAGTTATGCAGACGCGTAACTCTTTGTTTTCTTGGTTTAATATTCAAACCTTACCTTTTGTATGGAAAACTGAAGCGAGACTTGGGTCACGTTAATTCCCCTTTGGTTTAGAGCTTATAAGACCTTAGTTTTAACTTAATTTTAATTATGCTATTGGATTCGCATTAGTCTGTTTTGTGAGCTATATGTTTGTGTGCAGGATGCACTTTTCTAATACAGACAGAGGTTTATATGACAGCGAATTATGGCGTTAAACGCCGATTAGCGATTCTTGCCGCTGCTTTTATCGGCGCGACAAGTAGCAGTATCGCAGCAGAAAAACCGAACATTCTGGTTATCTGGGGTGATGATATTGGTCAGTCGAATATCAGCGCCTATACGTTCGGCCTCATGGGCTACAAAACCCCAAACATCGATAGAATCGCAAAAGAAGGTATGATGTTCACCGACTACTATGGCGAACAATCATGTACCGCGGGTCGCTCCACCTTTATTACGGGTCAAACAGTGCTGCGAACCGGCTTGAGTAAAGTTGGTCTTCCGGGGGCTGACCTAGGCTTGCAAGCAGAAGATGCAACGATTGCAGAAATGCTTAAACCTTTAGGTTATATGACGGGGCAATTTGGTAAAAACCATTTAGGCGATAAAGACGAACATCTTCCTACCAATCATGGTTTCGACGAATTTTTTGGCAACCTTTATCACTTGAACGCCGAGGAGGAACCGGAAAATGTTGATTACCCGAAAGACCCAGAATTCCGTAAGAAATTTGGTCCTCGTGGTGTCATTAAATCCTTTGCTGATGGCAAAATTGAAGATACGGGACCGCTCACTCGTAAGCGAATGGAAACCGTAGATGAAGAAACGCTAGATGCGGCACTTGATTTTATGGATCGGGCGGTGAAAGCCGACAAACCGTTCTTCGTTTGGTGGAATGCCACACGCATGCATTTCCGCACTCACGTCAAAGAAGACAACTTGGGCAAAACTGGCATCAGTTTTTATGCCGACGGCATGGTTGAGCACGATAACCATGTTGGTCAGCTATTGAAGAAAGTGGATGATCTTGGCATTCAAGATAACACCATCGTATTTTACTCCACTGATAACGGTCCACACATGAACTCCTGGCCAGATGCAGGTACAACGCCATTCCGTGGTGAGAAAAACACTAACTGGGAAGGCGCATTCCGCGTTCCCGCTATGGTTCGTTGGCCGGGTAAAATTGAGCCGGGAAGCGTGTCTAACGAGATCATGCATCATATGGACTGGATGCCAACATTCCTAGCGGCAGCAGGCGATGATCAAATCAAAGAGAAACTCCTGAAAGGCTATAAAGCAGGAGATAAGACGTTCAAAAACCATCTTGATGGTTACAACTTCCTACCTTACCTAACTGGTAAAGAGGACAAAGGGCCACGTGAAGAAATCTTCTACTTTACAGACGATGGTGATTTGAGCTCACTGCGTTTCCGCAACTGGAAGATCGTATTCCTAGAGCAGCGCGCGAAAGGTACGTTGCAAATTTGGGCTGAACCGTTTACACCGTTGCGTGTGCCTAAGATCTTCAATCTACGCATGGACCCATACGAAGTCGCAGATATTACGTCGAACACGTATTACGATTGGTTGATCGACCATGCGTACATGCTTGTTCCTGCACAGGCTTATGTGGGCAAGTTCTTAGAAACATTCCAAGAATTCCCTCCAAGGCAGAAAGCTGCGAGCTTCTCACTTGATCAGGTGATGGAGAAACTGCAAGAAAGTCACAATAAATAGATTGATTGCAACCAAATGTGGGGCTCTTCGGAGCCTCTTTTTTTGCGCCTCGTTTGAGTTTTTCTTAAAACCTATGTAATTGCTTGTCTAAAAAGAAAAAACACTTCTATCTTTGATCAGAGAATAAAAAGAATCACACAAGGACAGTTATGACTCAGTGGGCAAGTTGGAAGCAGACCTTAACTGGTCTTGCAGCGCTCGTCAGTTTTTCTCTGTTTGCGCAGGAAACACCGCAATCAACCGAATCATCAACGCTAACTTACGTAGGCAGTGAAGCTTGCGTAGATTGTCACCAAAAAGAAACCAAAGCGTGGCAAGGATCTCATCATGATATGGCGATGAGGCATGCTGATGCACAGTCCGTATTGGGTGACTTTAACGAGCACACGTTTACATTCGAAGGAAAGCCAAACCGTTTTTATCGAAAAGGGGACGAGTATTGGGTCAATATCCAAGGTCCAGACGGAGAGTGGCACGACTACAAAATTAGCTACACCTTTGCATGGGAACCGCTTCAACAATACATGGTGGAGTTTGAAGATGGACGAGTTCAGCTCATTCCTTTTGCATGGGATTCGAGAACCAAGCAACAAGGTGGTCAGCGCTGGTTTCACCTATATCCAGATACCACGCCAAAAGATGAATTCTACTGGACGAATACGGGGCAAAATTGGAACTTCATGTGTGCCGATTGCCACTCAACGAATCTAGAAAAGAACTACGACGCCAAAACCAATACGTATTCAACCACGTGGTCTGAGATCAATGTGGGTTGTGAAGCGTGCCATGGCCCTGCCAGCGAACATGTAGAGCTTGCCAAACAAGCGGAAAAATCTGGAAATACCATCGTCTCAGCGAATCACTACGGTTTTGACCGAGATTTAGGTCTGGCTGTAAAAGAATGGGTCTACGAAGAAGGGCACAGTACGCTCCAGCCAAAAGAAATAGCGATGACGCACCAAGTTCAAACGTGCGCGCAGTGCCATAGTCGTCGTACGCAGCTCAACGAAACTGAAGATCACGTAAAAGGTTCCTTCCTAGATAAATATCGTCTTAGCTTAATCACACCAGAGCTCTATCATCACGATGGTCAAATCTATGACGAAGATTACGTTTACGGTTCATTTTTGCAATCTGCCATGGCAGAAAAAGGCGTTACTTGTACTAACTGCCATGATCCGCATACCGCAGAGTTGAAGATCCCAGAAGAAGCGGTTTGTGCTCAGTGCCATATTGCGTCTGACTACATGCCGGAAAATCACACTTTCCATGAGGCAAATACTGAGGCATCGCAATGCACAACTTGTCACATGCCAGAAACGACTTACATGCAAGTGGACCCGCGTCGTGATCACAGTTGGCATGTGCCGCGCCCAGATTTGAGTATGCATATTAATACGCCAAACGTCTGTACGTCTTGTCATGAAGACGAAACCAATCAGTGGGCAGATAAGAAAATAGGCGAATGGTTCCCGAATTCAAAATACCGAAATCAACAACACTTCGCGGTCGCATTTTACGCGGATTCTATTGGTCATCGTGGTGCGCCTGATGCATTAGCATATTCGGCTCAAGACGCATCGTTAAGCGATATTATTCGTGCGTCTGCTTTAGAACGTATGGGTGGCAATGCCGGACAGAACACTTTGGTTTCATTAGCGAGGGCAGTAAAACATGAAAGCGATATGATCCGTTTGGGTGCCGTTGCTGGTTCTTCTGGTTATGAATTTAGCGATCGTTGGCAAATTCTCGAACCATTACTAACTGACCCAGTATTGTCCGTTCGCGCTGAAGCCGCGGCTGCTTTGGTTCGTCATTATCCAGAAATGAATCCGCTGCAACGCGACAAGATCAAACAGCCGTTGGAAGACTACATGGCAATCCAGCGTTTCAATGCGGATCGAGGTTTTGGACGAACCAACCTAGCAAATGTCTATCGAGATCTTGGAGAAACAGGTAAAGCCATTGCGTCTTATCAAAAAGCCATTGAAATAGAGCCTTACTTTGAAAACAGCTACGCCAACTTAGCGGATTTGTACCGTACACAAGGTAACGATAGAAGAGCACTAGAAACCTTGATGGCAGGGATTGAAGCGCAACCTAAATCGAGTGCTTTGCCTTACAGCGCTGGTTTGGCATGGCTTCGTGTTGGAGATGGCGTTAAGGCAAACCAATATTTGAAACAAGCGGCTGAAACGGCAGAACACAACCCGCAGTATTGGTATGTGTATGGCTTGGCCCTAGAGAAGAGTGACATACTCGCGGCAAGCAAAGCACTGAGCACAGCCTACCAAGTGGGTGGAAATCCGCAGCATTTGTACGCCGAGTGTGAAGTGTTAGCGCGCAACTATAAACAAGGGGCCGTAGCTTTTGCTTTTGAACAATGTGTTAAGCAGCTTGCAGAAGTGGCTCCAGCGGAGGTTGTTCAACGCTTGAGAGCCTCTATAAATCAATAGGTGCTGGATTGGTAGACTCCAACTGATGTTGAATTTGTTCTCTTAAGCGTTGATGGGCAGGGTTGTGCTCGTCGCGCTTATGGTAGACAAATTTATAAGGAATACGCTCTATTTCTATTGGACAATCAAGCACTTGTAATTTAAGTGCTTTACTCCATTTCATCGCAAACGAGCGTGACACGACACCGAGGCAATCACGTTGTGCTACATACATTGCCATACCTGCTAATGATGACGTCACGATCTCGACATTTCGCTCCTGAATCGGCTCTTTTGCCAACTGTTCAAAACCGGACGTGTTATTCCATTTTCCTGAAAACATGCAGTGATTCTCATGATAGAAGGCTTCTTTGCTGAGCGAACCTTGAATTCTAGGGTGGCTTTGGCGACAGATCACCATGGCGGGCTCGTCGTAAGCCGTTTCTATCACGAATGAGGAGTCCTTAGTGATGATAGTATCAATCACCAAGTCCATTTTCTGTTGGCGAATCTGTTCAAAAAGTAAGTATTTTTCCGGTGGAGATTCGTGGAATACCACGTTCTCAATCGGATTTAAGCTATGGAGCAAGGTTTCGGAGCAGCAAACTTGAAAAGAGGTACGTTCAGAAATGGCGTTGTCGACAATACTTACGGCTTGGCGAAACTGCGGCATCAATTGATAGGCAGTCGAGGTTGGTGCAATACCACGACCTTGTTTCACAAACAGCTGCTTGCCTACTACTTGCTCTAGTCGCTTTATTGAGGCGCTAACAGCAGGCTGTGTAACTCCTAAATGGTCTGCTGCTTTGGTGTATGACTGGTACTCAGCGACAACCAAAAAAGTCTGAATCAAGTTTAAGTCCATCTTCTTATCCATAAACTGAATTTATGTATTAACGTATCTGAACTCTATTTATCCGTCAAATTACAAGTTTTATCTTAATCAAATCTTGGCATCTGATTTCTCCCCAAGATTAGCAGCAACGGATTTATGGAGCTCTTTTATGGCAAACCACGATAAAAAACGCGGCAAGAAGTTGGTATTAAACGCTTGCACTCTTGCGATTGGAGCGGTATCAGCGACCGCTTATTCAGCAGAACAACCCAACATTCTCGTTATCTTTGGTGATGACGTCGGTTACTGGAACTTAAGTGCTTACAACGGCGGTATGCTGGCTTACAGCACTCCAAACATTGATAGTATTGCTAGAGATGGCGCTAAGTTTACGAACTTCTACGCTCAGCAAAGCTCAACCGCAGGTCGTTCGGCGTTCATTACGGGACAAATGCCAAAGCGTACTGGCTTGTCTAAAGTTGGTTTGCCGGGAGCGAAAGAGGGGATTTCTGAGAAAGATCCAACTATAGCGACATTGTTACGTGACCTTGGTTACGCAACGGGTCAATTTGGTAAGAACCATCTAGGTGACCGTGACGAACACTTGCCAACCAACCACGGTTTTGACGAGTTCTTTGGTAACCTTTACCACTTAAATGCAGAAGAAGAGCCGGAGAACGTAGACTACCCACAAGATCCTGAATTTAAGAAGAAGTTCGGTCCTCGTGGAGTGATCCATTCTTATGCGGATGGCAAGATTGAAGATACAGGTCCATTGACCCGCAAACGTATGGAAACAGTCGATGATGAGTTCTTAGATGAAGCAGAGAAGTTTATCGAGAAACAAGTCAAAGCTGACAAACCATTCTTTACGTGGTTTAACACCACGCGCATGCACAACTTCACGCACGTTCCTGATGAATACAAAGGCAAAACTGGCGCTGGCTTCTACGCCGATGGTGTGAAGCAACATGACGATCAGATTGGTCACTTGCTCAATAAGGTTAAAGAGCTTGGTGTCGACGACAACACCATCATTGTTTACACCACAGATAATGGTCCAATGATCAACTTATGGCCGGACGCAGGTATGACGCCATTCCGCAGCGAGAAAAACACGGGCTGGGAAGGCGGTTTCCGCGTTCCTGCATTGATCAAATGGCCAGGTCATATCCAAGCTGGCACAACGCTTAATGGCATTGTGTCTCTGGAAGATTTCCTACCAACCTTAGTAGCTGCGGCGGGCAATAGTAACGTCAAAGAGGAGCTACTCAAGGGTAAGAAAGTGGGCGATATGAATTACAACGTCCATTTAGATGGCTACAATCAGCTGCCATATCTAACGGGGAAAACGGACAAGTCTGCTCGTAACGAGTTTGTCTACTGGAGCGACGACGGAGATTTGTTGGCTCTGCGCTACGGTAAGTACAAATATCACTTCATGATCCAAGAAAATGAAACGGGCTTGGATATCTGGAAGAAACCATTCACCAAACTCCGCGTACCACAAATTTATGATTTGAGTATCGACCCATTTGAGCGTGGCGATACTGGTATGGGTTACGACCGTTGGATGTACGAACGTTCGTTTTTGATGATGCCTGCCATCGAGAAAGTGAAAGAGGTCATGGATACTTTCAAAGAATACCCGCCGCGTATGGCTCCGGGTTCGTTTGTTCCGAAATAACGTTTTTTCCATAGGTCGATAGACTCTAGTTATTGTCCTTAAATACAGCGCCCAACTTGGGCGCTGACTTTCTTCTGCTTTCGAGATCGTTCTTTATGAAAAAACAAACTCACATTCATACCACTCAAATGGCATTAACTCCTCTCAAAACGGCATTTGCATCTAATAGTGATAAAGTCGAACGACGTTTTCACGTGATGGCGAAACCGGGCGGAGCAAAATGCAACATCGATTGTCAGTACTGTTTTTATCTGCACAAAGATGAATTACTCAATCAAGGCACTCAACCAAAAATGGATGATGCAACACTTGAGGCATTCATAAAGAGCTATATCGAAAGCCAAGACGGTGACGAGATTGTGTTTTCTTGGCAGGGTGGTGAGCCAACATTATTAGGTTTGGATTACTATAAGAAGATTGTCGAACTGCAGAACAAATACGCTAAACACGGCGTTCGTATCGAAAACGACCTTCAAACCAATGGTCTTTTATTGAACGAGGCTTGGTGTCAGTTTCTGCATGACCATGGGTTTCTGGTTGGTCTATCGATAGATGGTCCTGAGTTTATCCACGATAAATACCGTAAAACCCGAAGTGGAAAGCCGACCTTTCAACGCGTCATGCAAGCCGTTGATTTGATGAAGCGTCATAATGTGTCATTCAACGCTTTGGTGACAGTAAACCGCTTTAACGCCAAATATCCGCTCGAAGTGTATCGCTTTCTTACTCAAGAACTCCGTGTCACTTATATCCAATTCACACCTTGTGTTGAACCTCGATCTTTCACTCAAACCGCTCCCCATTTCTGGAAAGAAAACATGTCTCCAAAACTTGGCAGCGAATTAGCAAAGCCGGGGCATTTGATGTCGGTCGTTACGGATTGGTCGGTCGATGCAGAAGAGTGGGGCGAGTTTCTGATTGCTGTATTTGAAGAATGGGTGAACAACGATCTTGGCAGAGTCTTGGTCAACCTTTTCGAAACCGCCGTCGCGCAAGTGATGGGGATGCCTTCGCAGTTATGTGTTAGCGCAGAGTTCTGCGGCAAAGGTCTAGCGATTGAACACAATGGGGATGTGTTTAGTTGTGATCATTACGTTTATCCGGAATATCAACTGGCAAACATTCATGACCGCTCTCTCAATGAAATTGCTATCTCAACTCGTCAATACAGCTTTGGCATGGCGAAAAAGTCTTCTTTGCCGCAATACTGCCTCGATTGCCCGTATTTGAAATATTGCTGGGGAGAATGCCCAAAAAATCGGCTACTTACCGCGCCGAATGGTGAGGCTGGTCTAAACTACTTGTGTCCAGGAATAAAAATGTTCTTTGACCATTCGCTGCCAATTTTGGTTGGTATATCTACGTTAATAAAGTCTTACAACTCAAGTGAATATAGCGAATATAACCTTTAGTTATTACTTTCAGTCTTATACTCAACTTTTAACGCTCAGGCTCCCGTAAACTCAATAGGTAGACTATGAACCACGCACAACAAGCCATTAATGAATTAATCGAACAAACTGAAAAAAGTGTGATTGGACAAAGCCATGTGGTTCAGGCTTTGGTGATAGGGTTACTGACCAATGGTCACGTACTTTTGGAGGGTTTACCGGGGACGGCAAAAACGCGCTCGGTGAAATCGCTTGCCAATCTACTTAATACCAGCTTTGGTCGTATTCAGTTTACCCCCGACTTGTTACCTTCAGACGTTACAGGTACCGAAGTGTACCAAGAACTAGATGGCAAGCCTCAACTCCACTTCCAACCAGGTCCAATCTTTAACAGCATCGTATTGGCGGACGAGGTAAACCGTGCGCCAGCAAAAGTACAAGCTGCACTGCTAGAAGCGATGGCAGAAGGTACGATTACAGTGGGTGATAAGACGCACGTCTTGCCAGAGTTGTTTATGGTGCTTGCGACGCAAAACCCAGTTGAACAAGAGGGCACTTACCCATTGCCAGAAGCGCAGATGGATCGCTTTATCATGAAAGTGACCGTCGACTATCCAGAAGATGAAGCTGAGCGTGACATTATTCGTTTAGTGCGCAGTGAAGAGCTGGGTTCAGAAACCAGTAGTGAATTAGTGACGCCAAAACACATTGAGCCAGAGCTTGTGATTGAAGCGCGACGTCAACTGCCAAACGTTGCGGTTTCCGATTTGGTTGAGAACTACATTGTGGCGCTTGTGATGGCGACACGTAAACCAGAGCGTTACGCCGATTCCCAGCTACAAAAATGGATCGAAATCGGCTCAAGTCCTCGCGCATCAATTTCGTTGGACAAATGTGCTCGTGCTTACGCGTGGCTACAAGGGCGTGACTATGTAACGCCTGATGACGTACGTGCGATGGTGCCATCGGTACTTGGACACCGATTCTCACTTTCTTACGATGCACTTGCCGATGGTGTTGATCACCAGCGAGTGGTGCAAGAGCTGCTTGATTGTGTAGAAATCGGATAAGCAGGAGGGACTATGGCAAAGCCAACGCTTGCTCCTCAATCCCAAGGGCTCGATCCTCGATTGTATTGTGATTACGCTCGCTTAGTGCGTTTACAAGCACAAGCCGAATCCTTCAGCCTGCTGCCCCACTTAAAAGCGGGCAGTGTGCTTTCTGGGCGGCACAACTCATTATTCCGTGGGCGTGGTCTGAACTTCGAAGAGCTGCGTCATTACCAGCTAGGGGACGACATCCGAAACCTAGATTGGAAAGTCACCATGCGCACAGGCAAGCCCCATGTGCGCAGTTACACCGAAGAAAAAGACCGCAATGTGATTGTTTGCGTTGATCAGCGCAGTGCGATGTTTTTCGCCTCTACCGAGGTCATGAAATCCGTGGTCGCTGCTGAAGTCGCGGCTATGTGTGGTTGGCGAGTATTAAAAGACGGTGATCGAGTGGGATTTGTTATCGCTTCTGACTCCGCTCTATATCACAGCAAAGCCCAGCGTTCACAAAACGATCTGCTTGCACAACTGAAACGACTCTCTCAAGTTAACCAGCGCTTAAATGTGGACTCGATTGATGCAGATAACGTGACGTTCAGTAAATGGATAGAGCTCATCAAACGCATGAAACTAAAACAATCCACATTGATTTTTATTAGTGATTGGCGTGATTGCGAAGAGCACCACCTAGATCACCTTAAGCAGCTTCAACAGCACAACGATGTTCTCGCGGTGATGGTGAGCGACCCTTTAGAGCAGTCGCTTCCTCAAGATTTGGCAAAAGTGAAATGGGTGATTGGTGACGGTCGTTACCAGCTCAACTTAGACAGCAAAGCCAAAGTCGACGCCGCCAGTGCCAGTTTGGTTGAGAAAGCGCAGTTAAAACGTCAATCACTGGCGCAACTAATGGCGATGAAAAAGCTGCCTCATATCGAAATCGATACATCAGGTGACCACATTACTCAATTCCAAAAACTCGTTGGAGGTCGATAAATGACAGACTTACACACGCCTCCAAGCTCGTATATTCTGCGTGAGCTGCATGACGTTGCGGTGCCAGAAAGCGTAAGCTGGGTACCACAAACCATTGGTTGGAAGATCCTTGCCGTCATTGGTGCGATTGTACTTATGTATCTGGGTTACCGACTGCTGCACCATTGGTGGGATAACCGCTACCGTAAAGAAGCTATTGAAGCCATTTCTCGTTTGAATCCAGATGACGCGAGTATGCCCAAAGCCCTGTTCTCGATTTTGAAAATTGTATTGATTCATCTCGATAGCCGTCATGCTCGCTTGTTTGACACCGCGTTCCTGCGCAAGTTAGATGAGCTTAATCCTAAGCATAAAATGTTTGATGACGAAGTCTCGAAGCGATGGCTGCAAAGTATCGTTGACCCAAGTGTTGAACTGGAAAAAACAGAGTGTTTACAACTTCTTGAACGCGCCACTAAGTGGGTGAAAGAGCACAACGAGAACGCTCACACTATTGAGAAGCGCACGCTTGCCTACAAAGCGCGGGCGTTAAAAGGAGGTCGCCATGGGTGATCTTCTTGCTTCATGGCTGGGCGTGAGCAGTTTTGAGTTTGAGCATCCGCTTTGTTTCATCATCTTGCCACTGCCTTTGGTGGTGTATTTCCTCGTTCCAGCTTACCGCACCAAACAAATGGCCATCAAAGTGCCGTTTTTTAGTCAGCTTGTGGACGCCATTGGCGAAACGCCATCAGAAGGCGCAAGCCAACTGACTCCGAGCTGGTGGCAGCGTGCGACGCTGATTATTTCTTGGCTTTTAGTCGTAACCGCAATGGCAAAACCGACAGTACTTGGCGAGCCACAGGTGCGTGAAAGCTTAGGGCGTGATGTCATGGTTGTGGTCGATTTGTCTGGCTCAATGGCAGAGCAAGACTTTACATCCCAAACCGGAGAAAAGATCACTCGCCTTGACGCCGCTAAAGAAGTGTTGAGTGACTTTGCCAAAACGCGCAAAGGCGACCGTTTAGGTCTGATTTTGTTTGGCGACGCAGCATTTGTCCAAACTCCATTCACCCCTGATCAAAAAGTGTGGTTAGAGCTGCTTAACCAAACGGATGTAGCGATGGCAGGGAAAAGCACTCACTTAGGTGATGCAATTGGTTTAGCGATTAAGGTGTTTGAGCAAAGCGAAAAGTCGCGTACCGACGTAGAAGAGAACAAAGAGAAAGTCGCCATTGTTCTAACGGACGGTAATGACACTGGAAGCTTCGTTGAGCCTATTGATGCGGCGAAAGTAGCAAAAGCCAAAGATGTACGTATCCACGTGATTGCCATGGGTGATCCACAAACCGTGGGTGAAACTGCGCTAGATATGAATACGATCAAACGTATTGCGAAGGAGTCCGGTGGTGAGGCGTTTGAAGCGCTCAACCGTGACGAACTTGCTAAAGCCTATGATGAGATTGGTAAGTTAGAGCCCCAGCTTTATGAAAGTACCACGTATCGCCCCAAGCAAAGCTTGCATCATTATTTAATGGCTTTAGTCGTTGTGATGTACTTGACCGCGTTCACGTTAGCGACATTTAAGCGTCGTCGACTATCAGTGACTAGTGGAGCTTCCACGCAAGCAGAAAACGGAAAAGGAGATCGCCATGTTTGATTCTCCTTTCTCTAGCATGGGACTAGAACAGTTCTTCACACAGTTCCATTTCATTCGTCCAATGTGGCTATTGGCGTTCATCCCAATGTTTCTTTTGCTTTGGTTGAGGTGGCGAGAAGAAGCCAAACCTAGCTGGAAAGACATTCTTCCAGAACACTTACGTAAAGCCTTAACGATTGGTGACTATGGTTGGCGAAAGCAACTGCCGCTCAAGCTACTTATGGTGATAGTGGCGATTGCCATCGTCATCTGTGCCGGCCCTTCGTGGGAGCGCCAAGCTTCTCCATTTGGAGAGGATAAAGCCTCCATGTTGGTGGTGTTGGATAACAACGATTCGATGTTGCAAAAAGACCTTCCGCCAAGCCGTTTGGAGCGCTCTAAGCAAAAGATCCGCGACCTATTGGCAGCAAGAAAAGGAGGCAGTACTGGGCTAGTTGTGTATGCGGGGTCTGCTCATGTTGCGATGCCTGTGACGCAGGACAGTAAAGTATTCGAACCGTTTCTTGCTGCGATAACACCAGAAATCATGCCGGTTGAAGGTAAACTTGCTGAAACGGCGCTGCCTTTGATTGACCAACAATTACAAGACCAACCGGGTTCGACGGTTCTGTTGGTCACGGATGGGGTTAATCCTGCAACTATTACCGCTTACAAAAATTACTTTGCCGACAAGCCTTATCAATTGCTTATCTTGGCAGCGGGAAACTCGGGCATTGTTTCTAACAACCCGGTCGATTTGGGCTCGTTAAATAATCTTGCCAGCGCGACTGGTGGACGCCTTGTGGAAGTGACGGTAGACAATAGTGACATAGATAAGCTGAATCGTTTTGTTGAACGAAACATGCAACTCAATGGTGAATCCTCAATGCCTTGGAAAGACATGGGTTATCAACTGTTGTTCCCAATTGCGCTCATCATGATGCTTTGGTTCCGCAAAGGGTGGTTAGTGCAATGGTGTGTTGTCGCGATGGTGTCAACGTCTTTGTTTATGACGCCAAAAGTCATGGCGGAAACCGTCTCGCTCAAAGCGGATAAGCTTGAAGTGGTGCAAGAAGTAACCGTCTGGGATAAAGCGTCTCAATGGTGGTGGGATTTATGGCTCACGCCAAACCAACAAGGGCAGCGGCTGTTCAACAAAAACGAATACCTTGAGGCAGCAAAGCACTTTACGGATCCGTTGCGAAAAGGGACGGCTTATTACTACGCAGGCGAATACAAACTGGCTCATACGGCTTTCTTGGAGATGCAAAACAATCCATCAGATGCGGTAAAAGACTATGGCTTGTACAACGCTGCGAGTGCGTTGGCGCGTCAACGTGAGTATTTGGCAGCGCGTAATTTATTGCAAACACTGGCAGACAAAGACACCTTGAGCGATCAATTGCGACCAGACGTCGAGCACAACCTAAAAGTCATTGGTGGTATTGTCGAAGAGATAAACCGCACCAGTGAAAGCCAAGCGGGGACAACAGATGGACCCGAAGAGTCGTTTGAACTGGGTGACAACCCGCAAACGGCAGATGGGGCAGACGAAAAAACCGCTGCTGAGTTAATGCTGAAAGAGAAACTCAATGCGAACGAAATTCTTGGCAGCCAAGAACTGGCGGATAAGTGGTTAAAACGCGTAGAGGCTGATCCCAAGTACTTCTTGCGTGCTAAGTTCCAAATTCAACTGCGTGAGCCCGTGAAAACGGAGCCGAAGCCACGACCGCAACGACAACAAGAAGAGGAGCAAGCACAATGATGAATGTATTCAAGCTTGGCGCTGACTCTATTGTTGGGCGTCTAAGCACTATCTTGATGGTGTTTACTTTGTTTTTTACTGGTTTGGCGAACGCACAAGACATTCAAGACTTGCAGCGCAGCGAAAATGTTGAATTGTTAGCATGGGTTGGCAAGCAGGGAGCAGGGGCAGATACGAAAGAAGCACCTAAGTTCAGTGTGAATGAGCAGGTGATTTTGTACATCGAAGTCGCAACGCCTCGTTGGTTCACAGGTGGTACACGCATTGGCAGCGTAGAAATCCCTAACGTGATTGCAAAGCAGCGTAACCAATTAGCAACCAACTATACCGAGCGCAAAGGGGGACAGACTTGGTCTCGTCAGCGTTGGGAAATAACTTTGTATCCGCAAGCCTCGGGTCAGTTTGTGATTCCACCGGTCGCCGTTGGAGTGCAACTCTCTGCGCCTGATGGTTCGAAAGTCGCTGGTACGCTTTATACGCAGCCAATTAAGTTTGAAGCGTCTATGCCTTCTGGATTGCTCAGTGATGAGTCTGAATGGTTTACTGCGACTAAGGTGAGTGTGGATCAGAAATGGACAACGTCTAACGATGATCTGAAAGTCGGCGATGCAATCACTCGCACCATAACAATCAATGCACAAGACAGTTTGTCAGTGTTGCTTCCAGACTTGTTATCCAATGATTCTACTGCCAGTTATCAAGCCTACCCTCAACCAAACCGCTTAGATGATAAGCAAACACGTGGCGATTACCAATCGAGTCGCATCGAAGAAAGCGTGTATGTGATCCAACAGGGTGGTGAGTTCACCTTGCCTGAGCATACGTTCCAATGGTGGAATAGCCAGAGTAAACAGCTGGAAACGGTGGTGATTGAGGGTAAGACCTTCAAAGCCAAGCATACATTCAAATCCTTTGTTCGAGCTTATTCTGGCTGGTTGATTGGCTGCGCAGTGACGCTATTTGTTCTCGTTATCGCCGTCTTGAGCATTCACCGTTATTATCGTTCTCGTCCTACGCCTCCTTGGTTGGTGTTCAGACGAATGGTGAAAGCAAACCGATGGGGTGATGTTCGAGCAAGCTTGTATAAGCAGCTGAGAAGCAACACAGGTGGTCTTGAAATGAGTAAAGCCAGTGACTCTGACGTTTGGCAGAAGCGTTCACAGCGCCTACAAGAGGGGCAGGAGGACGCAAGCTTGATGAATGCTCTTTGGAAAGGGATACAAGCGTTGAAGCCAAAACGCTTCAAGTGGGTGATACCTAAAGCCTTGCCACAACTCGATAAGCAGGCAAGCAATAAGAAATAAAAACGAAAAGGACGCTAGTAAAGCGTCCTTTTTTATATCCTTTAATAAACGTCATGTTGTTATTTTTGCGTGCTACAATGAGCGTGACAAAATAATATATTCTACATATATTTAATTCTTGTCACTTCGACGTTCTGCTTTTGATCTATTTTATATTTATATTAAACAGGTTTATTAATCGGCTATATATTAAAAATAGTATATTTAAGATTATATAACCAATAAATCACATTAATTCCTTTCGTGATGGAGTGTCACTTCCATGTGACAAGCTTTTCGTCTTAACCCTGATAAAGACGGCTTATTCAATGTATATTTCATTTTTGATTTGTTCAAATAAAATAACACTTCAAAAATGGAATGATAATTTGCAAGTTTTTCGATTTAGATTATTAAAATTATCGGTGTATATTTCTGGGGAAACGGAAATACGGAGTGATTCCGTTTTGATTTTTAAATATGTGAATAATAATTATCAGATTAAATTTAATTCTGTGTATTAAATTTATCTTAATATAATTCGTCGTCACTAGGCAGCTTTATTTTGTGAAGTTTAATTATCAGAAGTTTTAATTCGATATTATTTTAAAGGGTGATTTATGGAAGCTAATATTCACGACGACCCAATATTGGTGGCAGGCAAGAGGATTCTGATTGCTCAAGCAGCTTTGGGTCTGGTATTCATCGCGTATGAGTACATGCGAAGCGGGACTCTAAGCGCTGAATCAGCAATCACTGGGGTACTGATTGCGATTCTTCCATCTCTGTTTGGCATGGTATTCGCGTCCATTAAATCTAGGGTGAAACCAGAAGAGAGTTTGCGTGACCTCATGCATCTGAGTCGAAATATCAAAGTCATTTACACCATAGTGATGTTTGTTTTGACGTTTCGATTTATGGCTCTTCGCAACATCGTGGTCCTGATAGGCTTTTGTGTGACGATGTTTGGTCACTTCTTAACGCCGCTGTTCAGAGACCGCTTCGAAAGGAAGGCATAAATGGAGACTGTCCAGTCCGCTCATGAATATATTGAGCACCACTTGACCTTTCTCACCGCCGGCGACGGTTGGTTTGGAATTAACCTTGATTCCATGATCATGGTCTGGTTGACGGGGCTCGTTTTCATCCTTTCATTCCGTTATGCGGTGACGAAAGGAACGAAAGGAGTACCAGGACGATTCCAGTGTTTGATCGAGATAATATTTGAGTTCGTCGATGACATCGTAAAAGAAATATTTCAAGCGAAGGACAAGTTAATTGGTCCTTTGGCACTGACAATATTTGTTTGGGTGTTATTAATGAATGCCGTGGATTTGTTACCGATTGATTTAATTCCTGCACTTACTCGTGCTGTAGGGGTTGAACACTTCCGTGACTTACCATCCGCTGACGTCAATATTACGATGTCGATGGCATTAGGCGTATTTATTTTGGTGTTAGGTTATACGTTTAAAAACAAAGGCGTGAAAGGTTTTATTAAAGAGTTAACTACTCAACCATTTTCACATCCGTTGTTATATCCAGTGAACTTAGTTCTTGAATTGGTGACGTTAATTTCTAAACCAATATCTTTAGGTCTTCGATTATTTGGCAATATGTATGCAGGTGAAATGATCTTCATTCTAATTGCATTAATGCCATGGTGGATGCAATGGGCACTAAGTGTTCCTTGGGCACTGTTCCACATTCTTATTGTTGTTCTTCAAGCATTTATTTTTATGGTACTGACCGTGGTTTATCTCGGCATGGCTGTTGAAGAGCATTAATTTCAAAAATCTTGTTT
Source organism: Vibrio sp. L85 (assembly GCF_963871815.1). Taxonomy (NCBI): domain Bacteria; kingdom Pseudomonadati; phylum Pseudomonadota; class Gammaproteobacteria; order Vibrionales; family Vibrionaceae; genus Vibrio; species Vibrio sp. L85. The sequence goes on from NZ_CAWMYL010000020.1 coordinate 81,652, forward strand.
ATTAATTAAAAAATTCAATTCTAGGAGTTGTTATGGATATCGTTAGCGCAGTTCTTTACGTGGCGGGTGCACTACTGATCGGTCTTGGTGCAGCGGGTGCCGCAGCAGGTATCGGTAACCTTGCAGGTAAATACCTTGAAGGTGTGGCTCGTCAACCTGATTTGACCCCAATGCTTCGTACTCAATTCTTCATCATGATGGGTCTTGTGGACGCGGTGCCAATGATCGGTGTTGGTATCGGCTTGTACATCATCTTCGCTGTAGCGTAATTCGAATTAATAATTTTCATAACGTTATAGAAGAGAGGGTGCTATGAACTTAAATGCCTCAATGTTTGGTCAGGCGATCTCCTTCGTGATTTTCGTTTGGCTGTGCATGAAATATGTCTGGCCACCACTTGTAAAACTGCTTGATGAGCGTCGTGCTGAAATTGCCCAAGGTCTTGAGCAAACAGAAAAAGCAGCACAAGAGTTAGAACTGGCAAAAGCGAACGGTGAAGCGCTGCTGACAGAAGCTCGCTCAAAAGCTCAAGCTATCATCAACCAAGGTAAGCAACGTCAAGAACAGATGGTTGCGGAAGCGGTTGATCTGGCAAATCAAGAGAAAGCGCGCATTGTCGCAGAAGGCAAAGCAGAAGTGGAAAGCGAACGCAGCAAAGTTCGCCAAGAGCTGAAAGATGAAATGGCGGATCTGGTGATTGAAAGTGCCAGCAAGCTGATTAATCGCAATCTGGATAGCTCGGCTAACCGCGACTTGGTGAACCGCTTCATCAACGAAATGTAGGAGGGCACATGTCCGAATTGACAGTGGTAGCTCAACCCTACGCAAAAGCGGCGTTTGATTACGCACGCGATGCAGAATGCTTGGACGATTGGCAACAAATGTTTGCGATTACCCAAGTGGTCTTGGAACAACCTAACACGCTTCTGGTCTTGAATGACCTTGATGAAGACGGTTCTGAACAACCATTGTTGGATCTGATTCTTCATGCTGGTGGTGAATGGTTGAATCAAAACTTCGAGAATTTTCTTCGCATTATGGAAGAGAACAAGCGTCTAAAAGCGCTCAGTGAAGTAAACGTTCAGTTCCAAGAGATGAAAGCGGATTACGAACGAACCATGACAGTAACAGTGCGTGTTTCAGAACCTCTGGATGAGGAACAGATGGCAAGGCTTAAACAAGCGTTAACCGAAAAGTACGGTAAAGCCATCACACTAGAAACACAACTGGATCCATCCCTTGTAGGTGGTGTGGTGATCACAGCAGGGCAGACCGTGTATGACGGCAGTGTCCTCACCAACCTAAGCCGATTGGCAACCAACCTACATGTGTAACGGGGTATAGAAATGCAATTAAATTCAAATGAAATCAGTGAATTAATCAGAGAGCGAATTGTTAACTTCAACCTCGAAAGTGAAGCGAGAAATGAAGGTACTATCGTCTCTGTGAGTGACGGCATCATCACAATTCACGGTCTTGCAGACGTTATGCAAGGCGAGATGCTAGAACTGCCAGATAACCGCTTTGCGTTGGCACTGAACTTAGAGCGTCATTCAGTCGGTGCCGTTGTGATGGGTCCATATGCGGACTTGTCAGAAGGGATGAAAGTAAAAGGCACCGGTCGTATTCTCGAAGTGCCAGTCGGTAACGGTCTGCTAGGTCGTGTAGTGAACACGCTAGGTCAACCAATCGATGGTAAAGGCGCAGTGTCATTCGATCGTATGGACCCTGTAGAGGTCATTGCCCCTGGTGTTATCGACCGTAAATCTGTCGACCAACCAATCCAAACCGGTTACAAAGCGGTAGATTCCATGGTGCCAATTGGTCGTGGTCAACGTGAGTTGATCATCGGTGACCGTCAGACAGGTAAAACCGCGATGGCGATTGATGCCATCATCAACCAAAAAGAACTGGGCGTTAAATGTATTTACGTCGCAATTGGTCAAAAAGCATCGACGATTGCCAACGTGGTTCGCAAGCTAGAAGAACACGGTGCACTAGAAAACACTATTGTGGTGGTTGCGTCAGCATCAGAAGCGGCAGCGCTGCAATACCTAGCGCCATACGCAGGTTGTACCATGGGCGAATACTTCCGTGACCGTGGTGAAGATGCGTTGATCGTATACGATGATCTATCAAAACAAGCGGTGGCTTACCGTCAAATCTCGCTACTTCTAAAACGCCCACCAGGTCGTGAAGCCTTCCCGGGTGACGTTTTCTACCTCCACTCACGCCTTCTAGAACGTGCAGCACGTGTTAATGAAGAATACGTAGAGCGATTCACTAACGGTGAAGTGAAAGGCAAGACCGGTTCTCTAACCGCACTGCCAATCATCGAAACCCAAGCGGGTGATGTATCAGCATTCGTACCAACCAACGTAATCTCGATTACCGATGGTCAAATCTTCCTACAGACTCAGCTATTCAACTCAGGCTTACGTCCAGCGGTTGACCCAGGTATTTCGGTATCTCGTGTAGGTGGTGCAGCGCAAACCAAAGTGATCAAGAAGCTGTCGGGGGGTATTCGTACCGCGTTGGCGCAATACCGTGAATTGGCAGCATTTGCTCAGTTCTCTTCTGACCTAGATGAAGCGACACGTCGTCAGCTTGACCACGGTGAGAAAGTAACGGAACTCATGAAGCAGAAGCAGTACGCACCAATGACCGTTGCTGAGCAAGCACTGGCGATCTTTGCAGCAGAGAAGGGTTATCTCACTGATGTGGCGTTAAACCAAATATCTCGCTTTGAAGATGAGTTGATGGCATTTGGTCGTACAAACGCGCAGCCGCTACTGGACAAGATCAACCAATCCGGTGATTACAACGACGAGATCGAGAGTGAGCTACACAGCTTGCTGAAAGAGTTCACTGCGCTGCAATCGTAGGACCACTAACAGGAGTCCGTTATGGCAAATACCAAAGAGATTCGCACCAAAATTGCTAGCGTGAGTAGCACGCAAAAGATTACGAGTGCGATGCAAATGGTCGCCGCCAGCAAGATGCGCAAAGTGCAGGAGAACATGCAGGCGTCCCGTCCTTACGCGGAGAACATGCGTAAGGTTATCGGTCACGTCTCGTCCGGTACGCTGGAGTACAGCCATCCTTTCCTTCAAGAACGCGAAGTGAAGCGAGTGGCTTACATCATCATCTCATCCGATCGAGGTTTGTGTGGTGGCCTGAACAGTAATTTGTTCAAAAAAGTATTGGCAGAAATGCAGGACTGGCAAGAGAAGGGAGTTGAAGTAGATACGACGCTCATTGGTTCGAAAGCAATCAGCTTTTTCCAGTCCCTCGGGAAAGTAATGGCACAGACTTCTGGGCTTGGTGATGCACCAAAACTGGAAGATATGTTGGGTGCGGTTAACGCCATGATGGAGCACTACTCCGAAGGCAAAATCGACCGCTTGTTCCTCGTTTACAACCAGTTTGTAAACACCATGGTGCAAAAACCAACGGTATTGCAGATGTTGCCGTTCCCTAAAGAAGACATTTCACGTGATAAAGAGGCTCGTTGGGATTACCTCTACGAGCAGTCTCCTCAAGACATTCTCAACCACCTGATTCAACGCTATGTGGAATCACTGGTTTATCAGGGTGTGGTTGAGAGTATCGCTTGTGAACAAGCCGCGCGGATGATGGCAATGTCTGCCGCGACGGATAACGCAGCGCAACTGATTGAAGACCTGCAACTGGTTTACAACAAAGCGCGTCAAGCGGCGATTACTCAAGAGTTGAGTGAAATTGTATCCGGCGCACAAGCGGTTTAGAGAGAGAATTTGAGGTTTAAATTATGAGTATTGGCAAAATCGTCAAAGTCATCGGTGCGGTGGTCGACGTCGAGTTCGAACAAGGCAAAGGCCCGAAAGTTTACGACGCACTGAAAATCAACGATGGTAGCAACGGCTCACTGATGCTGGAAGTTCAGCAACAGTTGGGTGGCGGTGTGGTTCGCTGTATCGCAATGGGTTCTTCGGATGGTCTGAAACGTGGCCTAGAAGTGGAATCTACGGGCAACCCAATCACGGTACCTGTGGGTGAAGAAACCCTAGGTCGTATCATGAATGTGTTGGGTCACCCAATCGATGAATGTGGTCCAATCGGTGAGCAAGTGTCTTACGAAATCCACCGTGATGCACCAAGCTATGAAGAGCAATCTAACAGCACTGCGCTACTGGAAACGGGCGTTAAAGTTATCGACTTGATTTGTCCGTTCGCGAAGGGCGGTAAGATCGGTTTGTTCGGTGGTGCGGGTGTAGGTAAGACGGTAAACATGATGGAGCTTATCAATAACATTGCTAAAGCTCACTCAGGTTTGTCGGTATTTACCGGTGTAGGTGAACGTACTCGTGAGGGTAACGACTTCTACTACGAAATGAAGGAAGCGGGTGTTCTCGACAAAGTAGCCATGGTTTACGGTCAGATGAACGAGCCACCGGGTAACCGTCTACGTGTTGCGCTAACAGGCTTGACCATCGCAGAGCGTTTCCGTGATGAAGGTCGTGACGTATTGTTATTCGTGGATAACATTTACCGTTACACATTGGCAGGTACTGAGGTATCGGCGTTGCTTGGTCGTATGCCATCTGCAGTAGGTTACCAACCTACGCTGGCAGAAGAGATGGGTGTGCTGCAAGAGCGTATCACGTCGACTAAAAATGGTTCTATCACGTCTATCCAAGCGGTTTACGTACCAGCGGATGACTTGACTGACCCTTCACCAGCAACCACGTTTGCGCACTTAGATGCGACCGTTGTTCTATCTCGTAACATCGCTGCTTTGGGGCTGTACCCAGCGATTGACCCATTGGATTCGACATCACGTCAGCTTGACCCTCAAGTGGTTGGTCAAGAGCACTACGATGTGGCGCGTAAAGTTCAGCAAACGCTGCAACGTTACAAGGAGCTAAAAGACATCATTGCCATCCTAGGTATGGATGAGTTGTCTGAAGAAGATAAGCGCTTGGTATCTCGTGCTCGTAAAGTCGAACGTTTCCTAACTCAGCCTTACCACGTAGCAGAAGTGTTTACGGGTCAACCGGGTGTATTCGTTCCACTAAAAGACACCATTGCAGGCTTTAAAGCACTGCTTGATGGTCAGTACGATGACATCCCAGAGCAGGCATTTATGTACTGCGGCAACATCGACGAAGTGCTTGAAAAAGCGAAAAAACTGTAAAGCGCGGGAGGCAATATGGCCATAGCGGTTTCACAAAATACGTTTCAACTGAATGTGGTAAGTGCGGAGGGCACTCTTTACTCAGGTCCGGCGCATGCTATCGCGGTAGCGGGTGCGGATGGTGAGTTAGGTATTCGTCCGGGTCACTCACCGCTTATCAGTAAAATCAAGCCGGGCGTTGCTCGTATTACTGGTGACTTGTCCAAGCCTGAAGAGATCCTGTATGTCTCTGGTGGTTTGGTCGAAGTCCAACCTGATGTGGTTACTGTATTAGCGGATACTGCGCTTCACGGTAAAGATATCGACAAAGCAAGGGCTGAAGAAGCTCGTAGAGCTGCGGAAGAAAACATTCGTGCTCATGTAGACGATATCAGCTTTGCACAGGCACACATGGAGTTGAACAAAGCATTGGCTCAGCTTCGTGCAGTTGAACTAACGATGAGAATTCGTTAGTCAACACTTCGGAATGCGGTCTGAAGGGTAACCAAACGGGGCAACTACGGTTTGCCCCGTTTTTTATGGGGATTAGGTTTAGCAATGAGTCGTTTGTTGAGATAAGACGTATCAGTATTGCAAACACTTTTATATAGCGAGGAAAGCATGCTGGCGTTAGAATCCATCACCCAAATTCTGAATAACGAGTATCAAATTCAAATGAACCAACAATTTATGCTTCGTGCGTTGGAAGTATCACGCAACGCGCTGCCTGCCTGTCAGCCAAACCCGCCTGTCGGATGTGTGCTGGTCAAAAACGGTGAAATCGTATCAGAAGGGCACACACAAGCGATTGGTGGTAATCATGCAGAAGTGGAAGCCCTAAACGCATACAACGGAGACCTAAGTGACGTCACCGCGTACGTAACACTAGAGCCATGTTCATTTGTGGGTCGCACGCCAGCTTGCGCTAGAACCTTAGTGACTTGTGGTATCAGAAAAGTAGTGGTTGCTATGCTTGATCCTGATCCCCGTAATGCTGGTCGCGGTATCGAAATCCTAAAAGAAGGTGGCGTTGAAGTAGAAGTTGGCTTATGCGGTGAAGAGGCGAGTGCATTCTTGACCCCTTACCTAGGAAAATCCTGAGTGATTTTCAGAATATTCTTCGTCAATGCGAGGTTAAAACTCGCGAAAACATGCATAGACGCTCAAATCTAGAGTTCTGAGTCGTTAACTATCATACTGTTAGCTAAAATAAGGTCATGTCCTGTTTTATGTTTGCAAAATGAAGAGCACCGACTTAAACCTTATCCCCATTTTCGTGGCGATTTATGAAGAGCAGAACCTGTCTAAGGCTGCTGCTCGTCTTGATATCAGCCAACCTGCGGTGAGCAAAGCACTCGCTCGTTTGCGTGACATTTATGATGAGCCACTGTTCCACCGCAGCACATCGGGTGTCGAGCCGACCAGTTTTGCTATGGATATTTATCCTGCGATGGTCGCTGCGCTGAAAAACTTTACTTCTACCTTATCCGCCTCGAGCAGTTTTGATCCTAAAGTATCCAATCGTATTTTTTCCATCGCCTGCGTCTCAGTTGCCAGTTATGAGTTAATGCCGCAGCTCCTGCGCCAAATCCGTAAAAACGCGCCGAGTGTCGGTTTGGAAGTGCATCCTTTGTTCACGGAAGATTACGAAAGCGATCTGCGTTTACAACGATATGATTTGATTATCGATATGCCACCGCGTGGTCGTACTGTCCTCAAAGTAGAGCCTGTGTTTTCCGAGCGTTTGATGGTGGTGTGCAGTGCCGAGCATCCACGAATTCATGACTCTTGTTCTGTAGAACAATTTTTGGCGGAAGAGCACGTCGTGGTTTCGCGTTGGCATGCGCGTAAAAGTTTGATGAATGAGGAAGATATTGCAGATCTAGCGCAAAGGAATATCGTGTATCGCGCATCTGGTGCAATGGAAATGCTGCCAGTCATTAATGGTAGTGAATACATCGGTATGCTGCCGTTGTCGACCATTAAACACTTTTCAAAAACGTATAATATTAAAGCCGTCCCGCTTCCTTTTAGTGACAAAGTTCATGACCTTTGTGCAATCTGGCATTCTAGTCGTCACAATGAAAGTGCGCATCAATGGTTGAGAGCTCAACTCAAGCAAGCAGGGAAAGCAATCGAAGAGTAAAGGACCAGTATGAAGACAATACGAGCCATTCTAAACGGTAAGAAAGCCGGAACGCCTGAGCTTCGCAGTGAGATCATGCGAATGCGAGAACAAGGTGTGGATCTGCAAGTTCGGGTCACTTGGGAATCACAAGACATGACTCGTTTAGTGAGTGAAGCGGTCAATCAAGGAATGAAACGTATTGTTGTTGCTGGTGGCGATGGCACCGTTAACGAAGCGGTAACAGCTTTGAATCAGATTGAGGCGAACGTTCGTCCAGAATTGGCCATTATCCCCATGGGTACGGCGAATGACTTCGCGACTGCTACGAAAATCCCAACCATGATTCGAGAAGCCATCGAACTTGCCGTCAATGGTGACGCTGTTGCGGTAGACTGCGTTCAAGCTAATGATCGCTATTTTATGAACATTGCTGCAGCTGGCTTTGGTGCAGAAATTACCGCTGAAACACCAGTTGAACTGAAAAACTTTCTGGGTGGTGGTGCCTACACATTAACCGGTCTAGTGAAGGCGCTTGGCTTTAAACCTTATGATGGCTCCCTCACAATTGAGCAGGGCAGTTATCAAGGGGAGATCTTGGTTGGGGCGTTTTGTAATAGTCGCCTTGCGGGAGGAGGTCAAGAGCTTGCGCCAAATGCATTGATAGATGATGGCTTAATGGACATTACTTTGGTGCATCCATTCTTGCCCCATGACCTACCTCAGGTCATTGATGAAATGCAGAATCCAACCGAAACCGGGCAGTTTGTTAAGCACACTCAGGCGAGTTGGTTGGAGATCGATTTCCCTAAAGCACTGCCTTTAAATCTTGATGGTGAGCCTTATCGCTCCCGTAAAATTCGATTTGATGTTAGATCTAAAAGTATTCGCTTGGTCCTACCGCCTAATTGCCCATGCTTGAGCGTTTGTTAAGAGACGCACAAAAGCCACCCAATGCGGTGGCTTTGTACTTAACAAGAGTAAGGATCTCGTTTGAACGTGTGGCTTATAGCTTTTGAATCGTATCGACGTCGATTTGAGTCTTTGTCCATTCAGAGTCTACTTCACCACGAATGGCAACGCGATCTTGCGGTGATACGTCTTGACCCATCCAGTCTTCGTTATCGATCTCGACTTGAATCTCACCTGTGTTGTCTTTGAATAGGTAAGTCTCATTACCAAGTGCTTGAACGATGTTACCTGTCAACAGTACATAGCTATCATCAGATGCATTTTGCGCCGCTTTTACAGTGCTGATTGCTGCGGTTTCAGGACCGCTGAAGGCAGCCAATGCAGAGCCAGAAATTAGGGCTAATGTTGTCGTAATAATCAGTTTTTTCATGCTAATGGCTTCCTAAGTTAGAAGTAGTAAGTAGAGCCTACGTTGATTGATGCTGTGTTTGCGTAGCTATCAAGCTGGTATTTTGCGTTCGCGCTGATGGTCAATTGAGGGAAGATTTTGTATTCCGCACCGATAGATAGCATTGCACCGAGCTCATTATTTTTTTCAGAACGGTGGAACAAGGTGTTGTTCATTTCGACGTCGTCATTCATAACAAGCTCATGTTCTTCTGATTGGCTTGCTTTGGATTCGTACTGAGTGTAAGTCAAACCTGCTTTAACTTTTGTTGTCCACTTTTCGTTTAATGCATAGCTAAACACAGGCGCTAACGTAATTTGTTTGGCTTTGATTGAAGCGTCCCAATCCATTTCATGATGGTATTTTTGACCCTTGATATCGACAATTCCAAGATTTTTGGAACGACCATCATCAAGATCAAATTGGTTATAACCCAGTTCTACAGCCCAAGAATCATTGATAGAGTAGCCAATGAAGCCACCAAAAATACCGTCTTCCAATTCAGGATTCAGATTCACACCGTCAGCTTGAAAAGATGGTTCAAAATCGTGATCTGTGGTGCCGAATCCGTATTCCAAACCCACGTAAGGTGCTGCTGCAACCGAAAATGAGCTTGCTGCGAGAATCGTCAGGACTGTTTTTTTCATTATATATTTACCTCTTCGTTTCGATGGGAGGCATTTTGTGTGAAGAGTCGTGAAGTGTTCGTGAAGAAAAGACTAACGTTTGAAAATTAATAAAAAAACTCCTCACTAAGGAGGAGTTTGTCAGTTGCAAAGGTATGGTTAATACACCGTGCACCACTCATTTTTCATGTCAATGAGGTGCCAGTTATCACGCTGATTGGCTTCATCCATTGCTTTATCTAAATGACCCACACTGGACTTGCGGTCGTATTTCCACTCACGCTCTTCGTCGGTATGGTGAACGATCATCGCCATAGAGTTTGGTTGACTGGTTGCCCATTGCATCATCGCGTGGTCACCGTCTGAGTTACCAATCGCGAGAACGGGTTTCTTACCGATGATGTGCTGAATGTTCTCAACTTTACCGGCTTTGTCATCAATCGTGAGGATTTCACCTAACTTGGTCACGGTTGGCTTACCGTCGTTGTAGTCGTACTTGTATTTTAGCGCGCTGCCAATGATTTGCTCTTCGGGAATACCGTACACCTCTGGTGCCCAAACGCGCATAAAGTCCACACCGCCACCTGATACGATGTAAGTCTTAAAACCATGCTCTTGCAGGTAGGTGACCATTTCGCGCATTGGTTTGTATGTAAGTTCGGTATAAGCTTTGCCAAAGCGTGGATCTTTCGCGACTTTCAGCCAATCGGCGACTTTTTGCTGATATTCCTCTACCGTCATATCACTATGAGTGACCTTGACGATCTCAAGTAGTGCTTTTTCACCGCCTTTGAAGACGCCTTCAATATCGTCATTCAGTACAGATTTAAATGGTTCTTGCGTCTTCCATTCTGGATGGTCTTTTGCCATCAGTTTCACTTCGTCTAGCGCATATGCCAGTTGGAAGTAAAACGGTTTTTCTGACCATAACGTACCGTCATTGTCGAACACCGCGATGCGGTCTTGTTCCGCAATGAAGGTTTTTTTCGAAGCATCAGTAGATTGATCAACATAGTTAACAATTGCGGATTTACTCGCGCCATCTTTCCAAGAAGGTAGTAAGTTTGGATCGCAATCTAAAGCCATCGCTGAGAATGATAAACCAGATAAGACTGCAAGGGCACAGATGTGTTTCTTCATATTATTATTTACCTAAGTTTGAATGTATTGTTTGTATACATTTGAGGTTAAATGAGAACAACGTAGGTTTAGCCTCTTTCCCTAACCAAGAGACGTCTTAATTGGTAAGAATGCGCAAAGGGGCAGTCACGTCGTTTCTCATGCGTAATCGTGCTTAATCAGCATCTTTCGCAAGGCGAAGTCCCATGTCCGACATAATTATAGACTGGCTGGCGAAGTCTCGACGGAAATTCTCTGATTCATCAGAATCATAGGCAAAACTGCCGCCTCGTACGGATTTGTGTGCTAAGCCTGCTTTTTCGTCTTTAGCGTTGTTTGGATTTTCGGTTGGACCAAAGCGGTAGAAGGTGTCGTCATAAGCATCAATAACAAATTCACCAACGTTGCCTGTCATGTCATAAAGACCGAGTTCATTGGGTTGCTTCTGACCAACGGGGTGAGCTTGGTTTTTAGAGTTGTCGGCATACCACGCCACATCAGCAATGTTGTTTGAGCCTGCGTAAGTGAAACCTTGGCTCTTCTTACCGCCTTTCGCGGCAAACTCCCATTCCGCTTCTGTCGGCAAGCGGTAGTTTTCACCTGTGAGTTCGTTCAACTTCTCGATGAAGTAATTTGCCTGCTGCCAACTCAAGTTATTAACCGGAATGTTTGCACCTTGGAAGTAACTCATTGAAGAACCCATGACAGATTCAAACAATTCTTGAGTGACCTCGAATTTGGAAATGTAGAAGCCGTCTACCTTTACTTCGCGTGCTGGGGTTTCTGCCTTCTTGGCGGAGTCGCTGTCCGATCCCATGACAAATGAACCGCCTTCCACCAACACCATGTCTTGATCAATGTTGAGCGCGATAGGGTGCGGTGATTGAGTTGCACAACCACTCATTAATACGCTGAATGATAGAATGGAAAGTGCGGTTAACGATTTGCTTTTAAATGATTTCATCAATAGTTTCTCGCCAAAAAAGTCACGATAAATATTAGCAATAAACGCTATGAAAAAAGGTTATAAACGGTATAACAAGCCTCTTGTATTAATGGGATTTATGATTAGGTCATCAAGGTGAGAATGGCACGCTTATGAGCGTTCTCAGCTGCATTTCATAACGAAAAAGGTGACGTATGCACATTACTCAAGGTCCTCAGTTCAACGGTAAAGCCTCTAAGCGTTTACATGTCATGGCAAAACCTATTGGGGCGGCTTGTAACATTGATTGCACTTACTGCTATTACCTCAGCAAACAGGACTTACTTGAGTACAAAAAAGGCTGCACGCCTGTGATGGATGAAGAGACTCTAGAAACCTACATTCGTCAGTACATTGAAGGGCAGAACACGCCGGAAATCATCTTCTCTTGGCAGGGTGGTGAACCAACAATGTTGGGCTTGGATTACTTTAAAAAGATTGTTGAGTTTCAATCTAAGTACAAGCCTGAAGGCGTGGTCATTTCTAACGATCTACAAACCAATGGCACATTGCTCAACGACGATTGGTGTGCATTTCTGAAAGCAAATAACTTCTTGGTCGGTTTGAGTATCGACGGCCCAGAAATGATGCACAACGCTTACCGAACCAACCGCGCAGGTCGTGGTACCTTTAACCAAGTGATGAAGGCTGTTGAACTGCTGCACAAACACGAAGTGAAGTTCGCAACGCTGACTTGTGTAAACAATCTAACCAGCCGCAATCCTCTTGAGGTATACCGATTCCTGCGTGATGAAGTACGCTCACCGCAAATGCAGTTCATTCCCATCGTGGAACAAAAAACGTTCCGTACTACCGCACCTCAAACATGGCAGCCGCAAGAGCAACTGAAACAAGGCGACAAGCGTCTTATTCCTGGTCACAAAGACTCTGTAGTAGAGCCTTGGTGTGTGGCAGACGAGGCGTGGGGTAACTTCCTTATCGCGATTTTTGATGAGTGGATTCAACACGACATTGGCAAAGTGTTTGTGCAGTACTTTGAAGCGAGTGTAGAGACTTGGATGGGGCGCAAAAACCCACTTTGTACACTGGGCGAGATTTGTGGCAAAGGCTTGGCAATGGAACCAAACGGTGATGTTTTTGCTTGTGACCACTACGTTTATCCAGAGTACAGGATTGGCAACATCCACCACGAAAAATTAGACAAGTTGGCCTATGGTCCTGATCAGCAAAAGTTTGGCTTTGCCAAGACTCGCTCGTTAACCAAGCAGTGCCAACAGTGTGATTACCAATTTGCTTGCCACGGTGAGTGTCCGAAAAACCGTTTCATCCGCACCAAAGACGGTGAACCCGGGTTGAACTACCTGTGTGCAGGTTGGAAAAAGTTCTTCTCTCATGCTGATAAGGCAATGGCATACATTCTTCGTGCAACGGGTAACCCTGTGGCACATGGCAAATACAGTGATGCAGTGTTACGCCAACAAGCGGTGAAGCGTCCTGTATTCGAAACCAAATTTTAAGGGGATTGATATGACATTCTCAAAAACACTGTTAGTTGTCGCTTTAGGTATCACCGCAAGCCAATCTGTCATTGCACAAGATGAAACCTTGCTCGCACCAGACCAAGTCTCATCAGCGAGCGTGACAAGCGCTCAAAAAGCAAACTCAGCGCAGATGTCGCCACAGCAAATGGTTGCGAAGCTGTCTTATCAAGCGCAGGACATCAAACAACCCGTTGAAAAGCGTATTGAAGCACTGCACGAGTTGGCGAACTACCCAAGTCAAAACGCGCTGGTAGCGGTTGCACGCAGCCTTCAAGACCAAGACCCTGCGGTTCGTGAAGCCGCGATTGTTGGAGCAGAGCCATATACGATTGAACATCGTTGGCGCATGATTGAGCCATTATTGAGTGACCAAGAAACCATGGTTCGCATTACTGCGGCGACCAACTTAGTGCGTGATTTTTCTAACGTGAGCAGCGAGCAAAAGCAAACGCTTGAAGCCCCGGTTGCTGAACTGATCAGCTATTTAGAGAACAAGCAAGATAACGGTTCCAAACTGTTATTGGCGGATGTCTATCGTTGGCATCATGAATGGGATAAAGCGGATAAAATCTATCAAGCTTTGGTGATCAATCAGCCGGAGAATTCACAGATCTGGTTAAGCTTGGCGGACAACTACCGAGCGCAGCAACGCGATGCCGATGCAGTAAAGACGCTGGATTCTGCAATTAAGCTTCATCCTGACAACGCATCTTTGCATTACTCGAAAGCGTTAACGCTTGTGCGTCTTGATGACAAGAAGAGTGCAGCTTTAGAGATTGAGAAAGCAGCCAACATGGCGAAAGATAACAGTTACTTCTGGTACCTCAATGGTGTATTGCAAGAAGAGTACAACCTAGACAAATCGGTGACGTCTTTTGAGCAAGCGTATTTGATTTCTGGCGCGCCGGAGCAGCTTTATGCGGTTTGTGACATTTATGTTCGCTACGACAACCCGAAAACAGACGAGTGCTTGGGCAAACTAGAGAAAGTCGCACCAAGATACGTGATTGATCAATTGAAAGAGAAGAAAGGGCAGAAGAACGCCAAAGTAAGTAACTAAGACCATTCTGGCTCTTTTCTAAGCTTGTGCTGTTATACCCAAGTAACCTCGAGATGCTAGGTTCAGCGAGAATGACTTGGTTTGTAGACGCGGCGACGATTTAAAGATCTAGTCACTCTAAATCAAGAATCGGCAACAAAGTATACAAGCCAAGACAGCTCGCCCTTCGGGAGCGTGTCATTGCCCCGATCTCTGCGTCAAACAACTTGGAAAGAGCTGGCTATTACGCGGCGTCGTTTTCCTTGACCTCGAATCAATGACAACGCTCTGAATCCTGCATCTTTAACAGACTGAGAACGGTACGTTGAGGCGATTGAACTCCTTGATCCAACGCCATTGGTTATCTTGGAGTTTATCGCCTGGGCCTTTCACCTCTATCCATTCAAATTTCCCTTCTTTAAATGCAATCAAATCCGGCATGCCGTTTCGATAGAGTTTCAGATCACTTAACTGCACGTTAAACAGTTCGACCAACAGGTCATTAGGGATGTGTTCAAGAGCTAGGGATATCAGCTCTTCGTTCACGTATGCCCAACTGACGAAGGGATTACTGATCCCAACTTTATCTCGGTATGTATCAAACAACGCCTGCGTCTTCCCTTGTTGAACTTGCTCAAGTGCATTGTCAATAAGTTGCTTCCTTTTGTCGGCAAAATCGGCGTGATACAAATCCAATGGTCGATGTTGATAAGCGTTAATAAATGCCCCCTCTATTGGTGCAAAAATCGCATCCCACAAAGTTAAGCCTAACAAGCCGTTGAGTAGGGTATTCTCAGAATAGAAAACGGTCCAACCTAAACTTTCGAAATGTGCTTTGGTTGCCAGTTCAACACGTTGCTGTGATAGATCCAATTCGATGTGGTATTCGCTGCATTTTGGCTTGGTGGCTCTCGGGACTTTCAAGCCTTGTTTACGTTTAACGCGTTGTTCGAGCTTCTGTGCTACCTCAAACTCAGAGACATCGATAGGCTGGGTGAGTATCTCCGTGACAATGTCACTAAATAAATCGTTTTGTTCTAGCTTGTCGTAAATGCGAGCACGACGCTCTCGACTTGGGGCGAGTGTGGTCGTCTCAAACAGCGCAATTGCAATCTCAAGTTCGCTTATGCGTTCGTAATCACGGGCAATGTCGTTAATCATGTGCTCACGTTTACGGTCGACGTAGCGATGTTCAACCTGTTCTGGCATTGCTTCGATAAGAATATCGAGGTTCGCTTTTTGTTTTCTGTCGCATTGCCAATAAAGGTTGGAGAGTTGGCTGAGTTCAATAAGCCGGTCGATTTGCTCTCTACTCTCGAAGAATCGACGCGCTTTACTTAACTGGTATTGTTCGAATTGGTGTAAGCCTAAGTCATCAAGCACGAACTGACTGAGGTCTTGATGGGTATTAGCAAAAAACAGCGTCAGCAAAACATCAATCATGTGTGCGGAGTTAAGCTTAATCACCGTGAAATCCAGAGCCTCAAATAGCTCGAAACGCTCTTCACTTAGACATGCCACTAATGCCTCTTTCTTGAGAGATTTAGGATGCTCAGGATAGAGCGTGACGATCTCTGGCTTGGTCAGTAGATTCGCTGCTAACTCCTGTATCGTTAGGTCAGGGGAGATCGAGACAAAACCATGAGTTGCCAATTCATCCAAAGCCGACTGGATGTTCTCAATTTCTTGATAGTTGAGTTTGTCGCTACGAAACCAGCACCCTTTACGGCTGTATAGGCGTACAAGAAGGCACTGTGCAGGCTTGCTTAAGCTCTTAAACGCGGATAGCCATTGGTGTTCATCTTCGCTAAGTAAATCGCTGTACCACTTGGTAGCGTGCTGTGTGAGCTTAAAGAAGTTATCGAGATAGTAATCTGGCGCGAGTTCGACGGTGTTTTCCATAACCAACTAACAATAAAAAAGGCTTAACCCATAGGTTAAGCCTTTTTCGAATCAATTTCTGCAGATCTATTAGATAAATAGAACTGGACTGTCGATTAAGCGTTTTTCAGTTGTGCTACTTTCGCTTCAGTCAGTGGCTTAGTGATGAACGCCAGTACGATACATACCGCCATCATTGCCGCTGAGATAGTGTAAGCAAGCGTGTAACCGTCACCGTTAGTCATTGAGAAACCAACAACAGCAGCACCGATTGCACCACCGATACCCCATGCTGTGTATAGCACGCCGTAGTTAGTACCGTAGTTCTTCAGACCGTAGAATTCAGCCGTTAGAGTAGGGAATACTGCTAGAAGCGTACCGTAGCCTACTGCTGCGATTGCTGTACCGATGATCAGCGTAAACTCAGTTTTGAACGTTGCGAACAGAACCATGTTGATGCCCTGTAGAACGAACGCTAGAAGAAGAGTACGAACGCCACCGATCTTGTCTGCAAGCATACCTGCTGCTACACGACCGCCTGAGTTAAATACCGCAAGGATAGACGCTAGGTAAACCGCGTTTGGCAGGTTCGCTTGAACGCTTGCAATAGTAGTGATGTTACCGATGATCATAAGACCAACAGAAGCTGCGAACGCGTACATGATCCATAGAGAGTAGAACTGTGGCGTTTTAAGCATTGCTTTCCAAGTTAGGTCGTCAGACTTCTTCACAACCTTAGGCGCTTGACCTTCTTTTACTTTAGGCTCTGCTGGCGTGTAATCCGCTGGTGGGTTGTTGATTGTTGCTGCTAGTGGAACAGCGATAGCAAGGATACCGACACCAAGAACTAGGAAGCTTGTTTGGATGCCCATGCTGTCGATCAGCGCAGAAGTCACAGGAGCTAGGTAGATAGCTGCTAGACCGAAACCTGCTGCGATGATGCCGTTAACCATACCTTTCTTAGATGCGTGGAACCACTTCATTGCTGAAGGAGAAAGACACGCGTAACCAAAACCGATACCTGCACCAGTGACCACACCGAAAGTGATGTTCAGCATTAGTGGTGAGTTAACAAAACCAGACGCGATCATGCCTAGACCTGTTAGAACAGTACCTAGGATAAGGATCAAACGTGGACCCATACGGTCTTGAAGAATACCTGCAACAAGAAGACAGATAGAGAAAGTAATAGTTGCAGTCGCGTAAGGTGCAGATGCTTCTGCTGCGCTCCAGCCTGACTCAGTCACTAGTGCTTTGTTGAATACACTCCAAGCATACAGGATGCCAAGACAAAGGTTGATACAGAATCCTGCTAGCAGGATGCGCATAGCTTTATCAATCTTGCTCATTTTTGTTCTCAGTAATACCTCTTGGCAGATAGCAAAGAGGAGTCGGTTTAAAGATAGGGTTTACTCAAAATAAGTTTGCATTTTTCAACGCATAACGTAATGAGCGCGGATTATAACCAATAAATGTGTGATTGGAATCTCTTTTTACCCCTATTACTAAAAATAATTCGAAGCATTAAAAATGGTTGTAATGAGAGCGTTTTATATATGAAGGAAATGTTGATCTAACGTAAAGAATCGTTGGTTTGGTAGTGAGATCCTAAGTGAAACAAGGTTTATAGCTAGAGCATGGGTATTTGGCTCACAGTTTAAGCAAAAAGTTTCAAAATATTTTAGTGTTAATGTTCTGTAACAAAAGTGGGCAAAATAGAGACTGTTTTCTGTAAGTGCAGGATCTAAAGGGTTTATAAATTAGAGAATGTTAACTGCTTGTAATAACTTGATTCAAAAGGAGGGAGTGAACATAAATTGAGCAAAAAATGTGCTTGTAATTGCTAAATAGATAAGCAAAATAGGGCGCAAAATGAGTTTTCATTAATGAAAGGATGCTTTTCTCTACTCGTAGTGAGGTGACTTATGAAATTGTTCCTATTACTTATGGCTTCTGTTTCTGCAGGTGTCGCATCAGCAGATCACATCCATTCATTCATGCTAGGTCTTTCTATTGCATCGCTTGCAGTAGGTAGCTGCTACTTCTTCGCATTCCGTAGTTCGCGTTTCCCACAGCTTGCTTTGTTCTTACTGATCTGTGGCATGTTATCTAAATTGACGATTACGGTAATTGGCGTAATGTGGGGTATGTCAGCCGAGCTGATTACATCTCCAATCGTGTTTGCTTTGTCTTACTTGTTCTTCTCATTAGCGGTAACCTACTTGTGGTTCAGCTATCGTCAAAGCATCACTAAGATTCCAGAGCGCTTTAAAGCTGCTTAATCAGCGTCACTTATAGCCGAATACAAAAACGCCAGCGATCATCGCTGGCGTTTTACTTTTTGCAGTTAAAGCGTCACGGTAAGCGGCGGTTCTGGAACTTCCAAGAAACACGCTATCACGCGGTACAATTCGCCTTCCGCGACGGTGATCTTACCATCAGACTCAATTGCTAAACGACACGCCTTAACGAACTGTCGCCGTTGAAGGGGTTTAAGTTGCAACAACAGCTCCAATGCAGCGCGACTTAAACGCCAGTTGTTGTTTGGCGCTTCCAATGTCGTTTCTGCAAATCCTAGCGAGGTGAGCGAAGCGTTGAATGCGCGTTGTGCGCCTTCTCGTTCTGAATGCGTGACCCACGCCAATTCACGTAGCAACCAGTGCACGCTTTCTTGGAGTTGCTTGAATGTCTTGTTTTGGCGAGTAGAGCCAAAAGGCGCAAGAAGCTGCTTTTCCAGCAAGTTAATGACGCACCATTCACCCAGTGAGTAGTGATTGTCCGTTTGAGACAACTCTCGCAACACTTGGCAAAGTCTGTTTTTCTGACCTTCACTCATTGATTTAAGTGCTGGGATGGCGAGCTCTAGCAGAGGAAGCCTTAAGTGCAGGGGCAAATCGTAATCCAGCCATGGTAACAGCTTTGCGTGCGAGACCGTTGGAATATGACCTTTGATCATCTCACGTTGCACATCGCTGCCATCAAAGATCAGGAGCAATGCAATAAAGCGCGAACTGTAGGGTTCACGCGCAATGTCTACCAAGTCTTGGGGCAATTGGCTGATCAGTTGTTTTCCTGTGTCACTTAGTTCTGAGGAAGTTGGAGTGACACTTTGTGGTTCATGGTCTTGAGAGCCGAAATCGGCATCCGAAGCAAATCCGCTGACTTGTTCATGAGCAAACGTCGAAGCTTGGCTATGATTTCTGCGCGAAAAATTGCCGTCCCAGTTGGGTTCAATGCGACGGATTCGTTCTTCGAGAGGCGGGTGAGTAGCAAAGAAACCGGTGAAGCCAGACAAGCTGCTTTGTCCAAACATCATGTGGCTCATTTGGCTGCTCGCTTGCGCATCCAAGCTAGAGCCAGATGCGTGACCGCCAATCTTTTTCAACGCACCTGAAATACCTTGGTCATTACGAGTAAACTGAACTGCACTCGCGTCCGCCAAGAACTCACGTTGTCGTGAGATAGCTGCTTTGATCATTGAGCCAAATAAAGTACCAACCCAACCGAGCACCAAACACACAACCGCGATCAGCATGATGACAGCGAAGCCTTTATCGGAATCGGAAGAGCTTCTTGATGAACGGCTAGTGTAGTGTGTATTGTCGAGAACCAAGTGACCCAAGTGCGCAATACAAGTAATGCCGAACAAGACGCCAATCAAGCGCGTGTTCATGCGCATGTCGCCATTCAATACGTGGCTGAACTCGTGAGCAATGACGCCTTGCAGTTCATCACGAGAAAAGCTGTCGAGCGCACCTTGCGTGACACCTATAACGGCATCATCAACGCTCATACCTGCAGCAAAAGCGTTAATGCCTCGCTCTTCTGGCATCACATAAACAGGGGGGACAGGAATGCCAGAAGCAATCGCCATCTCCTCTACCACATTAAGTAATTGGCGGTGTTTTGTGTCCGTTGTATTTGAGGAAATAAGCTTACCTCCAATACTTTCAGCGACGCCACTACCGCCATTGGAAGAAAGTTCAGATAGGCGGAACATAGAGCTGATTGCGACGACCAGTGCCACACCTGCAAAGCACAGCAAGGTGTAAGTAATAGCGGTGCGTTGATCAAATGGCTCGCCGGTTACTACGTAATAAATAGTAATGGATAGTACGCTGACCAAACTTGTGATGATTAATACTGCTAAGGAGAACAGAAACACCAAAAGCCCGGTACGCTGACGTGCGGTATCTTGATGGTCGAAAAAATCCATTAGAACTCAACCTTTGGCGCTTCTTGGATTGCTTCGCTGTCTGCAAACTCCAGCAACTTACCATCTTGGAAGCCAAACATATTGGCAAACAAGACTGGTGGGAAAGTTTGTTTGTAAGTGTTGTAGCTGGTAACAGCATCATTGAAAGCTTGGCGAGCAAAAGCGACTTTATTCTCCGTGCTGGTTAGTTCTTCTTGCAACTGAGTCATGGTTTCGTTGGCTTTCAGTTCTGGGTAAGCTTCAACGACGACGTTTAACTTACCTAGTGCATTTTGTAGCATGCCTTCTGCTTGTGCCAGTTGGCTAATTGCCGCATCGCTGTCTGGTGCGTTACTTGCTGCTTTCAAGCCCGAAATTGCCTGGTTACGCGCTTGGATGACTCGCTCGAAGGTTTCTTTTTCGTGTTCCATGTAACCTTTCGCTGTGCTGACAAGATTTGGGATCAGGTCGTAACGACGTTTTAACTGAACCTCAATCTGAGCAAAGCTGTTTTTAAAGCGATTACGCAGCGTCACTAGTTTGTTGTAAATACTGACCGCAAACACCGCGATAAGCAAAATGATGACGATGAAAACAATAAGTGAAGTCATAGTAAGTTCCATTTTGTGAATGTATTTGGACTTTATATAAGTAGTTGAGATATTAAGCAAATTAGACTTACTTATAATGTGCAATGTTTTGTAATTATGGGACGTATTGTGTATTCAGTACGAGGTGTCAAAGAGGGGAAAGGTGGTGACAAGGTCTGTGGAATAGAAATAAAAAAGCCCGACAAAACTGCCGAGCTTTTACGAACTAGATGATTGTGATTAGCGCTTACGCTGACATTGGTACAAGAACCATAGTACCGATGATCACAGTAATCAGACCCGCTAGAACTGGCACTGATGTGCGTTTTACTACCTCAAATGGGCTGATGTTTGCCATACCTGAAGTAGCAACGATTACGCCAGATACTGGCGAGATAGTACGACCTAGGTTAGAAGCTTGTAGCATTGGGATGATTAGGAACGCAGGGTTCAAACCCATTTTCGCAGCCAGTGAAGGAGCAAGTTCAACGAACGCGTAGAATGGTGCGTTACCAGAACCCGTTGCAATTGCTGCCGCCACGGTTAGACCTGTTAGGATAAGCATTAGTGCGATACCGCCTGCGCCTGCGTTATCCGCTAGGTGAAGAAGGTTGTCGATCGCACCGATAGACATAAGACCTTGAGCAAACACACCAGCAGCAACCAAAAGCATTACTACACCCTTAAACGCATCCGCCATGCCTGTGTAGCACGAGTCTAGATCTTCAAGAGATTTCTTACCGTCGAATTTATTAACAACGTAATGAATAACCGCACCTAAGAAAATCGAGCCAACCACGATCGTGTAGATATCTAGGCTTAGACCAGGGATTGTGCGACCGTTGAATAGGAAAACACCGATGATAGGTAGGAAAGGTAGCGCAGCGTAGAATGCTGGAGCATCTGCTTTGATCTCAGATACGTCGATTCTTTCCATTGGTGTGTTGTCTTTCTTATCTAGGTATTTGTTCCAGAAGAAAGCGGCTGCCGCCATTACGATGATTGCACAGATAGAAACAGGAAGTACGGTTTGAACCGCAAATACGTCAAGCGCGAGACCAGATTTTTCTGCTGCGATAACCACGTCGCCTGATGTTGGCGACAGAATGATTGCCGCTGGTGAAGCACACACTGCCACTGCTGCTGGACGAGAAATACCCATTGCCGTCATCATAGGGAATAGGGTCGCCATTAATAGCACGCCCAGACCTGTTGCTGAACTCACTGCAAGAGACATCAAACATGCCACGATGTAAGCCGCTACCAAAAGGACGTATGGAGACTTGATAACAGAAAGCGGTTTAGAGAACTGTTTTACAACAACATTGTTTGCGCCGATATGTGTCATGTAAGACGCAAAACCACAAAGTAGCATGATTTGCATACCAAGACCGCCGCCACGGTATTGAAGCATGTATTTTACGTACTCTAGTGCGTCCGTCACCATATTACCCGTTGAGGTTACTTTTGATGGCAGAACGTCATGGCCAAGAATGCCAGTCATAAGAAGCAAACTAATACCTGCGGTTAATAACACGCCAGCAGCTTTGTAGCCTTTGACAATGAAATAACCCACAGCAATGGTCACTACCAAGCCAATTAAGAGCTCTAACATAGGGTTGTCTCCAGATATTATGAAAAAAAGAAAGAAACTGTTTCAGTTTATGTCTGGGAATTTACAGAATTCTTTCCTGTGGCACGAGACTAAATTAGAGCTAGCATGATCTAAAACAAATAATAGATTAATAAATAATTGCATTGGATTATATTGTTTAAATTACGTTTTTTAGGTGTTATGTACTAGTTTTCTGGATTTTAAAGAAACGAAAATATGAACATTCAATCGAATAAAAATCGTACTAAATGATTAAAAAGTGAGAAAAGCGATAGTTCGAGCTAGATCACGTTAAAGGGGCTTGGTTGAACAAAAAAGCTCCGAATTAACGGAGCTTTTGTTTTGACGTCTTTATATTGAAGCGCGAGTTACACGTTACGCGTAGCGACGCACTAAGAGATTCCAACTGCGTTGTTGACGTTCAAATTCTTCCTTAATTTGTTGGTATTTTAATTTAGAAACAGATCGCTCATACTTTTTCACTACTGTTGCAGTTTTCTCACCAAGCACTTCTTTGCGCGCTTCGTAGTACTCCTGCATGTGATGTACTAATGCGTCGAACTCCTTCTGAAGCTGATCACGAATCGACTGGCTGTTTGGCTTACTCTCTAGTTTTTCTTTGGCTTTCTTCAATAACTGCGTCGCGCGTGCTTTTTCTATGCGAAACGTTGACGTCGTACGAAGCTTCGTTGTTAACCCCAGCCAAGAACAAGATTTGATCAGCCATTTGGTTGGATCGTAGTGCCACCAGTAAACGCCATTACGGTAATCGTTCTCAAAGATGTGATGGAAGTTGTGGTAGCCCTCACCAAAAGTAAAGAATGCCAAAATGCCATTGTCACGAGCTGTGTTTTTATCGGTGAAGGTTTGTTTACCCCAAACGTGCGCCAATGAGTTGATAAAGAAAGTGGTGTGATGGCTCAAGAACAGACGAGCAGCACCGACAATTAGGAACATTCCCCAGATATCACCGTATAGAAGCCCAAGAGCCAGTGGGAAACCAATGTTCGTTGCGATAGCCAAAGGGACATAATATTTATGCTGCCACGCGACGATTTTATCTCGCTTCAAATCTCGACAATTAGTGTACTCGTTCTCTTTTGATTTGTTGTAATCACGAAGCATCCAACCGATATGTGAATACCAGAACCCACGTTTTGCTGAGTATGGGTCTTTGTCGTTGTCGTCGACATGTTTGTGGTGAACACGATGATCGGATGACCAATGCATTGCACTGTTTTGAAGAGAGAAAGCACCACCGATGGCAAAGATGAATCGTAAAACTGGGTGAGCTTCGTAGGTTTTGTGACTCCAAAGGCGGTGATAGCCCGCTGTAATAGAGAGGTTGGTGAAACTAAAGGCAATAATGCCCCAGATCAGATGCTCCCAGCCTAAACCGAAGTGGTATGCATACCAAGGCAGTACAATAAAGGTGAGAATAAAACTGGCGGAAAATATCAATATATTCAACCAGATAAGTGGTGGTTTATTATGCTTCACAATGTGCTCCTAACTTTGAGCTAACAACTGTACGCCAGAATATCAGCGTACACGTGTAAGTCAAACTAAAGTTCGATGACTTTGTTTCGAGTTGTGACATTTCTATCGTTAAGCGAAAACTCGCAATAATTGGGTTTCGTTGGTGGGATATTTTGCTTTTAAACTAATAATGAGTAGTATTAATCAATGAGCTGTGGCTATAGATTTGTAAAATCTGCCAATAATATGCAGTTAATGAGGTGGAAAATGCCAAAGCTCGTTAGAGAAGCAATACAAGAACATAGGAATACGTAATGGAATTACGATTAGCGGAATATAAGGATTATGAACGCATCGCGCAGTTACACGCAGACAGTTGGAAGCGCCACTACCGTGGTGTGTTGAGTGATGGCTATTTGGATAGCGAAGCCATCGACGACAAACTGTTGATATGGCAAACGCGCTTAACCAATCCACCATTCAACCAACACATTGTTTTAGCCGAAGAGGGTGGTCTTCTTCTTGGTTTTGTTTGTGTGTTTGGTAATCATGATTTTGAACGTGGCAGCTTTATTGAAGCATTGCACGTAGATGACAGTTATCGCGGAAGAGGTATAGGCAAACAGCTACTTCTTGCGGTAGCGGAATGGCACCAGCAATACTTTAAGGACAGTGGTTTGTATCTTGAAGTCGTCTCTCAGAATGAACCTGCGGTTGAGTTTTATCAACATATTGGCGGGCAAGAGTGTCAGGAGCGAAACTGGAAAACTCCGGGCGGAAATGAAGTACTCGAAAAAGTGTTTCGTTGGTCTAACGCGCAATCACTAGTGAGTGGCATTGAAGAGAATGTCATTTACTCGTAACTTAGATTGAGTTTCCTTCAAACATACAAAGAGCAGCACGTCGCTGCTCTTTTTTGTCTGCATAGGGATACCACTTAGAAGGTGAGTCCTAGTGCTTTGAGTTCTTGTTCACATTGTTCAGCATTCTCAAATTGAATCGCGGAGATTCCAAGTTTTCGAGCGCCTTCTACGTTATAAGGCATATCATCAAGAAAAACCGTCTCAGCGGCGATAAGTTGATGAGTATCAAGCAAGCTCTGATAGATCTCAGGCTGAGGTTTTAGCAAACCAAGTTCGGCGGAAACCGTCGTTCCATCAAATAAAGGCCAAAACTCATAGGTTGTTTTTAAGTGTTCAACAATCTCAACAACATTATCGGTTAATGCATACACGGAATAACCAGCACTTTTGATGCGTGTGAGAAGTTCTACGCTGCCAAAGATCAGAAGTTGTGTTTGCTTAACATAGTAAAAGAATCGCGCACATTCGTTGTGAGACAGCTGTTTTTCTGACTGGTAACGCTCTTTCGCCTCAGCTTCTGTGATTAAGCCTTTGTTTAAATCTAACCATATATCGTTTGCGAATAGTGCTTTAGCTTTTGCTTCAGCATCAACGTGATTGCCCAATGTTAATCTGACGATTTCTAAAGGTGACCACCTCACCATGACGTTGCCGATATCAAATACGACATTCTTAATTGAGTTAGCTTGCATAGGTATCCTTGGGTTAATTTGATTAGGTACGTGTTCAAATTCCGGTAATATCTTAATTGCAATATGTTTATGTAAAAATTGTTGCGTATAATCCGGTTTTTCAAATACTTTTCGATGTTATTTGACTAATTATCACCTTTATGAATGTAACGGATTGAATTTAAAGCAGACCGTCATAAACTTTTGAACAACACCTCGCTGTTTATGTGCGATAACTAATATATAATTATAAGAAAACAATGTAATAGACAGTTAAACGTTAGGGCTGAGTTAATTAAGTAATAATATGGACGCGATTCGCAAAGTTTATCAGTACGCAGAGCCAAACCTTACCTTAGTAGGGTGGATGGGCTTTGTGGGCTTCCCAATTTATTACGTGGTATGGGAATTCATGTTCCCACAACCGTACGAAAACTTGCCACTGAGAATTCTCTGCTCTTTCTTGTTCTTTGGTATCATTTATCGTAACCGCCTGCCATTCGAGTGGCGAAAGTATCTGCCGGCTTTTTATCAAGTCGCAATTACCCTTTGTTTACCTTGTTTCTTCTTCTATATGTTGTTGATGAACAACTGGTCAAATGTTTGGGTAATGTCGTTTATGTCGGCGATATTCCTTCATATCTTGTTGGTTCATATTACTTGGGTTATGTTTGCCCAGACCTTTGCTGGTATTGGCTTGGCGACGTTTTTCGCTTGGGTAGCTCAAGGCTTTCATATTGAGCTCACCATGGATTGGACGCATGTACCAATCTTCTTGTTCATTTATCTATTTGGTAACTTGTTCTACTTCCGAAATCAAGTGGAGCACGAAGCAAAAGTTTCCTTGGCTAAGTCTTTTGGTGCGGGCATCGCCCATGAAATGCGAAACCCACTCAGCGGCTTGTTGACTTCAATTGATGTGATTCAATCAGTGTTGCCCAACCCGAAAGAGGGAAGAAAAGCGCAATACGAGCTGAGTGACGAAGATGTGACCTTATTGCGTGAAGTCAGTGACGATGCAATGAAAATCATTCACTCAGGTAACGAGACCATTGATTTACTGCTAACTTCAATTGATGAAAACCGAGTGTCGCGTTCGACGTTCCAGAAACACTCGGCTCAATCTGTCGTTGAAAGTGCAATTGAAAGTTTTAGCTACAAACGAGCGACTGACCGTTTTGCCATTTCGTTGGATGTGCGTAGTGAATTTGATTTCTTGGGCAGTGATACGCTGTTGAAGTACGTCATGTACAACTTGTTTAAGAATGCATTTCACCACCGAAGTTCGGAAGATTTTCATATTCACGTTACCATGTACAGTGACGATTTCAGCAATCAAATTGTGGTTACGGATAATGGTTCAGGCATCGCGCCTGATGTGTTGCAAAGCATTTTCCAAGACTTCTACACTACAGGCAAATCGGGTAGTTACGGCTTAGGTTTGCCTTTCTGTAAAAAGGTGATGCGTTCATTTGGGGGTGACATTCGGTGTCAGTCAGAAGTGGGCGAGTGGTCGCAATTTACGATGACCTTCCCGGCTATTAACTCAAATGAAGTCAAAGAGATCAAAAGTGAGTTAACCAAGCTAAAAACCACACTCTTTGTGAGTGAGCAAAACATTCTAGTGTCTAAAATGACGGACATTGCTCGGTTTATGGGCTTTAGCCTTACGGTGTTAGACGTTGATGCTCTGCTCAAGAAGAAAGAATATGAATTTGAATACGATTTGATCTTTGTCGATATCGAAAGCCTAGACGCCCGAGGCAGTCATATGGACAAAATGGAGTCACTATTTTCATTCACTGAAGCTCGTATTGTTTATCTGTTTGAGCACCACCCAATTCAGAGAGCCAGAGAGGCATCTTTTGCGCCGACTTGGGTGGAAACACAAGCGTGGTTACTCAACACAAAAGCAACTATTGATAGTTTGCTATATGACGCCAACTATGTGGTTCCTCAGGTATCAACGAAGCCGTTAGATGCAACGAACAAACGCACGATTATGGTCGTTGATGATAACGAATCCTTGCGTAAGTTCACGGCAATGTTACTTGAGAAGCAAGGGTTTGAAGTGATCCAAACCGAAGACGGTCAGCAAGCTATAAGCGCGTTAGATACAAATGACATTGATCTCATCTTAATGGACATCGAAATGCCAGTGATGGATGGGGTAGAGACATCTCGTCGAATTCGAGCGTCAAACAAACCTTATGCTTCCGTGCCTATCATTGCCCATACGGGAGACAGTTCACCAGTGACTCTCGATAAAATTGGTTCGTCTGGCATGTCAGATTTTATTGTCAAACCGGCAGATAAAAACAGACTGTTCGATAAGATAGCGAACTGGATTTAATTCCATCGCCTAACGTACTCATTGCCTAGCATCATTATTGAAGAACGGAATGACGATAGAGCTCAGCATTGTGCTGAGCTCTTTGTTTTTCGGCAGCGACAAGCTTCCATTCAATTGTGCCGTTATCGATTCATTATGCGAATTCTAGTTCTGGATGGTTAAATGCTTCCTGACAAGCGGTAAGTACGTGGTCCACATCGCGAGAAGTCATATCTGCATTGATTGAAAATCGGATGATGTTTTTATTCTTACCTGTTGCTGGGCGACAGAATACTGCACCAAACACATTACGTTCTTCAAGAAAGTCACGTACACGTTCCGTATTTCTCTCGCTACCGCACTCCAAAGCGACAATTTGAGATTCACTACGGATATTAAAGCCAATTTGTTTTAATCCTGTTCTTAGCTCTTTAGCTCGGTTGAACAGTAAGGTTCGTTTATCGTCAGCCCCCTTAATCACCTCAAGCGTTTTTTCTAAGCGAATCACTTCTTGCGGCAATACCGTCGAGCTAAAAATCGCTGGATACGCGACAAATGGGAGTGTCTTAGCCAGCTTTTCAGGACCAAGAATAGCCCCCGCACGGTATGCGAATGTCTTAGCCAAACTTACCGTAATGAAATCAACTTGATCGGTTAACCCTAACGCTTTCACAAGACCAGCGCCATTTGGACCGTGAGTTCCAAGTGAGTGGGATTCATCGACGACCAATGCACAATCAAATTCACGTGCCATTTCGTAGATGTCGTGAAGTGGGGCGATAGTACCAATCGTGCTATAGACCGAATCGACAACAATCACACCGGAGCCATGACGTTGGATCTGTTTACGCAAGTGGTTCATATTGTTGTGCATAAATGCATGCGCGTGTGCTCCCGCTGCTCGAATGCCTTCCCATAACGACATATGCGCAAAAAAGTCGATATAAACGGGCGTATTTGGTGGGCAAATCGTTTGCAACAACCCGATGTTTGCCGCCCATCCTGATTGTGAGAGCAAGCAGCTTCCCATTCCCACGTAATCGGCGAGTTGGGTTTCAAATGCAGGCTTGGAAGTATCATCTTGCAGGAAGATTGCAGACATTACTACGTTGTCGTCATGCTCGGTAATTGCATCACGATGTGCCTTTTGAATCAGTTGGTTGTGGGATAACGATAAGTAGTCGTTGCTTTGCATGACCACCGCTCCGGATTGTGGTCGCTTACCCAAAACCAAGTGTTTCTGGTTCTCGTTTTGTTCGATCAAGTCTTGAATATAAAAGTCTAGGCGTTCCTCAACAAAAGAAGGAAGAGGTTTCGTTTTCAGTTTATCACTCATAATAATTTCTCTTAGTAATACGAAAAACGCCAGCGCTGACAGTTATATAGTTTTAACTGATATGAGAGATGTGTCATTGCCAATGTTGCATAAGTTTGCGTACGCTTGCAAACTCGGTATTTAAGGGTTGGGTGCGGTTTGGAATTCCTTACCTTTCGGGAGTCTAACTATGATGGAGCTTAGAAAATAACCGTTAAAATACATAGTAAATCACTATGAATTTGTTTAGTTTTTTCTACAAAAATTAACGAATAGATGTCAAATCACAACGCCATTTTGTGGCGTTTTAGCGTGGTTCGTTCCATTTAATGTGGTTAACGAGTCCGTGGATTTTCAAGCTGATAAAAAAGATATACCCACGTGACTTCGAGATGATGTCTTCAAGGTGAGGATTTCAGAGTGTTGTCATAGATTCGAGAGCAAGTACAACAACCAAGTGGAGTATCAAGCTCTTTTCAGATTGTTATAAACCTGGAAAATAGGCGAAAAAAAGCGCGTATAAAACGCGCTTTAAAACAGTGATTGAATAGGAACTATCGTTTGTTTCGTAGGTAACGCTTACGACGTTCTTCTTTGCGTTTTGCTTTCTCTTCTTCTTTACGAGCGGTTTCGATTTCTACTTCGATCAGCTCTTGAGTAATCATCTCTGGCAACTCAAGGGTGATTTGCCCTAAGGTGCCCTGACGAAGTTCGTGTAGAAGGATTTCAGATACCTTGTGTAGGTCAACACGACCACCCGCACGAAGTGCTCCACGACGACGACCAATTTCTTCCATGATTTCGATATCAGACTCTGGAAGCTCTTCGATTTGATAACGCTCTTTAAGCTTCTCTGGGTAATGAGCAGCTAGGTATTCGACCGTGTAAAATGCCACTTCATCGTATTCCATTGCGGTATCTTTCACCGCACCTGTTGCTGCGAGTCGGAAACCACTGTGCGGGTTTTCAACTTTTGGCCACAAAATTCCTGGGGTATCTGAAAGTACGATGCCATTTTGTAGGTTAATACGCTGCTGACGACGAGTGACCGCTGGTTGGTTGCCTGTTACGGCAATCGTGCGACCTGCAAGAGTATTGATAATGGTCGATTTACCAACGTTTGGAATACCCATGATCATGGTACGAATGTTCTTACCAATTTCTTCACGGTGAGGCGCTAGCTTGCGGCAAAGCTCCATAATCTTATGTACTTCACTCGTCTCTGACGTAGTGATTGCCATTGCTTTTACGTTTTGCTCTTTCTCAAGGTGATCAATCCACACTTGAGTTAACTCCGGATCGGCAAGGTCACGTTTATTCAGTACCTTTACTACTGGTTTATCACCGCGAATTTGGGAGATCATCGGGTTTTCACTACTGAAAGGAATACGAGCATCCAGTACTTCGATGATCACATCCACTTGCGGGATTGCTTCTTCGATTTCTTTACGCGCTTTGTGCATGTGGCCAGGAAACCACTGGATAGAGTTGTTAACCATCTGAAAATAAACCTTTAAATGTTGCTTGTTGTCTTGCTGGGTACAAAGTTGGGTACTTGTTCGCCTTTTTATCATAGCCTTACGCGATAATCGTTACATTGTACTTAATCTATCGGAGACTATCTACGGTGAACTATCTAAGGGAGGTGGTTCATGAACTAAAGGAGGGAAATTAAGTGCGATGGAGGTAAAGGGAGGTGTTATACCCTTTATTCAATTAAGTATTAGAATGAAAATTAAATTACCCTATCTATAGGATTAAAAAAGCCGTTATATAAACGGCTTAAAATAAAATATAGAATGGATTTTAATAATTTATATCCATGAGTTAGTAAGAACAGTTATCTGTTAGAATCGATGTTGTCGCTGCTGAGGTTTTAGTTGCTTCTGTATACATTACACATTTGTGGTCGTAACCATCAAATCCTAATTTAATCCATGATGGTGTAGCACCAATACCAATGTCTTTTTTTATAAAACCATCATCTTCATCTAGACCGTCAATTACTTTTTTTAGGTCTTCCATTGTGGCTCTTGGGTAACCATACAAAGTTTTAATTCCGCCTGGTACTGTATCCTCACTAACCGTTTGCTCGGCATCTAAAGACTCCTTACCTTCGATTGCTGCTTTACCATATACAATGCCAGCAGCCCCATCAATAGAGCCTGCTAACCCTGCTAGTGCTGAATCACGAGCATCCTCTTGAAGGTTAAGGAATTTAGGCGCTGCAACCACAGCTAAGATCCCCAAAATAACGATAACAACGACTAATTCAATCAACGTGAAACCATTATTATTCTTAAGTCTTAATGTCATTCTATAGTCCTTCGGCTTTAATTAACTTCGAAAATAATAACGGCGTGATTTATGTTTTCAATGAAGTTGTTTTGTTTTCAGAAAAAGCCTACATAATTTAGTTTTTTTGGGTCTTATATTTATCTAACCAATCGGCGTAGCGTTTAAGAAAAACAAATTATATTTTATGTGTTTGGTGGTTATATATAAATAGTGGTTATCGTTAAGATTTATCCTGAAGGGTTATTTTTTTTAATGAGTTCCCTTAATAAGAACAATGCTTCTTCCAAGAATCAAGCCTACTTTGTGCGCCGTTTAAATGTCACATTTATTACTAAACTTCGTTTAGTTAACCACGTGATTGCTTCATACATCCTTTTTGCTGTTCGCTTTTTATACTGCCTGTAAATCAATCACAACGACTTACAGGTAGTTTTAGATTATGAGTACGAATGCAAAAGCATGGGTAGAAGAGATTGTTTTACCGACTTACCCGACGGGCAAAGTTGACTCGAATCCGTTATTTTTGGAAAACCGTGTTTATCAAGGCTCTTCTGGCTCCGTATACCCTTACGGCGTGATCGACAGTATATCTGATCATCAAATAGAACAGACATATCAAGCGGTATATATCGAAAATGATTATATAAAAATCATGCTATTGCCTGAGCTTGGTGGGCGCATTCATCGTGCGTACGACAAGATGAAAAAGCGCGATTTTATTTACTACAACGAAGTCGTTAAGCCGGCTTTAGTTGGACTACTTGGTCCTTGGATTTCTGGTGGCATCGAGTTTAACTGGCCTCAACATCATCGTCCGACAACGTTCATGCCGACAGATTTTAAGATTGAAGAGCATGAAGATGGAGCCGTTACCGTTTGGATTGGTGAAGTTGAACATATGTACGGTTTGCAAGTAACCGCTGGCTTCAAACTTTATCCGAACAAGGCGCTTGTCGAGATAACAGGCAAGGTATATAACGGCAACGATACTCCTCGACAGTTCCTATGGTGGTCTAACCCAGCGGTAAAAGGTGGTGATGATCATCAAAGTATCTTCCCACCAGATGTCACTGCGGTATATGACCATGGCAAACGAGATGTTTCGGATTTCCCAATAGCGACTGGGGAATATTACAAAGTCAACTATTCGCCGGGTACGGACATCTCGCGCTACAAGAATTTGCCTGTTCCTACTTCTTATATGGCAGATAAGTCCGCTTATGACTTTGTTGGCGCTTACAGTCATGATGAGAAAGGAGGGTTGTTGCATGTGGCTAATCACCATGTCTCTCCTGGCAAAAAGCAATGGACATGGGGAAACTGTGATTTTGGATTAGCCTGGGATCGCCAGTTGACCGACAGCAATGGACCTTACATCGAATTGATGACTGGGGTTTACACCGATAACCAACCGGATTTTACTTGGATTGATAGTCATGAAGAGAAAAAATTCACTCAACATTTCCTTCCATATAGCAATTTAGACAACGTTCATAATGCGAACACGGAAGTCGCGATTAAGTTGGATCGAAGCGGGAGTTTCGTTGAATGGGCAGTTTACGCTATTTCTGAGATTGCCAACTACGAGGTGGTTATTTCGGACAAAGCGAGTGTACTTGCTAAACACCAACTGACAATGACTCCAGGTGATGTGGTTGAAGAAAGCATAGAGCTTGCTGAGAGCACGCGCTTAACCATCACAATCTTGAATGAGGAGGGGAGAGTATGCCTGTCCTATCTAGAGCATATTGACGCTAAAGATGAACCAACGCCCGATCCTGCCTCCGCACCAGAAAAACCTGAAGATGTATCGAGCGTAGAAGAACTGTATTTCATTGGACAGCATTTACAGCAATATCACCATGCAACGAGTGATCCTGCGGACTACTACCAAGAAGCCCTCAAACGCGACCCAAATCATTATGCAACCAACGTCGCGATGGCTTCGCTTGCTTATGATCGCGCGGATTATCAAGGCACACTTAAATATTCTGATGCCGCTTTGGAGCGTGCTCACAAGCTCAACAAAAACCCTTTATGCGGCAGAGCAAGCTACCTTCGTGGC
Source organism: Vibrio sp. L85 (assembly GCF_963871815.1). Classification (NCBI taxonomy): domain Bacteria; kingdom Pseudomonadati; phylum Pseudomonadota; class Gammaproteobacteria; order Vibrionales; family Vibrionaceae; genus Vibrio; species Vibrio sp. L85. The sequence continues at coordinate 114,867 of NZ_CAWMYL010000020.1, forward strand.
TGTGCAAATGAAAAACTGGGGCGTCTTGATTCTGCCTTTAGCGATGTATTTAAAGCAACGTGGAGTAGTAATTGTCGTGATACTGGCTTTTTCGCCGCTGCTCGCATTGCCACAAAGCAAGACCGTTTAAATGAAGCATTAGAATACGCGGAAAGAGCACTGGAACTGAATGGTACTCACTACCAAGCTGCAACATTGAAGGTGTTTTTGCTTAGTGCATTGAACCGACACGCAGAGGCTCTTCGTTTTATTGATGAACAAAGTGAGATGCAGCCTCTTGGTTATGGCATTTCATTCGAAAAGTATCAGTTAACTCGCTCTGATATTGACTTATCAGCGTTTAAGCAACTTATGAATCAAAGAGAAGCTAACACGATTCATCTTATTAACTTTTATCTTTCGATTGATGCAAAAGAGCGCGCTAAAGCGGTCTTAGCTCTGAACGAGAGCACAGGTTCAATGAGTTTGATTTATAAAGCGTATTTAGTCGATGAACCCGAACAGGCGGAAGCCTTATTAGATGTCGCTGCCGATCGATTTAACGACAATGTTTTATTTCCGAATACCTTAGCCGAAGTTGAGGTTTTAAGTGCTTTTTCAGGGCATTACTTTACCCAATATCTACTGGGTTGCTTCTTCTATGCGAAACGAAGCTATTCAAGAGCGGTATATCATTGGGAAACAGTACTAAGGCTCAACTCACACTATGCGCCCGTACTTCGAAATCTATCTGTCCATGCCTATAACAAGCGTCGAGAGCTGGATAAAGCGATTTCTTTGATGGGGTTAGCATTCGAATTGTCTCCGAGCGATGCCCGAGTTCTCTATGAACTGGATTACTTGAAAAAAGCGGCGGGTGATACGCCATTAGAACGACTTGCTTTCTTGAGGGCAAATCTAGAAGTGGTCAATCAGCGAGATGACTTAACTGCAGAGTTGCTTAATTTGTATAACATCTGTGGTGAGCTCGAACTTGCACAGACATGCTTATCTACAAGGCAGTTCCACCCTTGGGAGGGGGGAGAAGGTAAGGTGACAGGGCAGTTCATCGTCAATAAGCTGAGATACGCATTGCAGTTTATGCAACAACGAAGCTTCAATAACGCGCTTGAGTTATTGAATGACGCTCTGACTTATCCAACAAATTTGGGTGAAGGTCGTCTCGTTGGTCAAACTGACAATGATATCCACTATTTCTTAGGGCGTTGCTACCAAGAGTTAGGCGAAAGAGAGTGTGCCAATCAGCACTTTGCTCTTGCAACTCAAGGTAAACAAGAGATTAACCAAAGCCGTTACTATAACGATCAACCCGCTGATTACTTGTTCTATCAAGCGGCTGCAATGCACCAATTGGGAGATACCGCACAAGCCGTATCACTGTTTGAGGATATGGTGTCTTGGGCGGACTCAGAATGGAATGCGCCCGTAGAGGTCGACTTTTTTGCTGTATCACTCCCAGCGTTAATTGTCTTTGATAGCAATTTAACAACAGAACATCAGCAACACTGTTTATTTGTAAAAGCAATGGGTCAATTTGGCTTAGCTTTGACAGATGAACGTCATGGATTTGAAGATTTTGAACTTACATTGCAGGCACTGTTAGGACAAGCGCCTGCTCATACAAAAGCGAATCTATTAAAAGAAATCGCACAACATCGCTATGCGTTTGGCTGTAACAGTCAAAATTAATGGATAGGTCACTCCGGGTGACCTGTCACCTGGGGTGACTCTAAAACAATAACTTTAATAGATATGTACCTCTACAAGGATTTACTATGCGTAAAACAAGCGATCAACTCAATATGAGAAACATATGGCTCATCAGTCTGGTGGCCGCCTGTGGTGGATTATTATTTGGTTATGATTGGGTCGTAATCGGTGGTGCCAAACCATTCTATGAGGCTTATTTCAACATTACGAATGCGTCATTGTCTGGATGGGCAATGAGCTCAGCGTTAATCGGCTGTATGGTTGGGGCATTTATTGCCGGCACCGTGTCTGACAAATATGGGCGTAAACGTCCGTTGATTTTAGCGGCACTATTATTTGTTATTTCTGCATGGGGAACGGCCGCTGCCGATAGTTTTAATGCGTTTGTGGTGTTCCGAATTATAGGTGGCGTTGGTATTGGCTTAGCGTCAGCATTGTCACCGATGTACATTGCTGAAATTGCACCTGCTGATAAACGAGGAAAGTTTGTCGCGATAAACCAACTGACCATCGTTATTGGTGTACTTGCTGCTCAAATCATTAACTTATTGATTGCGGAGCCTGTTGCTTCCAATGCAGCGCAAGCGGATATTTTGCAATCATGGAATGGTCAAATGGGTTGGCGTTACATGTTTGGCGCCGAACTTGTGCCTGCATTTGCGTTTTTATTGCTCATGTTTGTTGTGCCTGAATCTCCACGTTGGTTAGTAAAAATGGGCATGGTAGACAAAGCGAAAGCTACATTACTGCGTATTGGTAGCGAAAGTTATGCGTCTCGCACTGTGCAAGAGATCGAAAGTACCTTGTCTGCAGAAACTCGTTCACTTCCGTTTAGTGCGTTGTTTAAGCCAGATGTGAAGCCAATTTTGGTGATCGGTGTTGTTCTTGCTGCTTTCCAGCAGTGGTGTGGTATCAACGTCATCTTTAACTATGCACAGGAAATCTTTGCCTCTGCAGGCTTTGATATCAACGATACCTTGAGGTCGATCGTTGCAACAGGATTGATCAATCTCGTGTTCACCATTTTGGCGATTCCTTTTGTTGATAAAATTGGTCGACGTAAGTTGATGATTATCGGGTCGGCTGGCTTGACGGTGATTTATGGTTTGATGTCAGCCGCATATGCCTATGGAATGCTTGGTTTGCCGGTATTGATGCTCGTCCTTATCGCGATTTCTATCTACGCTTTGACGTTGGCACCAGTGACTTGGGTTCTTCTTTCTGAAATGTTCCCGAATAAGGTTCGTGGCACCGCGATGTCGGTCAGCACGTTGGCACTTTGGGTCGCGTGTTTCGCACTCACTTATACGTTCCCACTGCTTAATGCGGGGTTAGGTGCTTCAGGTTCCTTCCTACTTTACGGTGTTATCTGTGCCTGTGGTTTTGTGTTCATTTACAAACGCGTTCCAGAAACGAAAGGGCGCTCTTTGGAAGAACTGGAAAAAATCCTTGTTACTCGTGAAGCTGCGGTAGGTAAAGAGGTGAACGCATAACTCACTCAGTGCTTTCTATTGAGTGAAAATAACAGAGTAAGCTTCAAGAAGGTCGCTATTAAGGTGACCTTCTTTGCGCTTAAATTGGGAGTTACGTATAGAGGTTATCTAACTCTTGCTCAACCCATAGGTAGCTCATCCCGACTATTCGCTCAATTTGCGTTAAATGCCCGAACGAGACTACGGTGAGATCTTGTTTACGAGCATTCTCGTCTTCGAATGGATTAATGAGTGTTTGTTGTGTAATTGTCTTTAACCAACATTCACCTAGAGCACAAGTGTTTCCATACAAGATGATTTTGTTGATGTTGAGTGTGATAAGAAAGTTATAGAGAGATTGTCCAAGAATTGTGGCTGCGTGCGTTGCGACTTCCTGTGCAATTGGGTCGTCGTTTTGATACAGCTTAACAAAATCATCGAATACAAAGTCATTGATATGCACAAGCTTGGATGCGTTTTCCTGACGGGAAAGGTATTGCTTACAAAGCGCTGTGGAACTGGCTTCCGTCTCTAAGCAACCTTCTCGACCACAGCCACAAATGATGCCGTTATTCGCGACTTTAATGTGACCAATCTGCCCACTGCCAAACATCTTTCCTCGGTATATGTCATTGTGGATCAAGAAAGAAGAACCGATACCGTAATCAACGTTGAGTACGCAAAAATCTTCACCATGATGCCCGTCTAACCACTTTTCAGCTAAGGCTAGCATGACGCAATCATTGTCGACTAGGACCTCAACGAGCAAGCGTTGTTCAAGAAGATATTTTAGCTCGATAGGCTGTGTCCAAGGAGCTTGCGGCATTCGCATGGAAGATCCTACATGAGTATCCACTTGCCCGTGTACGGCAATAGAGAGTCGATAACTGGTATTTGGCTTGGACTGACGGCAAGCAACAATAGCCGTCACGATATCCTCAATTAGTTCGTCAGGTGTTTGTGGGGTAATGGCTTGATCAATAAAGTCCGAAGAGGGAGTCATTTCATTATCGACCATTACCGCTTGGATACGGGTAGGAGAAACACTCATACACACGGTGTAAGGGCGATCACTTGATACTTTGTACAAGCCGCCAAAGTTACCCTTTGTTGCTTTGGATACACTGAAGTTTTCTACTCGACCTTGCTCAACTAAAGCATCAACAATCTTACTAATAGCAGGAATGCTAAGTTGTGTTTCACGAGCTAACTCTGATTTGGTCATGCCTTTGCTTTTATACAGCAATGCCATCACAAGGCGACAGTTGTAGTGTCGAACTTTTTGATTATTCAACCCCTTATGGGCGCCAGATTGAAATGGTTTGTTAGGCATTGTTCGAACATGGCTCTTGGATGATTTAACGTAGAAGGCGCTAACTAAATTCTGTTTAGTTATCTCTGTGACTTTGTTATCAGTTGTTGAATATCTAACTGCATAAAGTAGTTATAAACAAACATATCATAATGAAGTGAAGGTTTATCGATGGCTACTCACACTCTGAATAATGGCAAGTTGAAGTTGGTCGTGAATGAGGCTGGAGGGTGCGTTGATTCATTTCAGTATATTAACGGATTCACCTTTGATGTGTTGAGAGCCAGAGTCAATACCTCCAACGGCTTTGCCGGAGATTCAAGTATGTTTCCCATGCTGCCAATGGCGAATCGTATTCGCGGAAATCAATTTGTTTGGCGTGGGAATAAAGTCGTGCTGCCGGTTAGTCGTGCCATCGATGATATGTTTTTCTTGCATGGAAATGGATGGATTTCTGATTGGGGATTACTGACCAAAAACGCAGGTGATGACTTTTTGGAATTAGAGTTAACGTCAAGTATCGACGGCGTATGTGAATACCATGCCAAACAGTCTTATCAACTGTGTGATGACGCCCTTATTGTTACCATGGTTCTGACCAACCTTGGGGATGATGCTTTTCCTTTCGGGGCTGGCTTCCATCCATTTTTCTCAGTTCAGCAAGATACACTTGTAGAGTTCCCGGCGATAGGTTTTTGGTTTGAAGATAAGCAGAATCTTCCTGATCGTTTCGTTAGGCACATACCTTCAGATTACAACTTCAATAGCGAAAAAACAGTGCCCGATTTATGGATCAATAATGGATATCAGATGAGTGATAGCGGAGTTAGGGCGATGCTAAGGCACAAAAATGGCGTGTCGGTATTAGTGTCGAGCCCTTGCCGTTACCTGCAAGTTTATAAGCCCTCGGGTGAAAGCAACTTCCTTTGCCTTGAGCCTCAAAGTCATTATGTTGATGCGCATAACTTTGGTTGTGAAAGCCTGAGCGTTTTATCGCCGCAAGAAAGTATGCAAATCAGTATGTGTATACGAGTTGTGACATGAACTTGATGAGAAATGTGCCATAAAAAATCGGTATGAAAGCCCCTAGCGATAGGGGCTTATTCTGTGGAACCATTTATTCTGCGGAACTATTTGATTGCGAGTGTTAGAAATAGTGGAATAGTGGAGGTTCGTGCATTAAGAAGTTTTGATGAGAGATGTTCCAAGCATAGGCGCCAGCAAGCGTGAACACGACATAATCTCCAATATCGAGGTGAGTAATGTTTTGATTTCTCGCAAGAACGTCTTTTGGCGTACAAAGTTGACCGACGAATGTCGCGTGTGAGTGCGTAATCGGCTGTGATATGGCTTTGGGTTTATTACTCGCTAAAATCGCAAATGGATGATCGTGACTTTGTGCCGCAGGAGTGCGGAAGTGATGTGTACCACCACGCGCAATGACAAAGTTCTCGCCTAAGTTTTGCTTGATGTCTAACACTTCCATAACGTAATAGCCGCATGGTGCAGAGATGTAACGTCCGCATTCAAATCGCAGTTTCCAATCTTGAACTTGTTCTTTCGCGATCAAAAACTCTAACTTGTCGCAAAATTCAATCCAAGGGAAGTGCTGCTCATCATTTTGGTAGTTAATGCCCATACCTCCGCCAAGGTTGATCATTACTTCATCCAGCTCAAATTGTGTTTGCCAAGCTTTAACGACTTGGAAGTAACGTTGCATTAATGCTAGGTGACGATCTACCTCGAGTTGATGAGACATTAAATGGAAGTGGAAACCTTTTAGGTGCACGTTTGGAAAATCACGCAGCAGAGTGAGTGCGTTACTTAACTCGCTTTCATCCAATCCAAAAGGCGTGGGTTTCCCACCCATGGCGAGTTTGCTTAAGGTGATATCGCCAATATCGATGTTCATTCGTAGAAAAATCGAGGCAGAACGGTTCAGCTTTTCTGTTAATGCACCAATGCGATGCAATTCAGTGAGGCTTTCGACATGAATTGCATCTACGTTGAGCTCAATCGCTTGCTTAAGTTCGCTTGGCATTTTGCCCGGACCGCCGAAGATCAAGGGCATATTGAGTTGTTGTTCGTGCAGATGAGCAAGCTCTCCGCCGGACGCAGCTTCGAAACCGTCGACATAAGGCGCGAGTGTTTTCAAGATTGGCTCTGATGGGTTGGCTTTCGCGGCATAAAACAGCTCAACATTTTTGGGTAGAACGTGTTTCATCTGTTTAATGTGTTGCTCCAGCGCCTTTAGGTCATAAAGGTAGGCACATAGTGGCTGCATGTGTTGCTCTGCCAATTGCAAAACTTCTTGTTGGACGTGCAACGGAAGCTGTGAAGAATTAAGCATGATTGGCTCCTTGGTGATTCGCCCATGGCACTGGAACTTGGGTGTAGTTGGATTCTTTATCCGCTCTTTGCATTAAGCGCGTAGTAAAGTTGTTTTTGCTCGGGAAATTGCCGCCGTTTATCAAGGATTCAAGCTCAGGTTGTTTGCCATTGACGGATTGCCAGCGAACAATTGCGCTTTTAACCGAGTTCCAAAGCGTTTTCTCAAGCGTTTGGTCTCCTTCCGCAATAAAGAAAATGGCTTCACTGATGTTGTTGATGAAGGTACAGTAACCAATACGATTCCAACCTTGTTCCCGGCTGTAATAAACCGATTGGCGAGCGCGTTCAGAAAGCTGGTTCAATGACTCCGGTGACCAGAATTCTGGAAGCAATTTGGTGCCTTCTAGATCGCGTATCCACACGCAGCAGGGCATGCCTTTTTCAAACCCAATGAGTGTGTTTTGCAAATGAGGCTCAAATGCGACGCCATGTTTAAAGTAGTAGTTGAATACGCCGGGAATTAAGCAGTGTAAGTAGCGCTCAAACCATAAAGTCGCGATGTTGTGATACGTTGTTTCTGATGCTTGTGCTTTAGTTTCTAATTGAGCAGCGATACAGCTGTCGCCATTGCGATCATAGGCGAATAGTGCTCCCGCTAACGTTGGTTCTAGTACATCAATTTCACACAAGGATAGGTTTTCTCGATATAGGATACCAAACGACTCTCGGGCTTTCGTCAGATCTTCTTTTTGCTCGGAATCAATCGATTCCAAGTTGATGGTGGTGGCAAAAGGTTCCGTCATCACTTTGAAAACCGGATTCTGTAACTGCTCACTTTCTTTTATCGGACGCAAAATCGAGCTCAGTTGCACCGCACTATCGAGTTCATACCATGCGTTTTTACGCACACAGTTGGTCAAGCGGACGTTAATCGAGAACTTGGCGAACCATTCTGTTTCAGGGTGGTACATGGTACGCACCGATGATGTTGGCAGCATTTTTTCTCCGCTTAGCCCTAATGGCGTCATTTTTCCTTGTTCAATCGCTCGTTGAACTAATGGGTTTTGCAAGATCGTGTAGCTCTCCCATGGATGGCAAGGGTAGAGGGTGGCGTCTCCAGAGTGCGGCTTTTCTGGTGCCAATTGCTCAATCATCGACTTAGGAGTATGACGTTCATCCGAGCGAAGCACATCGAGCAATGTATTATCCACTTCAAACCAATATAGCGGGACGCTGGCTCCCACTTCTGGTGAGCATGCTAATAGATCATCCATACTCACGCCGGAACGGCTTTTTGGCGTTGGGTGGAAGGAGTGCCCCCAAAGCAATGACTGCTCTGAAGCGATAAAAGCATTGTGCTGTTGAGGTCTTGTGTTTGCGTTTAGAAATTGCTCCGTTACCAACAGGCTATTTTCCATTTGAGCCACAAGCTCATTGTTGAATGGAATCGTTAACACTTGTTTTAGATAGTTCAGTAACAGTGTCAGTGTTTGGATTGCATCTAATTTATGCCATCCAGAGCCCGGCATTTTGCTCCAGGGCATATCAATCAGTTTGACTTTACCAAGCTGACTCACGTACTCAGCAGGCAACAACAAAACACCGTTTTGATGGGGAAGATGGATGCCCACGCGCTGTTGTTGTGAATAGTTACGCTTCAATGTTTGTGGTAAAGATGTTGAACGGTACTGCCATTCAACTTGCTTGTTAGGGATCGCGTATTCGCGTAGATAGCAGTTGACGACGCCCGTTATGGTGTTGAGCTGAGCTTTTCTATTGTTGAGTTGTGCTTGGCTTTTCGCAAGCGTTTCACTTGGAGACAATGGCGTTTGTAACATGTTGATGCCCAAATTTTGAATGGATGATCAGTGCGATAAGAGTCAAAGCACTGACCAACGCAGAAAGGAGAAAAGGAACGTCGAGCGAATAGAAGCGGATAATAGAAGATGCGCTAAGACCTGCGGCAACTCCGCCCCATTTAGACATTGCATCAAAGCGAGAAAACACTTTGCCGCATTGTTGCCTATTAAGTCGGGTTGCAAGCGCTTGATGTAAACCTTGGTAACAGCAAACCATGCCACAGCCAAACACGATGCGAGCTACAATCAGTAAGACTTCATGTTGAACGAGGTGCATGAGGCAACTGAGGGAGAGTAAGGCAAACCCCAACCAAAGTGTACGTTGCTGCTGGTGGCGGTTGATCTTCTCTGAAAGTGCATGAATCTTGGTTGCAAACACAAGATAAACTCCATGAGGAAGCGCATACAAGAAGCCGATCCATGCCGGATTCACGTTGCCGTATTGCTCAACATAAGGCGAGAAGTACGGGAAGGTCACTACCATAGCGAAAGCAAAGCTAAACTGAGCGCCAAACACCCAATGTAGAGCACGTAACGAGCAGTCCGACATAACATCAGATTTGTCTACAAGAGCGTCCGATTGGGGGGAAGGCGTTTCGGTTTGATCGATGGGTAGGGTAAGCGTGATCGCAAATGCCACAAGTGGCAATACGGCTAACCACAGGTATGCATTCAGCGGGTTGGATTCCGATAACGTCCATCCTAGCCCAATGGGTGCCACTATCAGAGCCAAACGAGCAGATAGTTGGGTTTTATTGAGCGTTTTACTCAGCGCTTTCGTATCTTCTATTTGGCTTGAAAGGTAGCTATTAGACGCTGCCATTGTTCCGCCAAACGTTCCTTGAATAATGAGACCAAACACAAACATGGGTAGCGTTGTTGCTAAGCCACACAGCATAAACCCCGCGGCGAGACCAACTTGAGCGCGCAGTAGAGAACGGCGTCTGCCGTATTGGTCGGCAAACTGCCCCCAAAAACGAGCGGCCATAGCAGTGCAGAAGGTAGGGAGAATAAACAAAACACCTGCCCAGTCTGCATTTATGTGGGCTCCAAAAGTGGGTAACACCGTCGGTAAGAACAACGGCATGCCTAACGCAGCAAATGCAGCGATAAAATGGCAAAGCAGTACGCTGTAGATGAGTTTGGTCATGATTAATTAGCTCACGCTCTGTTTAATGGCAGTGAGATAAGCATGTTGAGCGTCTTCGCTGGTTAACAACAAGAAGTTGGGCGCGGATAACCCATAATATTTGTTGATATCGCTTGCACCTGATGCTTCTTTGGAAAGTAGACTCCCTGAGCTCAACAAATATTTGGCGTACAAATCTGGGGAATCAAATAAGAGTTCGCGTGCCAATTTTGTTTCGTGACCTTGTGCGCCTAAGTAGTCGATATAATAAGCGAGGCTTCGTGCGACTACTGCGTACAAAGAGGCGCTTGAAGCAATCCCTTTCGCTGCCATTGCCTCAACAATTGCGGCAATATCCAGTTGTAGCGTAATCGTGGTAAACATCTGACCCAGCGCGAGTTCATTATCGACCTTAATTCGTTGATCCAGTAGTTGATCGCACTGAACAGGGGAATGCTGTTCAAACGCTTTGAAACGATTTGGCCAGATACGAGCGGCGTCATTGTCCTTCATAGCTAACGTCATTTTGCCTTCTTTATTGAACGCAATGATGGCGTTTTGCTGATTGGATTCCAAAGCAATGCCATAACGCAACCAAAGAGTCAGATGCACTTTACATAACAGATCAACGTAGTCGGTAAACCAAGCCAATGTATCTTGCTGGTAGTATTGTTCAGCGAGATGCTCAAGGAACAAGCGACCATCAGGCATTGGGCTGGCAAGGGCTGCAACAGGCACTAATGCTTGGTCTTCGCAGTGGTGAACAGGGTATTCGCGCACAATGTAAGCGAACGTTTTATCATCGTCAACGTGCCCACCATGCTTTTCGTTACAGTGGAAAAGCGTGCCACTTAGCTCACTATCACTTTGCTCTAAATGCGTTAACAAACGCTCAAACCAATGACCGTCATACAGTGTCGATGGTTTAATAAGACGAATGTTCTTAGTTCCTAACGAACGCATAATAAGTGGCACTTTTATATGAACATTCGGTGTTTGGTTCACTACCACAGTGCGCACCGATAAGGTTGGTGTCACCTCGAGAAAAGCGAGTGGCGCTTCAATCACGCCTTCAGGTAGTGACTCTAAACTGCGTAAAGTTAACGGATGAGCAGGGAACAAGTCATGACTCAGTGAGAAGTCGGCAGGCAATCCAACTTGCTCCATTGTCGGCCAGCACTCAGGAGGCGCAGAGGTTAAGGTCACTAGTGATTTATCAATGGCTAACCAACGCAAAGTAAAACTCTTGGCAAACTCCGGTGCATATTGCGCTAAGTCATTATCACTCAGTCCAAATTTTGCTCGAGCTGTCGGATAGTATGGATGATCCAAATATGAAGCGATTTGGTCTGCTTGTAACAGTTTACGTTCCCAACCATTGAGTTCCGATATTGGCTGCATCAATGCTGCTGAGTTTTGCTCGAATGCTTTGTCACATAAGCCTTTATGCTTTTCCGCACATTCGAGTTCTTGTAGATATCCATCGAGTAACGAATGAGAGCTTTCGTGAGCACAAGCTTTTAATACTTCAATCCAATCGCGATAATGTTGTTGTGATTCAACGGTTCCATTTTTCTCTACAAACCAGCAGGTTGGCGCATGGTGGTTAGTCACGCCGTAGACCCATCGCTGCATGTAATAAAAAGGCGTAACAGGTAAGTAAAGATTTAAATCTTGTGTTGAGAAGGCGAGCCAAGTTTGGTCTGCGCCATAAGCATTGATGTTCAATTTGTTGGGTAAAGCATTAATGAAAGCGCCTTGAGAAACTAAACCAAATAAATCTTCGCGTAGACACGTATCGATTAAACGCTGGGTGAGATATAAAACGTTGTCGTTCATGCCGTTACCTCTTCGACTGGCACAAGGTTGAAAGTGGCGAGAGCCTGTTTGAGTGAAGGCTGCAATGACTGTCCGGATGGTGAGCTAATGGAAATCCTGGCTAGGTAGTCTTTGTTTGAATAGCTTTGTTGGATGTGCTCTCCAGCGGGCTTAAGAACCTGTTGTTGCGTAACAATATCGCCTTCTTGGTGAATGAAAGATGTTGATGTACCTGCTATGGTTCCGCTCGTGTCGGCGACAACATAGTGCACTTGAGCGCTACCTTGGATAGTAAAGTCCAGTTCAAGTTTGTCTCCAAGATGCAGTTTTAAAATGGTGCTAAACCACTGATGATGGCTCAGGTTATTAAGTAGAAACTCGCGTCCATCTCCGATACTGCGATAATTGACCTCCACCAACACGGGACCGGAATCGGTGATAATAAATTCGCTATGGCACACGCCGAATCCGACACCAAAAACTTTCAACTGGCGGAGGCATTCGTCACGAAATTGGACGCTGCGAGTACCATTCCAACACGCCGCCATCTCGATAAAGTGCGGTGGGGCAGACAGTTCGACATCAAACCCACCAACGGCGAGTAAGTTATCGCCATCCCCTAATGTTTCTATTGTGATAAGCGGGCCCTGCAAAAACTCTTCAACCAAGACAGGAGTGGTTGGGTGTTTTTGCCAGAATACATCGCAATAATCCCCAAGTGCGGCATCGGTGTCGCAGCGTTGAACATCCAAACTTGCAACGCCTTCCTTTGGCTTTGCGACGACAGGGAAATTGAGTGTCTTGCGAGGCGATGAGTCACCTTGATGCAGCAAGATACTTGGTGTGCTCGGCAATGATTTGTCATTGAGGACTTGGCGAGTTAGGTGCTTGTTCTTAGCTTTTAACGTCACAGTCCAGTCTTTAGCGGGCAAGTTAAAGAATTGAGCACAGATAGCTGTTGAGGTTTGCAAGTGATCGCTGTTACTAAAAATAGCGCTAGGGTGTAATTCGTGCTCCGTGATGACCTCGATGAGTTCAAGTGGATTGAAAACATCACATTCTAGAATGTCATCGGGGTTGAACTGGTTATCTTCACTGGCCAACTTGAGATGGTTGAGCTTATGGTCAGTGATCAACACGACGTGAAGACCCATCGCTTTTGCTGCAGGTACGAAGCCGTGGGTGACTGCATCATTAACGACATGACTCACGATGATCATCGTTGATTTCATGGGACTTTCCTAATTTTTCTAACGTTGTTACTGCGTGCTCACAGCCGGCTTCCAATGCGTCTCTTTCGCGGTATTTTAGGGAAAGGTTTTATTATTATTCTGATTTTATTGATTATTTTGTTATTTCCCCAGTTACATGGGGCAAACAAATATAGATCATAATTTTTATATTGCAAACACAAATGATATTGGTTTACATTCGCACCTGTTGGCAATTTTATAAACTAACGGAATTAAAAAAATGGAAATGAAGTTGACCTTGTCCCCATTAGCATTAGCTATAGGTGGAACGTTAACTGCAGTGGCAGTCGTGCCGAGTGTATCGGCATCAGAAAACGTTGAAGCGAATGAAACCGTACAAGTTGTTGGTCATAGGTACGAAGGTTACGCCGAGCACATGCCACAGTCAGGCACCAAAACGGACGTTGAATGGTTAGACGTTCCGCAAGCGGTATCGGTTGTGACTAAGACTGAAATGCAAGATCGCGGAGCAGTGCGCTTAGTTGACGCGCTAGATGGTGTCGCTGGTGTGAACAATACCTTAGGCGAGGGTAGCCGAGATCAGTTTGTGATTCGTGGATTCGACGCCCTTAATGATATGTATCGTGATGGAATGAGAGATGACGGTACATTGCAGTCCTACCGTAGTCTGGCAAACATTGAACGTGTCGAGGTGGTAAAAGGACCTGCTGGTGCGCTGTATGGCAGAGGCTCGGCGGGGGGCATCATTAATTTGGTGACCAAACGTGCTAATGGTGACAATTTCACGAATGTGAATGGCAGTGTTGGCAGTAACAATCAATTTGTTGGTCAGATTGATAGTTCTATGGCATTTAGCGACAAGGTCAATGGTCGTATTAACTTAGAGTATCGCCAAGCAGACTCTTACGTAAACCATGTCGATTCTAATGATTTCTTTATTGCACCGACGATTCGCGTATTGCCTGCTGATGGGCATACCATTGATTTTGATGTTGAATATGCTCATCAAGAGCTAGTTCCTTACCGAGGTGTGCCATCAAAAAACGGCAAGCCAGTTGACGTTTCAGAAAGCACGTTCTTTGGTGGAACCAATGACTACCAAGAATCGGACAGCCTTCGTATGGCAGTTAATTATGAATGGCGTTTAAACGATGAATGGGCTTGGACAAACCGTGCTTCATACAACCGCATTGAACTGGAACAAAAGGGCACTCGTCAAGGCGCTGTTGTGGGTGATGAAGTTTCTCAAACGGTGAACAATTTTGGCTACGACCCTCGCACAACAACGACTCTGCAATCTGAGTTAGTTTGGGAGACAGAATCCAACCAAATGATGATTGGCGCAGACTATAACCAGATCAATATTGATTTGACTTTAGCCAGTGACAAGACGCTGCCTCCAAAAAATATTTACAACCCTACAGTAGGACCAACGCCAAACCCTGGCTTTAAACCTTTCCGTGATAACACGACCACAACAGCGGGCATCTACATTCAAGATGTTTACACGTTTGGTGATCTTTCTGTGATTGGTAACGTGCGTTATGACTCAATGGATCTTGAGCAACAAAAAGCCGGGGCAGCGAAAGAAGATCTCGACGATAACAAAGTCAGCTACCGTGCTGGTTTGGTCTACCGAATTAACTATGACATGTCTGTGTATGCGAGTTTAGCGCGTTCATGGCAGTTACCTTACTCTGGTATTTACATCAATCCAAAACTGGCTGAATTTTTCCATACCGACCTGAAAGAAGTTGGCGCAAAAGCCTATCTATTAGACAACGCTCTAATGCTGAACGCTGCTGTGTTCCAAATCGACCAAGAACAACCGCAAACCAATATCGATGGTGATGTGATCAATAAGATTGAAGCTCGCCACCAGGGTATCGAATTGGAAGCGCGCGGTCAGATCACGCAGCAATGGGATATCTCAGTTGGTTATAGCTACCTTGATGCGGAAGACAAAGACACGGGTAAAAAACCAAATGACGTGTCTGACCATCTGTTCTCATTGTGGAGCACGTATCAGCTTGATGACAACTGGCGTTTAGGCGGTGGTGTTAAGTACGTAGGTGACCGCTACGCTGGTAACGATGAAGCGGTAGCACTTGGTGATTACACTACAGTGGATTTGATGGCTGCTTACACAACAGGTCGTCACAAAATCCAAGCAAACGCTTACAACGTGTTTGATGAGAAATACATCCTAGGTGCCACCAATGGCAAGTCTGGATTGAACCAGATTGGTTACGGTGCGCCAGCGGAATTCATGCTCAGCTATGGATACCGATTCTAATTATTTTCGAATTCTCGCTACTTGTTAGCGAGCTTTCTTACCTCGTTTTGAGGATTGTTAGCCCATAGGGTCAAAGCCGCTTTTTTCTCTTTGACCCTTACTTCTCTTAAAGGAGACCCCCATGCTTTACCAAAATATGGATGGTAACCCCCAAGCTAAGCTGCGTTTAAGTGTGCTTGCGACCGCGATTGCTTCTGTCACCTCCATGAATGCATTTGCTGCCTCTGAACCTCAAACCACTACGATGGAGACGGTTGTTGTCACTGCGAGTGTTATCGGCAATTCAGCAATAGAAGATGTAAAAGAATACCCAGGAGCACGTACGGTCCTGACGAGTGAGCAAATTGAAAAGACGGCCGCTCATTCAATCGATTCAGCGCTGCAAAGTGTACCTGGTATTAAGGTGCAAGATGAAACTGGCACCGGTGTACTGCCTAACATTTCGGTTCGAGGCTTAAAAGCAAGTCGCAGTGGTCATGCTCAGTTCTTGATGGATGGTGTCCCTCTTACGCTGGCGCCATATGGTCACACCGGACAATCCATTTTCCCAGCAACGTTATCCATGATTGATCGCATCGATATTGTACGTGGTGGTGCGGCTGTTCAATATGGTCCAAACAACGTGGGTGGCGTCATTAACTTGGTGACTAAACCGATTCCAAACACTTGGCAGACTGAAATAAGTAATCGCTTAACTGTGTTTGAAGGCGGCGATACGCCACTGAACGACTTCTATTTAAGAACGGGCGGGTGGTTAACGGATACGTTTGCAATTCAATTAGAAGGTAACTTTTTAAAAGGCGAAAGCTTCAGAGAACATTCTGATACAGACGTAAAAAACTTCCAAGTTAAAGCAAACTGGTTGTTGAGCGACACTCAAGAGTTGCAAGCATTCATTCAAAGGTATGATGCGGACACACAAATGCCCGGTGCCTTGTCGCCAGACGATTATAAAAAAGATCGCAACCAATCTAAGCGTCCTTACGATGAATATCAGGGGAAATCAACGCGTTGGAGTTTGAAATACATTCAAGACTTAAACATTGCGGACAGTGCAGAGCTGCAAGTTCAAGCCTTTGGTCATAACTCTGAGCGTTTCTTCCAGTGGGGCTTTAATGGCGCAGGTGGTCACTGGGCAGATCCAGCTTTGCCTTCAACTGACGTGCGTACTTCTCCACGAGAGTTCAAAGTATATGGAGTAGAACCTAAGCTCGCGATGCACTTTGGCGAAGGCAGTGCGGTGACGCAAAACTGGATCGTTGGTGCTCGCTATGTAAATGAAGACATCGACTACAAGCTGACTCAAACTCCAATTGCTGGTGGTGCGACGAAAGTACCTCGTGATTGGCATTTGGATACCGATGCATTTGCTGGCTATATTAGCAATGAAGTAGGTCTGTTTAATGATGCGTTAAAAGTAACTCCGGGCATTCGCTACGAGTCTGTCGACATGACGTTTGATGACTTAGGAAAAGCACAGAGTACAGATAACAAAGTGACGGAATGGCTACCGGGTCTAACGGTCGCGTATAATCTGACTGAGCAATGGGTTGGTTATGCGAACGCTCAGAAATCGTTGCGCGCACCTCAAATTGCATACATTCGAGGTTTAGGTAAAGAGGGCAGTGAGCTTGCGTGGAACTACGAGTTGGGTGCTCGTTATACACATGATTCAACCAGCTTTAACGCTGCTTTGTACCGCATTGACTTTAAAGACCAACTACAATGGCAGAGTGCAACCCAAACCTTTGAAAACATTGGTAAGACGCTTCACCAAGGTATTGAGCTATCGGCTCGTTACGTTCCTGAATCCGTACAAGCACTTAGCCTAGGTGCAAGCTACAACTACTTAGACGCAACGCTAGAAGAAGAGGGCGCCAACAAGGGTAATCGACTTCCTTATACGTCAAAACATCAGCTTAGCTGGGATGCTACCTACGCGTTCTCAAAAGTAGATATAACACTATCTGGCTACTACTTCAGTGACGCATATTCTGACAACGCAAATACGAGTGAAGAAGACGCGACGGGAGCGAAGGGTAAAGTACCGGCTTACATGGTTTGGAACTTCAACCTTGGTACTGATCTATACAAGGATGACAAGGGTAAGCTACGTATGAATGTTGCTGTGAACAACTTGTTTGATGAGGACTACTATTTCCGAGGTATTGATACCAGCCCTGTTGGTCGATACCCGGCGCCAGGACGTTCTTACACTTTGGATCTGAATTACCAGTTCTAACTCGTTATTGTTTGATGTTAACACAATTCAAAGTCGCCAATTTACGTTGGCGACTTTCACGATCTTAGTGTTGGGGATATAAAAACATGGAAAACGAATCTCGGTTTCTATCGATGAACTTACGACTTGCTGCATTTCTCTTATTGTTCATAAGCGTTATGTCTTTTCCAAGTTCAGCAAAAACTCGTGACGTACAAGATGAACAAGGGACATTTAAATTAGAAAGCACACCTAAACGCGTTGTCGTTTTGGAGTTTTCTTTTGTGGATGCGTTAGCAGCAGTTGGTGTGTCACCCGTCGGTGTTGCAGATGACAACGATGCATCAAGAGTGATCACAGCAGTACGTGATTTAGTTCAGCCATGGCAATCTGTTGGTATGCGTTCTCAGCCGAGTTTAGAGGCTATCGCTGTGCTAAAACCGGATTTGATCATTGCGGATGCAGAGCGCCACCGCACGATCTATCAAGACCTCAATCGCATCGCACCCACGTTGCTGCTAAAAAGCCGTGGTGAAACGTATCATGAAAATCTAGAGTCTGCGCGTAAGATAGGAATCGCACTTAACAAGCAAAAAGCGATGAACAAGCGTATTCAATTGCATCAACAAACCATGGCTGAGTATAAGCGGCATTTTGCGCTTAAACAGACGGTACAGTTTGCGGTGGTGTCAGACAAAGGTATGTGGCTCCACAGCCCTAAATCCTATGCTGGTGGTGTTCTTAGCGAGCTAGGCATTACGAGCCCACTAGTGCAGGCTACGGAAAAGGCTTATCTGCCTGCGAGCTTTGAATTGCTATTAAAAACAAACCCGGATTGGTTGCTGATTGGTGCATACTCGCAACCAAACATCATTGATGAATGGAAAAAGAACCCGTTGTTCAAGTTGTTATCTTCAGCAAAAGCACAACATATTGTTGAAGTGTCACCGGAGCTTTGGTCTCTTAATCGAGGCATGCTAGCAGCAGAGAAAATGGCGCAGAACTTAGAACAGATTTTGGGTTCGTCATGAACAAAGCAACGATATTGAAAGAAAGCCCTCATCAGCCTCAAGTGCCATGGAAAGCGATGTTTGTTGTCGTTATTGTTTTGGCTTTGGTTCTGACAGGGTACGTAGCTTCAATGCTTGGTTGGTCAAACTTTTCACTCACACTTAATGATTTAGTGGGGTATTGGTTTTCATTTGATGAAACCAACATGAGCCATCAAATCCTTGCTACGTTACGTGCTCCGAGAGCGTTTGCTGGGTTAACAATTGGAGCTTGCCTCGCTGTTGCTGGTTTATTGATGCAGGGTTTGACGCGCAACGCGTTGGCATCGCCCTCAATTTTAGGTATTAACGCTGGTGCAGCGTGTTTTATGGCTTTCGCTGCCATTGGCGTGCCGATAGTCAGCGATATCAACCCAATTCTTAATGCTGTACTTGGCGCACTACTTAGTGGCGTTTCTGTAATGATGCTTGGTGGTTTTTTTTCTATTCGCTCGCATCCTCTGCGTTTGGTTTTAGCAGGTATAGCAGTTAGCGCTCTACTGCTTGGTCTTACCCGAGCGGCGCTTATTCTTGCGGATGACATGGCTTACAGTGTATTGCATTGGCTGACGGGGTCTTTAGCAAGTGTGGACGAGGAACAATGGAACCAACTGTGGCCGCCAGCATTGACTGGATTGGTTCTCGCAATGGGGTTGGCTCGCAATCTCAATTTACTGGCTCTTGGAGAAGAAGTCGCGGTTGGATTAGGTAGCAACATCCAGATGACTCGGCTCGTTACGGGCATCACTATTGTTTTATTGGCGGGAACGTGCGTTGCCATTGCGGGACCTATTGGCTTTGTTGGTCTTCTTGTTCCTCACTTAGTAAGACCAATAGTAGGTCATAACTATCATTTACTGATCCCATGCTCGGCACTGATTGGGGCGGCTCTGGTTGCTTGGTCTGATGCATTATCACGTGCCATCGCGTTTCCCACTGAAACACCGGTTGGCGTGCTTACTGCGTTGATTGGCACACCTTGTTTTATCCTTGTTGCGATGAGGAGGTCGTAATGCTTCATCAAACAAAACTGGCATTGTTGTTTGGGCTTGTTGCTTTGGCTGCTGTTGCGAGCTTATTAGTTGGAGCCGCTTCGCTTTCTGCTTCTCAAGTCATGACGCTCCTTGTTTCTTTTTCAAACGACGACTTTGTTATTCATCAATACCGCTTTCCTCGCACTTTACTCGCAATTGGCGTTGGAGCTGGGCTCGGGTTATCAGGATTATTAGTTCAAGGTGTGATTAGAAATCCGCTAGCTTCTCCGGACTTGATGGGAATTAGTGCAGGAGCGGGGTTAGCGGCAACGGCAAGCTTAGTATGGTTTCCTAATATCTCACTCAGTTGGCTACCTTTGATCGCAATGGCAGGAGGTCTATTTGCAGCAGGTTTCATTGCGATGCTGGCTTGGCGTTCAAAACCTACACCTGCAAGATTAGCGTTAATTGGTATCGCCGTTAGTGCTTTTCTCGCCAGTGGTATCGACTTCTTATTGGTCACGCATCCCATTGAAATCAACACTGCGATGGTTTGGTTAACAGGTAGCCTTTGGGGGCGAAACTGGCAGCAAGTGCCTTTCATTTGGGGGGCGCTCCTATTGCTGATACCGCTAGCGCTGTGGTTAGCATGGCGATTAGATGTCATGGGGTTGGGTGAAGAAAGCGCAACCACTTTAGGGGCGAAGCCAACGCAGATCCAAGTGGTTGCGTTGTTAGCAGCGGTGCTTCTAGCCAGTATCAGTGTATCTGTTGCCGGAACGATTAGCTTCGTCGGACTATTAGCGCCACATTTGGCACGTTTGTTGTTTGGGCATAACCATAAATTGTTGATTCCCGGATCTGCACTGGTTGGCGCATTACTGGTTACTTGTGCTGATGCCTTGGCTCGTGGGATTCAACCACCGATTGAATTACCTGCTGGAGTGCTTACGTCCGTTATCGGAGCGCCTTATTTTATTTTTCTTCTATATCGTTATCGAGGTTGGTAATCATGCTAAAGACGCAGAACCTTTCCGTCGCCTATGGCAAAAATACAATCATTCCGAATTTGTCAGTCTCAATACCAAAAGGGAAAATTACCGCGTTGATAGGACCAAACGGCTGCGGTAAATCGACGTTATTGAAGACCTTAGTAAGGATTAACAAACCTTTATCTGGTGATGTCTTTTTTAATGAAAAACCGTTGTCGAGTTATGGAGATAAACGCCTAGCTCGCTCGTTATCACTGTTGCCCCAAATCTTAGTAAGCCCAGAAGGAATCACAGTAAGAAAACTGGTTGAGTACGGCCGTTCTCCCTATTTGTCCCATTGGGGAAGGTTAGGGAAGGATGATAAAACGATTGTGGAACAAGCAATGCATGACACAGGCGTATTCGAATTTGCCGATAAACCGGTTGAATCATTATCCGGCGGGCAACGTCAAAGAGCATGGATTGCGATGGTCATGGCACAAGATACAGAGGTCGTGATGTTAGATGAACCTACCACCTACCTTGATATGTCGCATCAAGTCGAGTTGATGAATTTGATGCAACAAATGAATGCCAATGGAAAAACCGTGGTGGTTGTCTTGCATGATCTTAACCAAGCATGCCGTTACTGCGACCATCTCATTGTTCTTGAACAAGGTCAACTTATTGCAGAGGGCTCACCGGATGAAGTGTTTACTGAGTCATTACTTGATGAGGTTTTTGACCTGAAAGCGAAAGTATTCCGTGACCCGATTTCTGATACTCCGATGTGTGTTGCTGTCTAATAGACGCAAGATAACTTGCCCTTCAACAGTGACCAATTATTGGTTGCTGTTGATTGAAAACTGCTACAAGTTTAATCGTTTCGATAAAAATTACTCAGCGTAAAATAAGGTGGTTTAAAATGAACCGATAGGGTGCTAATGGTACACTGTACTCATATAGATACATTGTCATTTAGCGTTTGAACCACTCCCCCCGCTAATTAGCTAACCAAGCGTTCAAACGTTGAGAAATACCTTATGCGTTTGTCGTTCAGCTTCGTTTTTGCTTCTTCATTTGGCGTTGTTACGCCTGTGTTTGCCAACTATGACCTCGATTCTCTGTTGGAGATGCCTTTGTGCTCTCTAGCGGAAACCAAAGTGGTCTCAGCTACTCGTACCTCTCAGTCTTTGGCGGATACGCCAGCGTCCGTTTATGTTATCACCGCTAAAGAGATCAAGCGCTCAGGAGCTCGCTCTGTCGCTGATGCGTTATCTTTGGCACCCGGTCTTCATGTCGCTAAATATTCTAACTATGATTGGGGCGTGACGGTTCGAGGCAATAACGAAACGCTCAACAATAAAATGTTGGTGATGGTCGATGGACGTAGCGTGTTCAACCCGATGTCGTCTGGTGTGGATTGGGATCTCATTCCAGTCAGTATGGACAGCATTGCTCAAATCGAGATTGTACTCGGTCCTGTTGGGACGGTTTGGGGGGGAAATGCCGTCACTGGGGTAATTAACGTTATTACAAAAGAAGCAGAGGGCTCACCAAAAGGGCTGCTAGCCGCCAGTTTCGGCAACTACGACTATCGTGAGTATCAACTTCATCATGCTGGTGCAGTTGGTGAGTATGCCAATTACAGTCTGTATGGTGAATTTGTAGACCATATGCCTTGGACCAGTGAAGAGGCTAGGGTACAACCGTTTCAACATTTCAATGTATATACCGAGCGTTTTGGTGGGCGTTTGGATTACCAGAAGCGTGAACACACCCTAAGTGTCCAAGCCGGCGGTATTCGTTCTCGTGAAGATTACAACTGGGGTAATTATCAGCCGCATATGATCATGCCGGGCTCTGAACCCATGCGTACCTACGAAACAGAAATGACGATGCAGGAGTATTTCGTCGGCGGTCATCATATTTTCGATCGTGCCAATGGTGATAGCTGGGAAAACGAAGTCTGGTTTACGTACAGTTCTAATGATAGCACTCATGCCAATGCGCAGTTTTTTCGAACCGACTTAGACTCTCACTATACCTTTTCCGATCTTTGGGGAACGGAGTTTACCATTGGTGGAAACATTCGCCTTATTGACGAAAAGTTCGGTACGTTTTCAAAGTATGATGAACTCACCATGCCATATTTGCGTGTGGCAGAAGATCCTGATTTCTTAAATCAATCTTATGGTCTATACGCAAACTGGAGTGTGCCACTGACGGACAGAACCAAATTAACCCTTGGTAGTCGATGGCAATATAACAACCTTACTCATGATATCGACCCACAACCCCAAGTCCGCTTGAGTTATGAGCTTGCCGATAACCAAAGGGTTTGGGCTGGCTGGGGTAAAGCAATCGTAACCCCATCGCGTTTGGAGCTGAGTACCTACATGCGTGAAAATCAGTACATGCAACATGTGCTATTTAGCAATAACCAATATTACGATTATTACTACAGTGTGCTTCTCGAAGGAAATGAAGATTTAGATGTAGAGTCAGTCTCGACTTATGAAGTGGGCTATCGTCTTTGGGATGACAATGCATTGCAATTTAGCGTGGGAGGTTTCTATACCCGTCATGAGAATATTCGAGTTTATAAGACAGAATCTGCTACTCAGAACATCATCACGGGTGGTTCTTCTCCAGGTACGGTTGGCACCGTTGTGGAGCAATATACCTCCACGCTGGTTGATCCTATTTGGAGTGAAAGCTTTGGTGGTGAAGTTGCGGTCAAATGGCAGCCCCGAGATGATGTACAGATCAATGCTAACTACAGTTACAAACGCATTGTTGGTCATTGTGAAGGTGATATTTGTGGTACAAACAATGCGGTAAAACGCAGTATCGAAAACGAGCCAAATCATTTTGTGAACGCGCAAGTGATGTGGGATATCACAGCTCAATGGTGGGTGAGTGTCAGTGGGCAATATGTGTCTGAATCCAAGTTGCATAAAGACTACGAGTCTGCACTAAACCCAATCAACGTGGCGAACAAAGATTATAACTGGCCCGAAGTCGTGTCTTTTGATGCATCCATTAGCTGGCAGTATAACGACTGCCTGCCAGAGATCACGGCATCAGTAGAGAATTTAGGCGCTGACCAGAGCAAAGAGTTTCCAACTAACTACAGCTCTTTTGCTAATGGCACTCAATATTGGCTAACGCTAGATTGGAATTACGCCAAATGGTAAAACGAACAGAAAAGGTTGTCGTCGTTAAATGGCTGATAGCTTTTTGGGCGCTGCTTAGTGCAACATTTGCGTTTGCTCACTACGAAGATGCGGATTTAAAAGCCGTGTATTTGTATCGTTTTGCCCTGTTGGCGGATTGGGTGGCGACGGGCGAACCTGTTGCTCCTGTAGAATATTGCGTATCTGAAAATGACTCGGTCGCAGAGCACCTCCAACGGATCGTCGCACGCAAACCTCAATTGTCACGGTTTTATGATTTATCCAAAGGCGAGACGCCAAGTTCTTGCCATATTTTATATTTAACTCAGGCGGATAGTTCAAAAATAGCCACCAGACGAAAACAGTTTCCCCATTCACTCTTAATTGGTGACGGAGATAAGTTTATTAAAAAAGGCGGTATGGTGGCATTTGTGAAAGAGAACAACCGCATCCGGCCCATGATATCTCGCAGCCACATTGCTCCAACAAAAGTCCAACTACGCGCGCAATTGTTGAGTATTTCTATCTTAGCTGAAGATGAGGTGGCTCCATGATCCGTTCTCGCCTTGCTCGGCTGCCTTTGCGCCACAAAATGATGCTTCCAACATGGTTGATGATAACTTTGATCGTGATTGGTTTAGGCACCTTAGCCATACAATACTTGGTGATTGCGCAAGAGAGTGCTTTAGATCGCCGAATCAATATCCTTGGTCAAGGCGTGGCAAATACACTTCAAGCATCCCTGATGTTTGACGATGCGTATTCTGCAAAAGAGCAATTGATTAACTTAAGCTTTGACCCAGATATTATTTCTGCTGTGGTGATCAACCAACACGATCAAACCATCGCTTCTATTGAAGATTTACCAAAAGAGTGTGCTTGGCATGGTCGTGAATTGTTGTGCGCTAATCAAAGCGTAGTCATGCGCCACAATGATGTATTGTTAGGAGGGGAGAAGCTCGGTGCACTTGAGATTTGGGTTTCGCTTGAAAGCTTGCTAATTCATGAACGTAAAATGTGGTTATCCTTGGGTGTGATTGTCCTGTTACTCTCAATCTGTGCTTGGGCATTAGCCAAATTATTGCATTCATTAATTTCGCTTCCTTTGTTGTCTTTACATCGCTCAGTTGAACATATGGGGCGGGTCGGTGTTATTCGCAAAGCATTACCGGTTTATCATCAAGATGAAGTGGGGAAACTGACCGAGTGTTTTAACGAAATGACAATGAGCCTTGCTGAGCGAGAATCTCAAGTGGCTCAAGTATTGAAACGAGTTGAAGACAAAAACCGTTATATTCGAAGCGCGCTCGATGCGATGCAACGTTGCGTTCTTGTTGTATCGTCGAATGAGCAAGTAACCTATTTCAATCCAGTGGCAGAAAGCGAACTTCGTGGCATAGAAGTGAACTCCAATGCCCGCAATTTGTTGATGAACTACTTTGAGCCTCAGCTAAAAATCGAGCGCATTATGTTTGCTATTGACACGCATACCACGGTAGAAGGAATCGAGGTACGCAGTGTCGATAAAACTAAGCGCTACCTTATTTCTTGCAACCCGATGGATACTGAAAAGAGCAGTCTGATTCAGCTTCGAGATATCACGGAGCACGCGCTGTCAGAACAAAGACGCAAACTTTTGGATTTGATGTTTGACCAAAACCAAGACGCTATTTTAGTACTCGATCGTGCTTTGAATATTAAGACGCAGAACAACTCAGCGACGCAGTGGTTTGGTGAAGTGGATGCGCTTAAAACACTGGAATTGCTTTCTCCATTTGAAGCAACAAAAGCGATCAAGTTACGCTTATTAAAAACAGGACATTACAAAACGCATGTGGAGCTGAAAAACCAGCAAGGTCGGGTGATACCATGTGAGTTGAAAGTGCGAGTATTAAAAAGTGAAACGGGCAGAGCTGAAGCCTTTGTGGTTTCCTTTACTGATTTGACGATAGATATTGAACTCAAACGTCTCAATTATCAGGCAAACCATGATCCCCTGACCGGTCTTGCCAACCGCGCTAAAGCGGTTCGTCGACTCCAAGAGAAGCATGATGTTGGCGCATCACAACACATCTTATTTGTGGACTTGGATGGTTTTAAGGCCGTTAATGACCAATATGGACATGCAATTGGAGACCAATTGTTGAAGGTCGTGGCGCAACGATTAATGAACTGCGTTGCACGACGCGATCTGGTTTCGCGCTTGGCTGGAGATGAGTTTTTAATTGGGGTCCGTGATGCGTCGAGCAGTGAGCCTATTGCTAGGAGGATCATCGAGAGCCTCGAAAAACCGTTTCTTCTGGGAGACGTGACGTGTGAAGTTTCTGCAAGCATAGGTATCAGTTATTGGTCTCGTGAAGACTCTGCGACGTTAGATGAAAAGATCAACGAAGCGGATGTTGCGATGTATTTAGCGAAAAAAGCGGGGAAAAACCGGTACCACAGCGGCGCTGAAACGGTTTGTTTACTTGATTGAAGGAAAACCATGTCTTTGGGCATGGTTTTTATATTACGCAATTTGTTGAACATGAGATAAACGTTGAGCTGTTTAGTTGTTGAACAGCACATTTCAGTTCAATGATGGGATATCCTACCCAAATATGTTGTAGTCCAAGGTGAATAATCTTGTCAGAATGTCCTGACTAAAATCAAAAAAATACTTTTATAACAACGAAGTAAACACAATTCAAAAATTGTCGAAGTTTGACATTTATGCTGTGCAAATTAGTCTGATCTCCCAAGTTGTGGAAGTCGTTATGTTCAGCATTTTAAGAAAAACCGTCATACTTTTTGTCGCATTTATCGGCACAATCTCTCCGTCATAAATAAAAGCCTAATCTGCCACACTTTGCTTTTTTAACTGCGGCTCATATTTGATTGAATATGCAGTGGATAGCTCAACCCCCAAATGGTTTCTAAGGATGTAATTAATTCTCATTATTAATTATGTTGTGTTAGCTTCTTTTATCGAGTTTGCTCATGTAGAGCAGACTGATGAAAAACTCATCGACCTGCACGTTTATAGCCATTCTCTATGAACTTTACGGTTAGTCAAAGTAAACATGCTCACTTTCTATTTTTAGCTACATTCATAGTTATTTCTATGTTATACACGTATTGATATTATTTTTATAAATAATAAATTGTTTAAATAAATCACAGCTATGCAAGAAGAATGTTCTAAATTCCAATTCAAGGAAGCGATTCGAAAGGGTAGCAAGCATCATGGTAAGAAGGATTTATGACCAACCCTAAGTTAGTAATCGTGGAAGACGACCAAATTTTAAGTGAAATGCTACAAGAATATTTTGAGAGCCAGTCATTTGATGTTGTCAGGGTGGCTGATGGAGTAACAGCCTGTGAACAAATATTGGCGATTCAACCTGATATTGTGCTTCTGGATTTAATGCTCCCTGAAGTAGATGGGCTCACGATCTGCCGTCAGGTGCGCAGGAGTCAATTTAATGGCAAGATTTTGATTTTAACAGCAAGTGACGACGATTTTGATCATGTGGCGGCGCTAGAAACTGGTGCTGACGATTTTGTAAGCAAACCTGTACAACAACGAGTTTTGTTGGCAAGGGTTCGCACATTGCTTCGCCGAAACCACGAACTATCACCTAACGATAATGAACTGCATTTCGGTAAATTGTCTCTAAATAAAACGACTAAGTCGTGTGTTTATGCAGGTCAAGACATTACGATGGCTGAGAGTGAGTTTGAATTACTTTGGTTACTAGCTTCCTCACCCGAGCAAGTGCTGTCACGAAGCTTTTTAACTCAGCAGATTCGCGGAGTAGAGTATGACGGTTTTGATCGTTTCATCGATAATAAAATAGTAATTCTTCGTAAGAAGCTAAACGATATAAGTATGCCACCAAAAAAGATTATTACCGTGCGCGGTAAAGGGTACTTGTTTGTTCCGGAGCGCTGGTAAGGGCGGCCATTTTTAATGCGAAGAATCTATTTTGAATACTTGGCGGGTTTAACGCTAATCTTTCTTATAAGTATATACTCCTATGCATTTCTCGTTTATCAGGTTGGCACAGACTATGAATATATTCTAAGAGACCATCAAGCTCAGGCTTCCCAAGAGCTGATCAATATCATTGCGAGTGAAAAGGGGATAGATGAAGCCGAAGCTATCTTGGAGGACTACGCAAATAAAACGCGGCAACTGTTGCGTATCGTGGACCATAAAGATGCACCGGAAATGGTGCAAAAAGCGTTTACCAATCGAGAAATATACGCTTATTACTATGAGGAAGACTTTCTTTGGTTGCGTTTACCGGGAAGTCAAAGCGTATATGAATTATCGGATGATAAAGAGTCGTTCCTCAGAAAGAAGATAAAACTGGAAAATCGTTTGATTTGGGTATTTGCGATTACTGGGTTTGCTTTTAGTGGTCTATTCTTAGTTTGGCGGATAAAACTTCGCTTAAAAAATCTTGAACTTGTAACTATCGCGTTCTCTAATGGCGACTTAATGCAGTGCGCTTCAGAAAAAAATAGTATTAGGCTTGGTACTCTTAACCGTAGCTTTAACGTCATGGCAGATAAAATACGTGACTTAATTAATAGCAACAAGTCACTAACTAATGCAGTTGCTCATGAGCTTAGAACACCAATTTTTCGCATTCAATGGCAAGCTGAGTTGCTCAGTGATTTAGCGCCAACGGACAAGCAGGCGAAAGCTATCTCACGCATTCTTGCAGATACACAAGAAATGGAAGATATGGTCGATGAGCTGCTCTATTACTCTCGACTAGAGCGTGGTAATTCTGAACTACAATTGCAACCCGTAGATTTGAATCATTGGCTAGAAGAGCGATGCGCACTATGGCAAAAAGAGACTCAACTTACTTTGGTGAAGGTGCCGCTTAACAAGACTGTTCCGTTACATGTCGACCTTAAGTTGTTTAATCGTGCTATTGATAACATCGTTCGTAACGCGTTTAAATTTGCTGAATCAAAGATTGTTATTGAACTGTGGTATAACGATGTGGAAGTCGTCGTGGAAGTTCATGACGATGGAAAAGGTGTCGAACCTCAACATTGGCCGTTTTTATTTGACCCGTTTTACAGTGCAAATACCGCAAGAAGTAAAGGAAAAACAGGTCATGGTCTTGGACTTGCGATAGTAAAACAAGTATGTGAACGGCACCAGGCTCAAGTAGCAGTCAGAGATAGCTATCTTGATGGCGCTTGCTTTTCGCTCTCTTTTCCTCGTATTGACGGGTGAAGTCGCGTATCTTTGCTTTGGTATTATCTTCGTCTCTATGTTTCCCTTTTCCAAGAAAGCTGCCTTCTTACAGAGCGATTAGAGTTAAGAAATAACTCTAATCGCTCTGTAACACTTCTTTGGATCGTATATGCCATTTTTGTCGCGAGCGTCTCATACGTATCGGTTAAAAGCCAGGGGGAGTTTACGTCAGACACTATGAATCATTTATTATGTTTTGAGATCATATTCCGCCCCCCAATATCTCGACCGATCAAGCTGACCTAAATTTATCCCCAATTAACTAATCAGTAATCGGATACTCTAGAGTGAGTAACTATCAAAATACAGAAAAAAGCTCAATTTAAAACGTCATTACATACTTCCTAAATAGCTCAAACTAAAATCTGATGGAGCGACTTTGAAGCTTAAAATGAGCGCTTGAGTAACGATGTTGCTTTTGTTTCTTTGTTAATCATCTAGAGTCTTTTGTATTCCTATGTACGCAAATGTAACCATTTGACTACGTTTTATCATTAATTATATTGATGTGCAGTTGTTATAAATAGAGTTTGACGAAATAAAATGGTTGCATATTTATTGAA
This sequence comes from Vibrio sp. L85, assembly GCF_963871815.1. NCBI lineage: Bacteria > Pseudomonadati > Pseudomonadota > Gammaproteobacteria > Vibrionales > Vibrionaceae > Vibrio > Vibrio sp. L85. The sequence goes on from NZ_CAWMYL010000020.1 coordinate 144,228, forward strand.
ACGTTTCGCGTTAGTTGTACCGACGTTTCTAGGGATCACAATACTTATCTTCGCAATTACTCGCTTTGTGCCGGGAGGTCCGGTGGAGCGCATGTTGGCAAATATGCAGCCACAAGGTGATGGCGCTTCGGTTAGTGCTGTAGTGGGACAAAACTCTGCGTTATCTGAAGAGCAGTTGGCAGACTTAAACAAGTTTTATGGTTTAGACAAGCCAGTAACAGAAGCTTACGTTGATTGGTTGTATCGTTTGGTTCAATTCGACTTAGGTGAATCGACTCGTTACTACGAGCCAGTAACTGAGATGATCTTCGAGAGGTTGCCAGTGTCTGCGATGTATGGCGGTATCACTTTCTTTATTAGTTACTTCATTTCGATCCCGCTTGGTTATTACAAAGCATTAAAGCACGGTAGTGTTTTTGACTCCGTTTCGTCGATCATGATTTTCGTTGGATATGCTCTACCGGGTTACGTAGTTGGTGTGCTACTTATCACATTGTTCAGCTATCACCTAGAGTGGTTCCCTATGGGGGGATTTGTCGATGACGACTTTGATGATTTCACCACACTTTCTGAGCAGGTGACGGACATTCTTTGGCACGCAGTATTGCCTTTAATTTGTTACTTAATTGGTGATTTCGCTACGTTGACCATGACGATGAAAAACAACCTGATGGAAAACCTTTCTTCGGATTACATTCGAACAGCGATTGCTAAAGGTCTGCCATTTAGACAAGCAATTCGTAAGCATGCACTTCGTAATAGCTTGATTCCAATTGCAAGTCACTTTGGCAACTCGTTACTGTTTTTCATGACGGGCTCATTCTTAATTGAGGTGATATTCGATATCAATGGGATAGGTCTGCTTGGTTACGAGTCGATTGTAGAGCGTGATTACCCAGTAGTAATGGGCATTGTTGCGATTAACGCATTGGTGCTGCTATTTGGCAATATTTTATCTGATGTGTGCGTTGCGCTTGTCGATCCTCGCGTGAAGTTTGGAGCGTAATCATGTCTCGATTAAATCTATTCACTCTCAATCCGTTGACCAGGAAACAAATCAAGCGCTTCAAGGAGATCAAGCGTGGTTACTGGTCACTTATGTTGTTGTCGGCACTATTGATTTTGTCTCTGTGTGCAGAAGTACTCATCAATAGTAAAGCGCTAGTCGTTCGTTACCAAGGTGAGTACTTCTTCCCAATCTTCTCGGATGTGTATTCGGGTAGCAACTTTGGTTTGGACTATGCGGCAGAAACCAATTATCGCGATCTTCAACAGAACTTTGAATATGAGAACAATGGTGACTTTGTGTTATTGCCATTAGTTCCTTGGAATGCGTTTGAGCAGGACTTTTCAGGTAGCTTTCCGCCGAATGCTCCGGATTTTGAAGCGCAACACTACCTAGGTACCGATGTTATTGGTCGCGACATTCTCGCACGTTTGGTTTACGGCTTTCGAACGGCGATGGGTTTTGCATTGCTGACAATGAGTATCGCCTACGTCATTGGTGTCACGGTTGGGTGTGCGATGGGTTTCTTTGGCGGGAAATTCGATTTAGTGGTGCAGAGGCTAATTGAAACTTGGTCTATGGTACCGTTCCTCTACGTGATTATGATTTTGGTCTCTATAGCGCAACCCACCTTTATGTTGTTTGTTCTGATCAACGTGGCATTCAGTTGGATGGGTATCACTTGGTATATGCGAACCATGACATACAAGGAGTCAGCACGAGAGTACGTGTTGGCTGCCAAAGCTTTAGGTGCTTCCACTGCTAGGATCATCTTCCACCATATCTTGCCCAATACCATGGTGATGATTGTGACGCTAGCTCCTTTCACTATTGCAGCGAACATAACTGCTCTAACTGCGTTGGATTATCTGGGGCTAGGTCTTATTCCACCAACGCCAAGTTGGGGAGAGCTGTTGCAACAAGGTAAGTCGAATTTAGATTCACCTTGGATTGTGGTGTCTGTGGTAACAGCGATTGTTTCTGTGTTGGTAATGGTGACCTTCATTGGTGAAGCTATTCGCACCGCCTTCGACCCGAAAAAATACACTCTATATAGATAGAAACAAGGAAGTAATCATGTATAGATTTGCACTTATTTCACTGTTGCTCAGCGGCTTGGTTCAGGCAGCCGAGTTGCCGAGTGACCTGCAATGGCAAAGCAATTGGCAAGATCCTGTTTTTGCATCGGACGAGGCTAAACGTGGCGGAACTCTGCGTAGCTATATGCTGAGTTTTCCTCAAACTTTGCGCTCTGTGGGGCCTGACGCGAACTCCGGCATTCGCTTTTACATTATGGATGGCACGCCAAAGCTTGCTCAACGTCACCCAAATACGGGGAAGTGGATCCCTCAACTCGCTGATGAGTGGGCGTTTTCTGATGACTACAAAACCGCTTACTTCAAATTGAATCCTAAAGTCAAATGGTCTGATGGTGAAATGGTAACGGCAGATGATTACCTGTTCATGCTAACGTACTACCGCTCTAAAGACATTATTGATCCTTGGTACAACGATTTCTTCAGAAACACTATCGCAAGCGTTGAGAAATTCGATGACTACACGATCTCTATCACAGTCTCTGAGCCAAAGAGTAATGATGAACTGATGGTGCTACTTAACACACCAAATCACGGGTTACAGCCGCGCCCGCAGCATTACTTTGCCAATATCAATGACCAAAACGGCGATGGTATGGACGACAACTTTGTTCGCAAATACAACTTCAAAGCGGAGCCAACGACATCACCTTACTACATCTCAAAGATCAACAAAGGTCGCAGTATTACTTTCAAACATGTAGGTGACAATTGGTGGGGATATGGCAACAAGTATTATCAGAACCGCTTTAATGTCGACAAATTGCGCATCAAGGTGATTCGCGATTCAGATATTGCACGTAAACACTTTGAGAAGGGAAAGTTGGACACCTTTACCATGGTACTTCCGCAATTGTGGCATGAGAAGACGGATTCAGCCCCCTTTGCGAAAGGCTACATTCAAAAGTTTTGGGGCTTTAACCAAACATCGCAAGGTGCGGGTGGTTTGTGGATGAACACCTCGATGCCGCTACTAAGTGACATTAACGTTCGTAAAGGGATCACTTTCGCAACAGACTTTGACGGCATGATCAAGAATGTACTTCGCGGTGACTACTCACGCAAGCCTCATGCAATGGGCTATGGTCATGGCGATTACGACCTGCCAGATGCGAAGGCACCTGCGTTCGAACCAGAGCTAGCTATCGGTTATTTCGAAGCGGCTGGTTTTACCAACATCGGTCCTGACGGTATTCGAGTCAATAAAAACGGTGAGCGCCTCAGCTTCAAAATTACCTACGGTTACAATATTTGGACGCCTCGTATTGCGTATCTAAAAGAGCAAGCCAAGTTAGCAGGATTAGAGCTTAATCTGAACTTGGTGGATGGTTCGGCAGCATTCAAATATATCTTAGAGAAAAAACATCAACTGGCATTTTTAAATATGGGTGGCGGAGAGTTACCAGCATATAAAGAGTACTTCCACTCTAGCAATGCAAACCGGGTCCAGACCAACAACCATACGAACTACAGTTCGTTAGAGTTGGATCGTGAGATTGAGGCATTCAACTCCGAGTTTGATGCCGATAAGAAATATCAACTGTCGAGAGAGATACAGAAATTAATCTCAAATGCCTTTGTGATTGTGCCTGGCTACATGGTCCCTTATACGCGTGATGCACACTGGCGCTGGGTCAAGTACCCCAATAACCCGATGACTAAGAAAACTGGTGCGATGTTCAACATTTTAGGTACCAGCAATTTCTGGATTGATACCGAATTAAAACAACAAACTCAGCTGGCTTATAAAGAGGGCGAAACTTTCGAACCTGTCACTGTGATTGACGAGCGTTACAGGTTATAGGACGAAATACTAAATGAAGCAACAAACAGTACTAAAGGTACGCGATTTAGAGGTGGAGTTCAGCACCGATGAAGGTACCGTCAAGATCTTAAAGGGTGTCTCATTTGACGTGCGAGCAGGTAGAACTTTGGGCTTAGTTGGGGAGTCGGGTAGTGGAAAGAGCGTTACATCAATGTCGATCATGGGACTGTTACCTAAACCATACGGGCAGATAACTAAAGGTGAGATTTGGTATCGCGATACGGATCTGACCAAGATGGTCGAAAGGGATTTGTACCAGATGCGTGGTAACCGCATCTCAATCATATTCCAAGACCCAATGACGGCACTTAACCCAGTTCAAACGGTTGGTAATCAGTTGGTGGAAGTACTTGACCTGCACCATAGTCATATGTCTAAAGCAGAAAAGGTGGATTACTCGATCGGCTTGCTGGAAAAAGTAAAAATTCCTATGCCAGAGCTTAGGTTTCAAGAGTACCCGCATAACCTTTCTGGTGGTATGAGACAGCGAGTGATGATCGCAATGGCTCTTGCTTGTAAGCCTGATGTGCTTATCTGTGATGAACCGACGACGGCGTTGGATGTGACGGTTCAAGCCTCAATCCTAAAGTTAATGAAGGAGCTTCAGGAAGAGACAGGCATGGCGATGATTTTCATTACACATGACTTAGGTGTTGTGGCTGAGATCTGTGATGACGTTGCCGTGATGTATGACGGACGTATTGTCGAAAACGCTGATGTGTTCGAGCTCTTCGATTACCCAAAACATCCTTATACCAAGAGATTGCTTAGTCTGATACCTGACTCAGATTCAGAGTCCAAACAAGCGATACAGGTTGTTCCTATTGATCTTTCACTTTTCCCTGAATACCAGGGGGCATCGTAATGGCTGAGCTACTAAGAATTGAAGGGTTAAAACAGTATTACCTAACGGGTAAGGGGGTCTTCAAAAAAGGTTATGTGATCAAAGCAGTAGATGATGTTTCATTTAGTTTAGAGCAAGGCCAAACGCTCGGACTAGTGGGTGAGTCTGGCTGCGGTAAAAGCACACTTGGTCGCACTATTCTCAAACTGTACGAGCCGACGGAAGGTAAGATTTTCTTCGAAGGAAAAGAGATAACGCATTTGAACTCGAAGCAGATGAGACCGCTTCGACGCGAGATGCAGATTGTGTTTCAAGACCCATTGGAGTCACTAAATCAAAGACACACTGTAGGTGGTATCTTAGAAGAGCCCTATAAGATTCATGGTATTGGTACACCAGCAGAAAGAAAACGATGGGTATTGGAACTACTCGACAAGATCGGTTTGCCGCACACTGCAGTGAATCGTTATCCTCATGAGTTTTCTGGTGGCCAAAGACAGCGTATCGGTATCGCTAGAGCAATCGCACTTAAGCCAAAACTACTTATCTGTGATGAGTCAGTATCGGCTTTGGATGTGTCGGTGCAAGCTCAGATATTGAATTTACTGCTAAAGATACAAAAAGAGATGAACCTATCAATCATATTTATCTCACACGACTTGTCGGTGGTTAAACATATTTCAGACCACGTAGCAGTAATGAAAAAAGGGAAAGTTGTCGAAATGGGAACCGCGAAAGAAGTATATTCATCACCAAAGAATGAATATACGAAAGAGTTGTTATCCGCTATTCCAATTACACACCCTTCACAACGAATAAAAAATATAAGTCAGGTGGCTAATAACTATTAAAAAGACAAACGGATTTAAATAGCAGAAGGACAGTATGAATAAAACAAAAGTATTGCCAATTCTATTTTTGGCAACGCCCTCTTTTGTGCTCGCAAACAACTTGAATGATGAGTGGGACGAGAGTGACAAAAAGAGCGCATGGTCAGGATATGTGAGTGCCGATTATTCGCGTAATGGCTACGAAGACAGTGCTTACTTAGCTAATCGTTCAGCTTCGGCTACGGGCGTATTACGCTATGCGGTTTCTGACAAATCTAGGTTGCAACTCGTGGTATCTGGATATCACCAACAGGATGGAGATGTTTATGGTACTCGCGGTCAGTTCTGGAATGACACCTCGTTATCATGGGCTTACAACGGATTGTTTAATCCGACAGAAGGTTCATCGGTAAGCGGTGAAATTAGAGCGATATTTCCAACCTCAAAGTCTTCTAAAAGAAATGACCTTCAGTTTGGAACACGTTTAAAACTTCGGTGGAGTGCTGCATTTGATGAGTGGTTAGACGGTCTGACGCTTAGCAATACAGTTCTGCTACGAAAAAACTTCCATGAATACAAAACCGCTGGTGGTTATCAGTTGATTGAGTATAGGCTGAGTAATCAATTTTCTGTGGATTATGCATTTGCAGACGACTTTTACTTCAATATTTTCTTAATGCCGAGGCAGTCGTGGAATTATCAAGGTAACTCACTGGATCCGACTATTTTACATGGAGAAGAAATTGGTTACCAAATGACAGAGAGCATTTCTATGTCAGTTGGTATGACAAACAGTGTAGGTTATTACAATCCAGATAAAGGGCAAAACCCGCTGAATGATCTGATTGATTTAAAAAAGATGACCTATTACGCAGTGGTTAATTATCAGTTTTAGCGAGATAGCTAATTAATAAAAAGACATCGTTACTTAAGAAACGATATAACTATAAATACAGGGACATTATGTTTAGAAAAACAATAATTGTAGCAAGCATCGCTGCTGGACTCAGTGGATGTGGAGCCGAGGATCGCGCTTATGACACAGTTGAAAGATCCGCAAAAGAGGTGACAGTTCAATCTCTAGATACAGAATCGTTGTGGATGTACATGCCTTCAACTGGTGAAGCACCGCGTTACGCTTTAACGCAGCGTGGTTTTTTTCAAGGCGATCCAAAATTAGTGAAGCTACGTTTTGACGAAACCAATGGTATTTACGTCGAAGCGCTTGACCGTGACAAAGTTGATTCTCTGGAACCTAGTCGTTGGGACTCCGAAATCAACCGCGTACCAGTATTGAAAATTCCAGGTGAATTCAGGCAGTATCGTTGTGCTGAAAATGGTTACGGTGAATGTACCAACAAGGAAGAGATCAATAGAGACGAGAACGTCGATTGGTCGACTGCGACACACTTCATTCCGGATTACGAGAATATTGAATCGTTATCGGAAGACACGCTTAGCACTTGGTACACCGCGAGCAACGTAGCAGAGAGTGCCGATCCACGTGTTATCTCATACGAATACAACCCGGAAGAGGGTGTAATTAACGTCGAAATTGAGCGTACATATACAGCAAACCCGGATGATCAATATAAGTTCGGCGGTTTAGAAAACTTGTCATTCAAGACTCGTTTTTTCTACTCTCTTGTCAAGCTGGATAAACTAGCAAGCCCTAATTACAAACCTGTTTATTATCAAGGGCAAGATAGCGCGTATTACGGCTTCTTTAATGACAGCAAGGCAGTGAAAACACACACAGGTGAGAGCGATGTTCAAGGCTCACGTTTTGCTTACATTAACCGTTTTAACCCAAATCTTGAATCGATCGATTATTACCTAAGTGATACTTACTTTGATGAAGGTAATGAAGTCTACCGTCAGCTGACTATTGACACGATGAAAGAAGTTAACGAGTCACTCGAAGGAACTGGTGTACCACCAATCAGAATCGTCAATACCAAAGAGAAAGCAGGTATTAAATCTGGTGACCTACGTTACAACGTTTTCAACTTGATTGATGAACCAGTTGACAATGGCTTGTTGGGTTACGGTCCATCTGCAACTAACCCGTTAACGGGTGAAATCATTCATGCCCATGTTAACCAATACCTTGGTGTTATTCGTACCACTACTCGTCGTTACTGGGACGACTTAGCTATGCGTTATAATCGTCAAGAAATCGCTAAGCTTGCACCGAAAGATGACACTGCGACAGATAGTGGCGATGCTGACAGCGATACCGCACCTGTGGTCGCTGAGCGCACTGACATTGATGTGTTTAACGACATGATCACGGCTGACCGCGGTCCAGATCAGTTCGTACCCCAAGTGACTGAAGATGAAATGGCTTTTGTTGGAGAAGGTACGTTTGTAAATGAAGTGCCTAAAGCAGACCTAGATCATAAGTTCGATGTGGACAATAAAGAGCTCGCTCTACAAACCTTCTACAAGCGCCAAGATATGCTTAAGCGATTCTCAGAGCAGAACGTTTATAGTGAAGACGCTATGTGGTTAAGTACCAATGCGAAAGGTTTGATTTCTGGTATCGACTACGCTGATGGTGGTTATTTTGCTGATGCCAAGCAAAACACCATGAAAAAATGGAGTGAATTGAGTTTAGAGCAACAAAAGTTAGCCAGTGAAGCGATCTCTGAGCATATGTTTAAGTCTACATTGATCCATGAGCTTGGACACAATTTAGGTTTAAGACATAACTTTATGGGTTCAGTAGATAAGGCGCATTTCTACACAGCTGATGAGCTAGCAAACAGCAGCCTTGGTCATCAAGCTAAACCTGCGGCTTACAGCTCGATCATGGACTACGGTGCATCAATTTTTGATGAGTTGTTGGTGTTTGGTAAATACGATAAAGCGGCTCTAAAGTTTGCCTATGCCCGTGAAATCGAAACCAATGAGTTTATTGGTGAATCAGTTCGAGATAAGACGGGTGCCCAAGTTCGTAAGACATACTCACTTGCAGAATACGATCGCAAGATGAGCGAGGATTACAACACCTATCCTACAGGCGTAATTGCTCACTTGCGTGCGAATGTGGGTACTGACGATATACCTGAGTTGGCGAGCTACCGTTTTTGTACAGATGAACATACGACAACAAGCTTAACGTGTGATCGTTTTGATGAGGGCACATCGCTAACAGAGATCACTGAATTCCGAATTCAGCGTTACTACGACAGTTACGAAACGGCGAACCGTCGAAATGGTCGTGACTTTTTCTCTCAATATCACCAATACGAATACTTTTGGCAACGTATGTATGAATTCCAAAAGATACGTGACATAGTCGAAAATGTTGGTGAGATCGATTTTGTCTTCGCACGCTACATTGGTGCTAATACCACCAATAACAAGGGGCAAGTGTTTGAGGAGATTGCAGAAAACAATTGCTTAGATTGGCGTGGAAACCCTAAACCGCTAGACAGTATGTCAGCAGGGCTCCGTCCTATCTGTGATACATACAATGCGGCAAACTTAGCTGCTGACTTCTTCTTAGATGTACTGACAGCACCAGATAAAGTTTGTGAGCTTGAAGAGCTAAGTGGTATTGATGGTGTACCTAATCGTTATCGCTTCGCAAAATTGTCTGACCTTTGGCTGACATACCAAACGGGTATGTCACTGAACCGCGATGTTCCAACTAGCTGTTTCGATGAGGAACTCGTTCAAATACTTAAAAAGCAAGCCAACGAAATCGTGATGCGCTCAGAAACGCGTGATGGTCATATTTGGTCGAGCTTAAAAGCAAATAATCCATATCAGACAGCTTCTAACTCAGTAGACTTATTGGGCGTGTGGCCAGACAAACTGCTAGCTGCACAAATGTTGGTTCGTCGTGATTCGCCTTACATTGCCACAGAAAACTCAAGCTTGGCGCTGATTGATCTGTCAGACAAGATCACTAAACTGTATACGCACCTATCTGATTTAGCGGGTCGACCTGAAGCGCGTCAAGCGATATTCGTTGATGGTAATGGTGATTACGTTGAAACGGTGCTTCGCTACCAGCCGAGTTTGACTCAAACAATCGAGGCGGTTCCATCATACTTGTGGCCAATGAAACGTTATTTTGTCATGGGCGGACAAGAAGCATTCGAATATTGGACGGAAGGGTCGCCACAAGACTCGGTTGTCCCTTACTTCGGTACTTTGCTAGCAAACTTGATGAAGTACAATCGTGCCAATGAGTACGGGTTGGGTGACTCTGTACGTGGGCTAAGTGATTCAATTGCGATCAACCTAGCGAACAGTGCAACCGCAGATCCGAACGGTATTAACTTTACATGGAAGGGTATGAATTACTCCTTGAACTCACGTAACTCGTTAGCTAATGCGGTTGCTTCACGTGCTTTGTACCAAGATGAGCAAAAAGCTCGTGTTGAGAAACTAAATAGTTTGCCATATCGCGTTCGAAATGCATTGTCTGTATTTAAAAATACACGTGACCGCAATGAAGCCCGTATCATTGCAATTGGTGATAAAGATGCACTTGTAGCCCTTCGAGATACAACAGGTTTTGCACGTTTTACTATGTTTGACAAAATGTTTGAAGAGTACGAAGAAGATGGCAACAAATGTCTGCGCTTTAAGGTGGATGGTGAGTCCGATGAAGATCATATGAAGCGTAAGTGTAACTCTCTAACTCGCCTACAAACAGCTCAAAACAGTGCGATTGGTAAGTTTGAAGGTGATGAATTAGAAAAAATGTTTGATGTAGCACAGATCTTTGGTGACCAAATTGCTGAGAACAATACGAGTTCTCTCAACGCCTCTCACAAAGAAGTATATGACTACGATCCAGAAGAGCTAAGGCTTTGGAGCTCGAATGAGTATGTAACGTATCGACGTGCCTTTGAACAGTTCCCTTTGTATAGTGACTAAGTAAAACGGCTAAGTAGGCAAGGGTGTCATATGCGTAAAAACCGGTTTAGCTTTTGGCTGACCGGTTTTTTTGCATGGTTTTTTATATTGCGCAATTTGTTGAGCATGCGATAAACGTTGAGCTGTTTAGTTGTTGAACAGCACATTTCAGTTTAATGATGGGATATCCTACCCAAATATGTTGTAGTCCAAGGTGGATAATCTTGTCAGAATGTCCTGACTAAAATCAAAAAAATGCTTTTATAACAATGAAGTAAACACAATTCAAAAATTGTCGAAGTTTGACATTTATGCTGTGCAAATTAGTCTGATCTCCCAAGTTGTGGAAGTCGTTATGTTCAGCATTTTAAGAAAAACCGTCATACTTTTTGTCGCATTTATCGGCACAACCTCTCCGTCATATTCCTTTGCTAGCGATGAGTCTAGTGAAACCGTGCTTGTCGGTGTGATAGCGCTACGCTCAGAAGATCCAGAAATCGGCAACAAAATTGGCACTTATTATGGGATCAACCTCGATTACCTGACTAACATCGCCAAAGTGCTCAATCTTGAACTTGAGTTACGTTCATACAATACGATTCCAGAACTGTTCGCTGATATTGAGAATGGCACGATAGACGGTGCTGTTGGTTTTAGTAAGTCGCCGGACAGAGAATCTCGCTTTATCTTCTCGGATGCTTTTTTCTCTAGCACCATTGCGGTTTGGTATCGTGAAGACAGCTATTACCAACGTGATCCACGAGAACTCCAATGGGCTTGTGTTATCGGCACCGTTTACTGTGAATACCTCGAAGACATGGGGGCAACGAAAGTCCGCACAGTGGAAAGTCGCCTTAAAGCCTTTGAAGAAGTCAGAGGCGGTCGCGCAAACGCTTTGATCTCAAGTTACGTTGCTATCAACCAATATTTAGACGAGAACGACATTGTCAATGGTGCGGTTGATATTCCCAGTTGGCTGAATGAAGAAGAATCGAGATTTATAGCTTCCAAATCAAACCAAGCGCTTGTTGACCGTATTAACAAAATTTTAAGCTGGGAACGCAATGGTAAAAACATTCGCTCGGTTGCGTCTACGAACCCATATCATGTCAACGACAAACTGCTGGTGGAATACCGAAGAGATTTAGAAAACAAGCAAATCATTACCTACAGCAGCAGTGAAGAAGCGTTTCCTTTCTTATTTAGAAACCCTCACACCGATGAGTTGGACGGATTTCTGCCTGATTTTATCGATTTGATCCAGTCTCGCACTGGCTTGAAGTTCGAATATCAAAAGCCTAGCAGCAGCTTAAACAGTGGATTGACGGCGTTCAATGCCGACTTAGTTCCTGTGGCTTATGTAGAGAATCCACCCTTATCAGATTGGTTAGTCACCAAGCCGTTCATGCACAACAACTTTGTTGCAATAGAAGCATTGGACCCGAAAGAGCATCCCGCACACGACGCGCGATCTGGCATTCTAATGAGTTTAAAAAAACAAGGTTTGGTCAATCTCGACTCATGGAAGGAAGAGCGCTTTACTCGCTATGAAGACCTTAGGCAACTGTTGACTGATCTCAAACAGGGCAAGATTGAAGTTGCGTATATCCCTGATGACATCGTGCATAGCATGATCGCGCAGGACAACATTGATGGGTTGCTGATCAGTGAAAAAGATACGCTGACCTTGTCGATTGCTTTTGCGGTAGCGGACCATAACACCAAGCTAAAGAAAATACTCGACAGCATCATTGATACCATTGATGCCAAAGAGATAGAAAAGCTTAATAGAACTTACCGAAACTTCAATCTCGTCTACGGTTACGATGAAGAACATATCTTCACCATGATACTGATTGTTGTGGTTGTGTTTGTGATCCTCTTGGCGGTTGCGTATTTCGTGTTGGCGCACCTTAAGCTCAAAGTCAATTTGGCAGAGCTAAACGCAACGAATGAGGAGAAAGAGAAGCAGTGGTTGATGGAGATTATTCAAGAAATCAACAGCATTGTTTTTATTCATGGCGAAGATAACCAAATTCAAATGAGCAATTGCTCTTTATATAAAAACCATCGTTGCAAAGGCTGCACGATTCAAAGTCGAAAAAGTGCCAAACCTTTGGTCGACAATGTGATCGAATTGCGTCAGGTGATTGCAGGTAAACGCATCGCAGATATAACAGCATCCAATGGCTGTAAGCTTGGTATTCAGCATGTTTACCGAGAACGTAAAGCCATTCTTTCTCCAAGTAGCAAAAAGAAATTTGTCCTGACCGTACTTCAAGATATCACTGAGCAAAAAGAGCGAGAGTTTGCGTTAATTGATGCGCAAGAAAAAGCGCAAACTGCGGTTCGTTCTCGAGAGAATTTCTTGGCAACCATGAGCCATGAGTTAAGAACACCACTTTCCGCTGCACATGGTCTACTCGACTTGTTAGACCGTCAGACCAGCAGTGAGGGGAGTAAAGAGCTTATCACCCAAGCGATGCGCTCACTAAACCACTTGAACCTGCTGGTGGATGAAGTCCTTGATTATTCCAAGCTAGAAGCTGGTCAGTTGAAAGTGACGCCAGTAAAAACTCATGCTGTAAACGCCTTGTGTGACGTGATTCGTAGCTTTGAACCAAAAGCGTCCAGTAAAGGGTTAGAGTATCGAGTGACCTTCAAACCCTTCTTAAATCCATGGTTGAAAGTGGACGCAGTGCGCTTAGTCCAAATCGCGACCAATCTACTCTCCAATGCCGTTAAGTTTACCAACGAAGGAGAAATCAGCGTCAGCATTGCCGTTCATGAAGGGCGACTGATCTTAAAAATCGCGGACACAGGTATCGGTATGACGGAAACGCAACTCGAAGGTATTTTGCAGCCGTTTGTTCAAGCAGATGACACCATTACGCGCAGGTACGGAGGAACAGGGCTTGGCTTGAGTATTGTCGACCGTCTCGTGGACTGCATGGGAGGGGAGTTATGTATTAATTCCCAGTTCGGTCTTGGCACCACGATGGTTGTGAAGTTGCCTATTACCTTCTGTGAACCAGAGCCTCAAGCGGCACTGTCTTATACATTTTCACCGATGTTGCCTGCCAATGTCCGTGATTGGTGTCTTGCGTGGGGGATGGCGTCGACAGATGTGAAGCCAAATTTGGTGGGGCAGTTTTCACCGCAAGGGAAATACCAAGGACTAAACCTTGATTGTGGCAGTAAAGGAAGCTGCGAGTTAACACCGTCAGAAGCCAAGTATCCAGATACCTTACTGGCGTTGCTGCGTCAAGATTGCACCTTAAAGCCGACAGCTGAAACGGAAGACACGAATAGCAATCTTGATTGGAAGCACGGCACTGTTTTGGTCGCAGAAGATAACCCGATCAACCAAAGCGTGATCACGATGCAACTGCGAGAACTTGGCATTGAGCCTGTCATCGTAAGTAATGGTCTTGAAGCATGGCAATACGTGAATCGCGATCATCAGGTGGCGTTGGTTCTTACGGATTTTCACATGCCCGAAATGGACGGTTTTGAGTTGGTGAAGAAGCTCAAAGCAGCACCAGAGCTGGCTTCAATTCCTGTTATTGGTGTCACCGCGGAAGACTCTCGCTTAGCGAACGAACGGGCTAAACATATTGGCATCGATGACATTCTTTATAAACCTTATGACCTTGAAAAGTTAAGGTCAAAACTGCTGCCGTTCTTAGGGCAAGAGAAAATGGCACAGTGGCCAGAATGGATTGAGAAATTTAGAAAGCAAGACGCTAAGGAGATAGCCAACGTTTTTAAAAGCTCAATGACGCACGATGTGACAAATCTAAAAGCTGCGAAAAGCAAACAAGATAAAAAACGCATTATTCACGGTATAAAAGGCGCGCTTGGCGCCATTGGAGTAGCCATTTTAGCGGAGTTATGCATTGAAGCCGAGAAGGCCAGTGATGGTGAGTTTGAAGCTCATGTCACCGACCTTATTGAGCGCATAGAACAAGAAATCAACCTTGCAGAACATTGGATTAAAGCACATGAATAAAGATCTTAAAGCGATGGTGATTGATGACCATCCACTGCAAATCACTTTGCTAAAGCAAATGTTATCTCGGTATGGGGTTGACGTCTCGACATTCGATAATGTTGATAGCGCGATTCAGCACGTCAAAACATCGGACGTGGACATTATTTTTTGTGATTTGCAGATGCCGAATAAAGATGGTGTCGACATGATGATGATGCTCAACCAAATCGGCTACCAGGGAAAGGTTGTGTTAGTGAGCGCAATGGAACTGATGATTGTCGCCACCGTTAGAGCGATGTGCGAATCGTTCAGTTTCGAGGTTCTCGGTAAACTTCTAAAACCTTACGATGAAGAGCAAGTGGTCGAAATGCTCAACAAGTCGGGTGTTCAACCAGCGAAATTCACTTCATTTCAGCAACAAGTTTGCGTGCAAGACCAAGAGTTTTTGTTTGCTTTGGCTGAGGGGCGAGTTAAAAACTACTACCAGCCACTAGCGGACGCAAACACGGGAGAGATCATAGGCTATGAAGCCTTAGCGCGTTGGTTTCATCCCATTTACGGCGTTTTAACTCCGTACAACTTCCTTTCTATTGTGAAGCGCTGCCATTTATCTGCGGAGTTGTTTGATGCGGTGTTTAGTAATGCGTTATACGACATGAAGAACCGTGGGCTGAGGTTACATGTTTCACTGAATGTTGATCATGACAACTTAGAAGATCCGGAATTTGCGACTCGCTTTATCGAACGTTGCCGTGAGCATGGCATCAGTCCAGACCAGTTTACGATAGAAATTACTGAGCGAGACACGTTTGAGACCAATGCCGCACTTTACAAGAACCTACTTAAATTCCGAATGAGTGGAGTAACCGTCAGCATTGATGATTTTGGTACGGGATCATCATCGTTGGAAAAGCTCGCTCAACTGCCTTTTAACGAACTGAAAATAGACCGATCTTTCATTCAAGGTTTGGTCAATGACCCTAAAAAGAAAAACATAGTATTAGCCATCTGTGCACTCGCAAAAAGCTTAAACATTAGTGTTGTCGCAGAGGGGGTGGAAGACGAACCGACGCTAAACGCGATGCGCCAATACACGGTTGACGTATTTCAGGGTTATTACATCGATAAACCAATGCCATTAGAAGCAATAACGATACTGAAATAAAAGCATGATGAATAAACTGAACTATCTGATCTTTGATGATCACCCGCTGGTTTGCATTGCCATTAAATCTTTGGTCGAGAGCCTAGGCACTGCAAATGATGTTTTAACGGTAACCAATTCAAAAGACGCCTTAAAAATATTGAAAGAGCAACAAATTGGGCTGCTCATTTTGGATGTAAATCTCGCTGATTGCGATGGCTACGATTTCTACAAGCGCATTAAATCGCACGGTTTTGCAGGAAAAGTGATCTTCTTTTCTGCGGAGACAAGTCATATGTATAGCCAAATGGCATTTCGTTCTGGTGCTGATGGTTATGTATGTAAATCAGAAAACCACGAAATCTTAAAAGACGCGATTGAGGCTGTTTCCAAAGGTTATTCGTTTTTCAAATTCAAGCAGAGCGTTGAAGAGCATCGTAATGTACCAGCGTTATCCAGCCGTGAGAGTGCCGTGATGAAGTTATTGCTGCAAGGGAAAACCAATCGAGACATCGCGGATGTACTCTCGATCAGTGATAAGACGGTAAGTACCTACAAGCGCCGAGTTTTGGATAAGTACAATGTGAAGAATATCGTTGAACTCTCTAAAGTGCTCGGTACGTAGTAGGAGAAAGAATGAACCTGAGAAACGTTTATTTGTCATTCTTCTTTGCTGTGCTTTTGTTTGTAACCTCAATGACCATGATTGGAGCCATGCTCATTTCTCATGAGGCGAAGCAATTTAAAATCTACACACAAGGCATTTCAAAAACCAAACAAAAAGTCATCATGCTAGGGCTCTTATTGGAGTCTGAGCTAGCGCGTTATGAAGGAACTTCGGCTAAGGAGATTACTGATGCGACCGAGTTCAGCTTTCAAGATGCGATTTACAAGCTTGATCCAAAGAGCGAGCTAGACTTTGTGGAAGCCGTTGCGCGTAAAGTGCTACATGAAGCTGAAGGTTATCTATCCAATGTCTACGAGCGGATTGATATCGTCCTTTATTTTCGTTCATACACAGGAAACAAGTTGATTCTTGAAAATGCTATTGATGGACTACAAGATTTGACGGAGCCTTTTGATATTGATTGGTGTAAAGAGACAAATTCTTGTTCGTTGGCGGCATGGAAAGATCAGTTGTCTGACCGTATTCTGATTTCTAAACCTTTTAAAACCACCTATTCGGATAGTCGAGCCTTTAGCATTATTAGCCCGGTCTACTTCAAAGGGGAGCTGGTTGGTGAATTTGGAGAGCAAATCTTTCTCGATTCGCTAAAGGCAGAAGGAAAGCAACTCAAAGTCGATATTAATAACGGAAATAAGCACATTGTGGTGTACTTTCCTCATTATCCTTGGCCTGAGTTTGCATACACTCAAACGTACGTAGCAGATAATAATAACCTGATTGTGTACAAATACCCGTTTAGCAAGATACTTATCGATTTTGGCTGTTTGTTCTTTGTCTTTTTTGTTGTGATCTTTGCGTATTATTCAAAAGCGCAAGAGTCAAAAGAGAGCAAAATTCAACTGGCTAACGCAATCAGTGACGCAACGAAAGACGAGCTAACCGGGTTGTTTAATCGAAAAGTGTTCAAAGAACAGGCTTTTAAGAACAAGATTAAGATGACACCGTTTACTGTGATTGCCATTGATGGCGATCGAGTTAAACGAATTAACGATAAATTTGGGCACCACGTTGGAGATGAAGTCATATCGATAATTGCTGACTCCATGAAAAAGGTCTTTCGGTCGACGGATTATCTTATTCGCACGGGAGGCGATGAGTTTATTGCGATATTACCCGATTGCAGTGAGAGCAAATCGTTAATTTTGGCGAAGAAACTACGCGCTGCAGTGAAAGAAAATCGCTTAAAAAGTATGGATGTAGAAGTGAGTGTCAGTACTGGTATTGCAATGAGCACTGAACATGAGACGCTGAACAACGTCATCATGCGCGCTGATGAGGACCTTTATGAATCTAAGCGTCACCGTAGTTAAGTAACTAAGTAAACAAGTAACTCAGTATCCAAGTAGGTTAAGTAGCTAAGTAACTAACTTAAGACAGTGTCTTAAACCTGAAAATTGCTTTAACTGACTTTAATGTCATTAAGCAACGGTATAAGAGTTTGATAAACTTGACCAAAACGTGACTTTGGTCTTCTATAGTAAAGCAGCCTTACTCATTAGGCTGCTTTCTGTGTATTTGGCTGAAGGTAAATAAAGAACTCAATTTTCATCTCTGACCCTATTTGGTAGCTGTGCTGTGAATAAAGATCTCGACCTAAACCTACTTAAAATACTGGTGCTACTGGAGCGTCATCGTCAATTGAAACCCGTTGCGAAAGCATTGGGCAAGAGCGAAGCCTCTATCAGCAAATACCTAACTCGCCTGCGTACTCAATTGGAAGATGAACTCTTTATCCGCCATGCACATCACTTTGAACCAACGGATTATCTAAAGCGTAAATTACCAGAAATTACTGATGCGCTAGGGCAGTTAGAATCTTGTCTAGTTCGCCGTGAGTTCGACCCTCTCTCGTACGAGAAAAGCATCTCAATCTGCTTGCCTCAATCAGCACAACAGTCATTTGGTGATCTGCTTCTTATTGATTTAATGGAATTATTTCCTAATGCCTACATCAATGTAGAAAGCAGTACGGATAGCACAATAGACGATATCTTGGTTGATAAAGTAGATATGCAATTGCATTACTTTAACGAAGAGTATCCAAAAACCATCCATCAACAATTTATTGGTTATGCGCCAGCTGTCATCGTGGTACCCGAAGAGCTTGGGATCAACGATCTAGAAACCGCGTGTAAGCTCGATTTCATTTTGCTTGAGTTAGCCGGTTGGAAGGATAGGGAGCAGGTGACCAAGCGAGCGCTCGAACAAAGTGGGATTAATATAAACCGTGTTGCGACGATTGGTAATATCACGAGTCTACTCAAAGTCATAAGAAGCAAGGCTGCAGCGACAATATTACTTGAGTATCAAAAGCCAATTGAAGGTTATACCTTTATCCCTGTACCGGAGAGTTTTTACCCTCAAGGGCGACCAAAGGTCGTGATACAAATGAAGCAATCTCATCGCTACAACTCGATGCATCAGCTATTAACCGATGCTATCGCGAAGTACGTCATTTCTTAGCAGCACAAGCTGCCGCATTCATCTTGCGGAAGTGTATTAAGTAGCTCTACAACGGACTCGGCATGGTATTTCTTCAATATGCGAGTCTTATAAGTACTGATGGTCTTTGCACTTAATGACAGCTGTTCAGAAATCTTCTTATTTGAATAGCCTTGAGCCAAATAATGGAAGACCATTGCTTCACGGTTCGATAAAGCAACGTTACCGCTTGATTGATTGTGCGTTGCTTTAAACATGGAATAACCACGCGTCACGCTAACAATTGCATCCATAATGGTCTCTTTCGATTCATTCTTATTTAAAAACCCATGCGCACCCATTTCAAACGCGGCTTTGGACAAGCTGCTGTAATCGCGAGAGGAAATAAATAAGACTCTTCCTTGATAACCAGTTGCCAGAATGTTCTTTGCCAAACGCATACCGTCTCTGTCACCTAAAACTACATCTAAAATAACCAAGTCAACAGGCTGGTTGCGAATGAGCTCCATAACTTCGGCACTGTCAGTTGATTCTACAACGTTCACAGTTTGGAAAGCGTTTTGAACAAGAGAAGCGAGCGCTTCGCTATATAACGGTTGGTCGTCGATAATAAGAACGTTATTCATATTTTGTGCCTCACCTTATATTTCAATTTACTTGCCGCTTCCATTCAGCACTCATTTAACGAGAAGGGATTGTAGGAAAAATCCTTGCCGTGTGGGTGAAAATGACAATTTCATTATTTGAAAAGGAGTGTCTCATTTTTTAGAAAGTGTCGCGTGGTAGATAATAGAATCAAAGAGATACGGCACGAAAGAATCACCGACCTCAGTTGAAGTACCAATCTTTCTTTGCCGTCAGAAAAGGCGTGCATATTCGAATAAGTTCAATTATAACAACAAGATAGTGTTGTTTGTGTGTTGGGGCGAGTTTGCGACTTATCCGTTAGGTTTTTAGTATTTCCACTTGCTGTTGTTATGGAGTATGCGGAATGCTTAATAGAATTAAAAAAATAAAACATAAATTTTATCTGATCTTGAGTGCCGTTATTTTGGTGCTGTCTACAGTGTCTGCTGTTGGCTTTTTTACGACCAAACAGGTCAATTCAAATTTTATTCACTTTCAATCAATCGATGAGGCAGCTTTTGAAGCGACAGACGTTGAAGCAAATCTGTTGAAGGCTCGAATCAATGCATTGACGTATCGTACAAACCGCGACCCTCAATTTTTTAATCGAGCAATTGAAAGCTTGAAATTAGCGCAACAAGAGGCACAAAAGCAGGCTTTGAAGTCGACAGATAATGAACGGAAGGGGCGCTTTGAAAAAGTCACTTCGCAACTCGAAAGTTATATAACAAACTTAACTGAAGTTTCGCAATTAATGCGAGAACGTGACGCTTCTGTTCTTGAACTGGTTTCTTTTCAAAAGCAGATTGAAGCAAAAATATCGCGACGACTGAGTCAGAAGTGCTTAGTAAGCAACGTTCGGAAGTTTCTCGCGCAGCTATGGTATTTAAAGCGTTGACGCAAGAAGCTACGGAGTATCTGTTAACCAATAACGAGCAAGATTACGAACAGTTTCAAGATCAGCTATCGCAATGGAAAAGTGATTTGTCCAAGTTAAGCTTCGCAAGCCAAGAACAACTCATTGAACTGACAGAAGGCTTTGCTCACTCGTTGTCTCAAGTTGCCAGCACGATTCGGACTCGAAACGATCGTTGGGAAGTACTTAAAGAGATTGGTTTTGATATTGCTGAACAACTGAATGGCATCAGAGTCGATGCCGTTAATGATCAAAATGCATTGAAAGATGAGATTCAACAATCCACTGAAGAGGCAATAATCAATGTGACGTTAGCCTTGTTGATTGGATTGCCAATCGTCACCTTCTTATCTCTGTATATTTCGCATGATATTACCGCGAATGTTCAGTTTGCTAAGCAAGTAGCTGAAAAGCTGAGTCGTGGTGAAATCGGGATGAGGCATGATCAGGTGAAAGGGAATGATGAAATCGCTGAAATGCTTGATGCGTTGCACCATATGGAAGCGCAGCTGTATAAAACGGTGTCAGGTGTGGTGTCTTGTAGTGACTTGCTTGCTTCGGCATCAGAAGAGTTGTCGGCAGTAAACGGAGAAATTCTGACGAATGCACAAGCCCAGCAATTAGAAACTGATCAAGTTGCCACCGCGGTGAACCAAATGACGGTAGCCATCACCGAAGTCGCCCAAAGTGCGAGTGGGGCATCACAAGAAGCTGCGTTGGCGACGAGTGTCTCTGAACAAGGGCAGACTGTCATGCAACGAGCCATGGAGCAGGTGGGCGGTTTAGCCACGCAAATGGGAACCATGAGCCAAGAGGTGGCTACCTTGTCCAATGGGACAGCAGAGGTTGCGGATATTACGGAAGTGATTCAAACCATTGCTGAACAGACAAACCTTCTGGCACTCAATGCAGCGATTGAGGCCGCGCGTGCTGGCGATCAAGGTCGTGGTTTTGCTGTTGTAGCAGATGAGGTGCGTCAACTGGCTCAAGAAACCCAGAAGGCGGTAGAAAAGATCGGTCATCGCATCAGTACGCAGCAACAGAATACGACTCAGGTGGTTGATTCCATTAATGCTGGGCAACGCATGCTAGAAGAAACGGTACAGCAATCAGCCTCAGCGAATGAAGCCTTTGTGAGTATTTCGGGGAATATTGAACAGACGAATGTGCTTAACACTCAAATCGCTACGGCGACGGAAGAACAAAGTGCCACGGCTGAAATGATCAATCAAAGCGTGGTATCTGTACGCGATCAAGTGGAGCAAACTGTTAATATGATTCAAGACTGCAATCAGGCAACAGATGAGCTAGCAAGAATGTCGGTTAACTTATCTGATCAAATTCGATTCTTTAAGCTGCAATAGAGAGATGTAAGGAGCGAAATTTTACCTGATGGTGTATTTATACTTGCAGCTAAGCAATGAATCAGTAAAGATCGCGCTTTTACCTAAGTTTTGAGTCCGTTATGAGCCAATCTTCTTTTGAATCTATTGTTCATTCACGTCGTTCCGTTAGAAAGTACGATACGAATGCTGAATTTAACCATGATGATGTAGCCAAGGCGCTCGCGTTGACCACGCTTAGCCCAAACAGCAGTAATATGCAGATGTGGGAATTTCATCGAGTGATTTCAGCGGAGAAGCGAGCGAAACTAGCCGACTTCTGCATGGGACAAAATGCGGCAAAAACGGCGAATGAGTTAGTCGTTTTTGTGGCGACTACTCATAACTGGGAAGAGCGCGCAAAGCGCAACGCAGAGACTGTGCGCCAAGCTTTTGAAGGCCGTGACGACGCTGCGGCCAAGCGCGCTCTAAAGTATTACGAAAAACTTATCCCAATGGTTTATAACAATGATGCATTTGGCATACGCGGGGCGGTACGCAAGTTATACAGCTGGTGGCTAGGTCGAAACAAGCCGATGGTAAGAGAAGTGGCTAAAAGTGACGTACGTGTTTGTTTGCACAAGAGTGTTTCTTTGGCAGCGATGACTTTTATGTACGCGATGAGAGAAAAAGGCTATGACACTTGCCCAATGGAAGGCTTCGATTCAAAACGTGTAAAACAGTTGCTTAATCTAAGAGACAGTGATCAAATCACCATGGTCATCAGTTGTGGTATCAGAACCGAAGAAGGGGTTTATGGCGAGCGTCATCGCGTAGATAACGAAGCGGTCATTAAAACTCACTGATTCTTTACTAATTATGGCTAAACTTTTTGTTTTCCCTGCCGTTAACTTAAGGAACCCAGCTGCAATATTGAATACTTGAATGTGTTTTGTACAAAAATGAGACAAATTTTAAGCATTTGATATAGAAGTGTGCAGTCAGCATCCTTTTGATTATTTACAAATTCTGTCTCAACGACTACAAAAGGACTCTTGGATTTTTTCGCCTGTGAAGTGATTCTCTGTGGCATTGCATCAAGCCTTTTTCTTGGTGCGTATTTTGGATAATTGTGTTTATGAGTAACGTAACCAGCACTATATTGACTGAGAGTGGTACCAATGAGCTTGAAATCATTGAGTTCCACCTAGAAAAACAGATGCCAGATGGCAGCACAAAAACATGTTATTACGGTATTAACGTCGCTAAAGTTCGCGAAGTGATTCGCGTACCAGAGACTACCGATTATCCGAACGCACAACCGCATATGATTGGCGTGTTCTCTTCCCGTGAAGTGTTAACTCCGTTGGTGGACCTTGCTGGTTGGCTTGGCGTTCCGACTCGTCGCGACTTAGAGCGTAAGTTTGTGATTGTGACGGATTTCAACAAGATGACGAATGGCTTCTTGATTGACAGCATTTCACGCATCCACCGTATCTCTTGGAATGACGTAGAATCACCGAGCCAGTTCCTAGAAGCAGGTGAACAGGACTGTGTGGTTGCTGTTGTTCGTAAAGATGGCAATCTGATCATGATCCTCGATTTCGAGAAAATCATTGCAGACATCAACCCAGAGCTGAGTATGGAAAAATACGACGTAACGGGTGATAAATCGGTTGACCTTAACCAGCGTATGGTTGGTAAGCGTAATGCGAAAACCGTTATGGTTGTGGACGATTCAGCGTTTATTCGCTCACTGATTCAAGATACTTTAGCATCAGCAGGCTATAACGTGATCACATGTAAAGACGGCGGCGAAGCTTACGAGAAATTAATGAGTCTCATCGAAGTAGCGAAACAAGAACAACTGCCAGTGCGTGAGCTGCTTGATGCTGTTGTTACCGACGTTGAAATGCCGCGTATGGATGGTATGCACTTGGTAAAACGACTACGTGAAACGGAAGCCTACAATGAAATGCCAATCGTGATGTTTTCTTCTCTAATGAGTGAAGATAACCGTGCGAAAGCACTATCACTAGGGGCAAATGACACGATTACTAAGCCAGAGATTGGTCGTATGGTCAATATGATGGATAAATACGTGTTTAACTTTGCATAAGCAGAGAACAAGATGACAAAAGGCTGCCGATTGGCAGCCTTTTTTGGTTATGAACATTTGTTTATTTTTAGAGTGTATTTGGCTTTAGCGTTTTCTGGCGGAGCGTAGATAATACTACATTCATTTTCGTTAGCGGATTTGTCATCACGAGCTGTTATGTAAGCCGTTCTGTTTGGAAGCATTCGTATCATCCAATCAGTTGATTCAACATGACTACCTAGTTCTTGCACAAGTACAGTTAATGATGTTGTATCTGCTTGCGGATAACCATATTCAAACGCGCAATGCGTGCTTGAACTTTTTTCACATCCATCAAAGGGTAAACCTTGCATCGGGACTAGCATGCTTCCATCATGATTTTTATAGTCAGTATCATTAGAAACATAGGAGAGACCTTCGAGACCCGCGATCGCCATTTTTCCATACCCAATGTTCAGAGCTGATGCAATTGCACCTTTCATTCCTTCCAAACGCGCTTCGCGAGCATCATCTTGAATGTTTAAGAAGCGGGGTGCGGCAGTGACAGCAAGGATGCCAAGAATTACGATTACAACAACAAGCTCAATTAAAGTAAAACCTGATTTTCTTTTCATAAACCATCTTTAAGTTAGGTTGATACGATAGTCTAATATTTATTTATTATTTAGTGCCTTAGACTGTGAAATTCTACGTGTGGTGAATTTTGATAGTGCATTCACTCTATAAAAGCCGCTGATTATAATGTCGATTTTGTGTTCTGGATAGAGGAGTATTGATAAATTAAACATTGCATCTTTGTACAAAATTCGAAGTTGCAGAAAGTGAGCCTCTAAAGTTCGGTTATTGAAATATTTTGATTGTGTTTTAGATAGGTTTGATGAATCCTACGCAGGGCGAGAGTAGGTGAATAATAGATAATTCATATTTAACTAACTCTCTAATAAATAGATAAAATATAAGAACGCATCGATGGAATTCGATTCTACTAATTTGCTTGCAATGGGGCTGATTTTCCTCGGCTCTTATGTACAAACGGCTATTGGCTTTGGCTTGGCTATTGTCGCGGCTCCACTACTTATTCTATGGGCTCCGGAATACGTTCCTGCTCCCATCTGTTTAGTTGCATTGTTTATTTCATTAATGAATGCGATGAAGCACCGCAGTAATGTTGAACTCGGTGGTTTAAAGATGGCGTTGTTCGGTCGTATTCCCGGATCGTTAGCGGGTGGGGCGCTGCTGTTTTATGTTTCGACAGAAGCGTTAACGCTTTGGATTGGTTTTCTCGTGCTTTTTGCTGTGGCTGTGAGTGTCTTACCTTTTCGCATTGAGCCAACACCAGGACGCATGACGTTTGCAGGTTTCTTTTCGGGGCTCTTTGGTACAAGCTCCGCTATCGGTGGACCGCCAATGGCGTTACTACTTCAGCATCAAGAAGCGAATCAGTTACGTGGTAACCTTTCTGCTTTCTTTGTGTTTAGCTCTATCATCTCGTTGGTGGTTCAAATTCCGGTGGGATTCTTCAATCTTCATCATTTGATCATTACTTTGCCCTTACTGCCTGCAGCCGCATTCGGCTATTGGTTGGCAATAAAAACAACACAGTCCTTGCCTAAAGAAAAAGTGCGTTTCGGCGCGCTAGCGCTGTGTTTTACTAGTGGAATTACCGCGGTAATTCAAGGCCTAGCCTTATAGCGAATATTGGTCCTTTTGTTTCGCTTTACAAACCAAATTTGCTCTATAGAATCGCGTCACTTTTTTATTTGTCGAGTCAGTTATGAACAACAATCGTTACGGCAATTTTATGGCTGCACTTTCCTTTGTTATCTGGGGATTGTTGCCTGTTTACTATCGCTTTCTGCCAAATGCATCAATGGATGAACTGTTGGCGCTGCGCATCATTGGCTCTGTACCTGTGGGGTTTCTATTGGTACTGGCGATCACGCATCACATGCCGAAATGGGCTGCTATCTGGAAAGATAAAAAGTCCCTTTGGTATACCTTTGTTGCAAGTAGCCTAATGTGTATTTCTTGGGTTGCATTCACTTGGGCGTTAACCAATAACCGTGTTATTGATGCGAGCTTAGGCTTCTTTATTGGACCTTTGGTTTCTGTCGCACTGGGTGTTTTTGTCCTTGGTGATAAGCTGTCAAAAGGTCAGTTCATTGCCATTCTTTTAGCAACTATCGGTGTGGTTTATCAGGTTATCCAATATGGTCAGTTACCATTAGTAGCGCTGACAATGGGCTTATTCTTTTCTCTTTATGGCTTATTTAAGAAAAAGATTAACTTTGATTGGAGTACAACACTCTTTATTGAAGCGGTGGTGCTTACCCCAATCGCATTGGCATATCTGATGTTTAAGCAATGGACGATCGGTGAGTTATCTTCAACCGTCGATATGACCACGTTCATGCTTTATTTAGGAAGTGCGCCAGTAACTATTCTCCCACTGATTTTTTATTCGATTGCGATCCGAATTACTAACCTGTCGACAGTAGGGTTGATGCAATACATTGAACCGAGTCTTCAATTTGTATTGGCTGTCGTGTTCTTTGGTGAACTATTCGATAGTGTAAAAGCGGTGACATTTGCTTTTATTTGGGTGGGTCTGCTGTTCACGATCTGCGAAGGTATCGCCAAGCTTTCTAAGCGTAAAAAGCTCGCTAACCACTCTCTTTGATGATTTCTTTCTTTAGATTTATAGGGCTAATTTATACCCAAGCAACTTCGGGATTCCCGGTTCAGGTAGAATGCCTTGGTTTGTAGACGCGGCGGCGATTTAAAGATCTAGTCACTCTAAATCAAGAATGTATGTATTTTATAAATGTGTTTTTTATAGAATAATTAGCTCACAATAATATTTAAAGAAGGAAGTTTTATGGTTACCGCGCTTTACGCATCTATTCTCGCATTACTGCTCATCTGGCTCGCTTTTCAAGTCATCAAGCAACGCCGCAGCAACAAAATCGCTTACGCCGATGGTGGAGTTGAGGCGCTTCAAATCGCTCGCAGCGCACAAAGCAATGCAAGTGAATACGTTCCTATCACTCTCATTTTAATGGCGTTATTAGAATATAACGGCGCTTCGCTACTGTGGATACACCTTGCTGGTATTGTATTTGTGATTGGGCGTGTGATTCACGCAAAGGGAATTCTCGGTGAGGATTTAAAAGGCCGAATTACAGGGATGAAGTTAACCTTCTTTACTATGATTGGTTTAGTAGCCCTTAACTTGATCTATTTACCTTACGGGAGCTTATGGTAAAAAAATCGACATACTTACCGCCTGCATGGCTATTGGTGTTTGTTGGACTGGTTCTTAATATTGCTGCGATTATCTTAACCAGTGTTGTGTTAGATAAACTCGGTAAAGAGATCAGTTTACTGGCTGAACAAAAAGCCGATAACCTCTATTCGATACAACTCGCTTGGAATAGTGTCGAAACATTGGAGCGAAAGCGGGAAGTATTGTTGTTGCATTTGCACCTTGATCAGAGTGAACCTGTTTCAGAAGAAATGAACCAAGTGTTGAGAGGGCATTTGTTAGCATGGACAGGGCAGGAAGTCAGTCCAATCCAAATTGAACAGTTACCTAATCTGATGTCTGAGATCAATCAGGCGCAAAATAACTACCGTAATCGTATAGACAGCTATTACCTTGCCAACTTGGAAACCACGGAAGTGATGACAGGTTTGGAAGAAAAGATGGCTTGGTATAAAAGTATTGGTTTGTTTCTTCAAGTCTTCGGTTTGGCATTAATTTTAGCGCGAGATCTCGCCCGTAAGCCATAAATGAATTGAAGATTGTATTTGCATATTGCAAGGTCTTGTTCGCAATATGCAATAAGTGGAAAGTAGTTAGTGTGATTATTCGTTCAATTTGACTGCAAATGATTAAATAACAATCGGTTTTACTGCATCGAAAAGTTGGCATGTCTAATGCTTTAGTTTATATGACCCTTTTAAGCCGAGGGTCACCTAGCCAACTGACGTTGTTAGTGAACCAGATTGTTCACAGAAATATATAGCCAATCACCCAATTGTGATTGGCTTTTTTTATTCCTGTTAGCTAGGAAAACAGGTCCTGAAGTCTGCTGACCCTAACGAATGTTGATAGTGTTGTCGCGCCTGTCGTACATGTCTGGGGTGGTGTGCAGGCCGCCAGCATATCCAGCCGCTTCCAATGTTTCTCTCACTTCTCGCACATCTGCCGCCGTCACTTCCTGCTGTTGATCCCCGAGATGCCTACGTACAAAGGTAATGAGCTCGGCTAAACGTGCGTCAGAGAGGATATCCTCAAAACTTGCCATCGGCATGAAGTTACGCTCCGGATCAATATAGGTAGGCTGCAAGCCACGCACCGTTACCGCAATAGTGTTGAATGGGTCACTGTGCATGATGATGCCATTATTCAAGAGCGTTGGTGCAATAGGGTCTCGACCTTTACCATCGTTCCCATGACACGCGCCACACGTTTGCTTGTAAGTAGCATAGATCGGATCTTGATAGGCAGCTTCATCGAACCCTTTCGGCTCTAAAGGCACCGCATCGGCAGCAATGAAGTTGTTTACGTCACCGCTGAGTAGGTAATAAGACATGGACTCGATGTCTTCGCGCGTCATCAAACTCAAGCTGTTTTTGACCACGTCAGCCATCCCAGCAAAAGCGGTACCTTTGTCTGAGTGGCCAGTGTGCAAGAAGTCGGTTAGTGTTTTCTCATCCCAACCGCCCACATACAGCTCTGTAGACGTAATGTCAGGTGCGTTCCAACCATCTATCAAGTTGCCTTGGAAGATGCGTTCAGGGATTAGCGCTTGAGCAATGTTACGCGGCGTATGGCACTCTGAACAGTGCCCTAAACCTGCCACCCAATATTTACCTTTCTGCCACTTCTCGACGTCCTCCACCACGCCCTCAAGCTCTGAAGGTAGGTTGTAGTCGATAGGATCGGTGTCCATAAAGACAATGTTCCAACCAAGGAGACCAAGACGAATGTTCGATGGGAACATCATGTGGTTTTCATCGTTACGACGCGCCACGGCAGGGATAGACTGCATGTACTCCCACAAATCCGTCATATCTTGTTCAGTCAGATATTGATATGAGGTGTAAGGCATAGCAGGGTAGAGATAACCGTGTTTGCCTTTACCTTTCACGAGTGCATCACGAAAGTCATCATAGTTATACTCACCAATACCTTCACTGGCATGAGGCGTGATGTTAGTGGAGTAGATGGTACCAAAAGGCGTAACAAACGGCAGACCGCCCGCAAAAGGTTCGCCACCTTCCGCACTATGACAAGCGACACAATCACCGGCGTGTGCCAAGTACTCGCCACGTTCGACAGACTCGGCATTAAGCGCTGAGAGTTTTTGCTCTTCCTCTTCGCCTGCTTTATGGATGTAAGCGCCAATGGCGAGGATCTCGTTTTCGGAAAGCTGGTTTTCAAACGCTGGCATCAGATTATTCAAACCGTAATTGATGGTGTGTTGAATCTCTTCGATGCTGCCGCCATGAAGCCAAACGCTGTCTGACAAATCAGGCACACCGGTTTGTTGGTTTGCGATGGAGCCATCTCCATGACATGAAGCGCAGTATTCCACAAACAGACGTTTACCAAGTTCAACTTTTACCTCTGGCACGTCACTGTGGCGTTGATTGAGAGAGGCAAGGTAATAGGCGACTTTATTTACTTCGTCTTTTCTCATTACCTCTACCCATCCCGGCATAGCACCGTTACGCCCTTTTGCGATGGAGTGAATAATGGCATCGTCATCTCCACCATACATCCATTCTTTATCGATAAGGTTAGGAAAGTGTTTTTGCCCTTGCGCGTTATCTCTATGACAAGCGGCGCAATGGGTCTGAAACAGCATGCGTCCAGTGCGTACTATGTCGGTATTTTGTGCAAGTACCGCCAAAGAGGTGTTTGTTACTCGGCTAAACTGCTGATCGAGTGTGGTCGAAGGTGAGCTGAGTTTGTCATTTCCTTGGTCATAATTCACCAATCCTTTCCATTCACCTAGCCCTGGATACAACACTAAATAGCCTGCAGAGAGTAAAAACGCGACAGCGTAACTTATAAACAGCAGCTTAGGTGGTGGGGCATCTTTCTCATCTATACCATCAAAAGAAGCAATGGTGTGGTCTTGATCTGCTTTGTGGTTGCTTCGCCAATACTTGACGATAACACTCACCATAAGGGCAAAAAATATTATGGTGCAGGCAACTGCCCACCAGTTCCAGAATGTGCTCATGGTGCCACCTCCTGTGCTGTGTCTTGACCAAGGCTTTGAAGGTAACGAATCAAAGCTTCACCCTTGGTTTTACCTCGAATTTGTAGACGTGCGTCTGATATCTCTTGGTCGGTATAGGGTACGCCTAACGTACGCAGTGTTTCCATCTTGTTGCCAATGGCATTACCAGACAGAGTTTGCTCAAACAACCAAGGGTAAGCAGGCATGATGGATGTTGGTACAACTTGGCGTGGATCGATAAGGTGTAATACATGCCATTGGTCCGAATATTTCCGACCTAGGTTGGTTAAGTCTGGTCCAGTACGTTTAGACCCCCACAAGTTTGGGAACTCGTAAATATCATCAGACTCTTGGTTAGCGCGACCATTGCGCTTGATTTCAGGTTCCAATGGGCGAACCATTTGTGTGTGGCACACATGGCAACCTTCGCTGATGTAGATATCGCGACCCGCAAGCTCAATTGCGGTTAGGGGCTTAGCTAAACTGCCTTTGGCGATGTCATCCGTGCGAAGAATATTCGGTACAACCCAAACCGCGAGTGAAAAAGAAGCTACAACCATCGTGGTGATGATTAAGATGATAACCGAGTGAGTAAAGTCTTTGCTCATCTTATGCCTCCTTTGCCACTAGTACGGATGGAGAACGCACGGTCTTATACAAGTTAAACGCCATCAGGAACAAACCAAGTACAAAGAGTGCGCCACCGAAGAAACGTAAGAACAACCATGGCGCTTTAAAGTTCATGGCTTCAATAAAGCTGTAAACCAGTTCGCCATTCTCGTTTTGGGTTAGCCACATGTAGCCTTCGCCAATGCCTGCTACCCAAAGTGCGATAGCGTAGATGGCGACACCAGCATGGGCTAGCCAGAAGTGCCACTTGATCAAACGCTGCGACCAAAGTTCGGTTTTGTTCCAGAGACGCGGGATAAAGTAGTAGAACACCGCAATGCCGGACATGCCCACCCAACCTAATGCGCCAGAGTGAACGTGCCCGATCACCCATTCGGTGTTGTGCGCTAGCATGTTGAACCAGCGAATCGCCAATAGAGGCCCTTCAAATGTGGCCAAGCAGTAGTAAAGAATTGCCGAGAAGAAGAACAGGCAAATGTAGTCAGATTTGAGCTTCTCTTTGTTTTGTAGAAGTGTCATCGCACTGTTGAAAGCGCCTGCCCAAGAAGGAAGCCAAAGGATGAGAGACATGATGATGCCAATGTTTTGCACCCAAACAGGTACTGATGAATAAACCAAATGATGAGTACCTGCCCAAGTGTAAAAACCAACCAAGCCCCAAAAGTGGATCACAGACAAACGGTAAGAGTAGATAGGGCGGTCAGCGGCTTTAGGTATGAAATAATAGTTCATACCAATCACACCGGCAGTCAGCAAAAAGCCTACCGCGTTGTGCCCCCACCACCATTGAACAATAGCATCTTGGGCTCCGGCAAAGACGGAATAGGATTTCATCAAAGAGACAGGCATGGCAAGATTGTTCACGATGAAGATCATCGCAATAACAATGATAAAGGCGGCGAAGAACCAGTTCGCAACGAAGATATGGTCAACTTTCCGCTTCGCAATCGTGCCGAAAAACAGCACAGCGTAGAGCACCCAGACCAAGACGATCAGTACGTCGATTGGCCACTCTAATTCTGCATACTCCTTAGACGTCGTGTAGCCAGCCGGTAACGTAACGAGTGCTAAGAACAGTACCAATTGCCATCCCCAGAAAACCATCCAAGATAAACTTTGATTGAAGAGATTACAGCGTCCGGTGCGTTGAGCGATGTAAAGAGAAGTACCCATCAAAATGTTGACGACAAAACCGTATATCACGCCGGAAGTGTGTAATGGCCTCAGGCGACCGAATTGGAAGTATTGAGAATCAAAGTTGAGCACGGGCCAATATAACTGCGCGGCAAGAATGACACCGATGATCATCCCTGCAATAGCCCACACTAACGATGCCAACACAAAATACTTCACAACTTGAGTGTTGTATTGAGTTGCTGCTTGTTCCATAAGGACGCTCCTAGTTTAAGGCTGCGGCTCGTTACCTAACTGTGAGTAGTAATGGGCGATGTCTTCGATATCTTGATCAGAAAGTGCATCAGCTTGCTGCTGCATTAATACCGCCAGACCACTTGTGCGCTCACGCGCTTTGTAATCCTTCAAAGACGAAATTAGATAGCTCTTTTTCTGACCGCGCAAATTCGGGTAGGCGTCGATAGTAGAAATTCCGTCGGTACCATGACACGTCATACATACTTTCGCCTTTTCCTTACCAACCTCAAATTGAGCATCGGTATTGGTGTCGGATGCGAAGGTGATCGAAGAGAAGCACATAGTGACGACGAGAGCCGTCTTCAGCACTGTGCTCATGCATTGTGTGTTCTTTAATCTCATCACTGATTCCCTAGTAATTTGAATGCGTTTTCACTAACTTGGGCGTTTTACAAACAGGCTCTTCGCTCTTATTCGTGAGGTGAATGAACGGGTTTGTTTTTTATTGTTGTAGGTTAAAGAGTAAGCAGGTACTGGCGATATCGCTATGTACAAGCCGATTTAGTTGTGGTTTTCATTACTAATACGCGACAACTCGATGGATTGGACAAAATCATTACCAATAAAACTAAAGTGAAAAGAGGTGCTTAGCTTTTGCCTTTTGAAAAATGGCGAGTTTTGTTTGATTTGAGTGGGCTCAGTATTGTTTTAAGAGGATGAAGGAAATTGAAAACCGCCCTGATTTATACCCACTAGACCTTTAAATCGCCGCCGCGTCTACAAACTAAGTTATTCTCGCTGAACCTAGCATCTCTAGGCTACTTGGGTATAAGCAAGAGCGGTTAGAGAATAGGAGATCTTTCAAAACACATTATCGACCACGGTAGATCATCATGTCGTAGATATGTGTGATGGATATTGGATCGGCTTCGATAGTACTCACGCGAAAAGAGGAGATAAGACTAAACAGCGAGCCGAGCGCAATTGGAGCAATGATAAGCAAGGCGATCAGAATGAAAAAGAGTACGGTTGAATGTCTCATAAAGTACCTCCTGACGTCTATTTTGTTTCGTTGCTATTGTAACATTTTGCCCCGAATTTAGACTTAGATTATTCCGTACTGTATTTGAGTTTTTACCTAAAGGATTACTTGTAATTCTGATGGTTTCAAATAACAAAATAATGACAGGGTTTCACAGTAATTTTCTCGATGATGAATTAGTCACAATGTATACTGTGAACGCTTCGCAAACGTTAACACTCCTCAGTCTAAGTACACATTTAGTCCAGCATTTGCGATGTAAATATAACTAGCAATCACGCATTAAAATCAATGATATATGAACCCCTAACGAATCCTTCGTAGGGTCTTTTTTGTGAGTAATTATGTTTAACTCAGAACGCAAAGCTGCATTCGTGCTCGTCGCTACTACGATGATCGCGGCATTAGGGTGGATCTTCTCTAAAGAAACCATTCAAGGTCTCCCTCCATTCGGATTTATCGGTCTGCGATTCACTATCGCTTCACTGTGTTTGTTGCCTCTGTGTATCAAACCGCTTCGTGCTGCCAACAAGAAAGATATTTTTGCCGCGGCAGGCGTTGGTGTGCTTTTGGGAGGCGCGCTGATGTGTTGGATCTATGCGATTTCAATCAGTGATACGTTAGGTGAGGGCGCATTCATCATGAGCCTATCAATGCTGTTCGTACCCATTGTCGCGTGGATTATGTTTCGTCAAAGACCTCAACGAATTTTTTGGGTGTCACTACCAATCGCGATTCTTGGCTTAGGGTGTTTGTCTTTAGCTGGTGGTTGGCAACAATCTAGCAGTCAACTTTGGTTCTTAGGCGCTGCTTTGATGCTCGCTCTGCACTTCAACGTAAACAGCAAGTATTCGCAAAAATTGCCTGTGTTGTTACTGACGTGCATCCAATTGTTTGTCACGGGTTTGATTGGTTTGTTGATTTCATCTTTGGTGGAAACGGTGCCAACTGAAGTATCGACGTCTATCTGGATTTGGTTTGCGCTGAGTACGCTTTTGGCAACCAGCTTGCGTTATGTGATGCAAACCATGGGACAAAAGTTTGTCCAAGCGGGTAACGCTGCACTGATTATGATCCTTGAACCTGTCTGGACAGTGATCTTGAGTGTGATTTGGTACGGCGAAGTGCTGACCTCCAATAAACTCGTTGGTTGTGCGCTTATCTTATTCTCTTTGGTGATCTACCGAACTGGCGGTAGACTCCGCTTTCCAAAACGGGCGTAATTAAGTTTATAGAGCCAGCGATTTCACCCTCGTTGGCTTTTCATTCCTTTCCATTTTTAGGCAGGATGCTTTCCATGGCAAACACAGAACATCAAGAGACGCTGGATTCACTCGATAAAATCAGCGTGTGCTTGTATCGCTTTGGTATTACTTTGTTTGCTATGGCGCTGCTTGTTTTTTCGGTTCTTATCTCTGGTGCAATTTCTAGTTCACCGCTGGTTTACCAAACCTCAGTCATTGCACTTTGTGTGTCTGGTGCGTTATCTGCCGCGAACGTTCACGTATACAGCAAACACGTACGTGCCGTGATCAGTTGGGCGTCTTGGATTGGCTTGGTATTGATGGTGAGTGACTTGGAGTTTCAGCGCACTTGGTTAGGGCTTGGCTTTATCTTTGTGACCTTTTCGGGCATTGCACTTAAAGAGTCCTTTTGCTTTAAAGTGCCAGGCTTGAAGATGGTACCCGCGTTTCTCGCTGTCGCAACGTTTGCGCTGTGGTTTAACCTTCCAATCCTTGCTGCCATCACTATGTTATTGGCAGGATTAGTAATGGGCTTCCTGTCTTTTGCTAAGTGGCGTATGCCGCTGCATTTCGATATCGGTATCAAAGCGAATTACGAGGTCTAACGCTGCTTTAACGCCAGCGAGACTTTTGAGGTAGGCTGGCGGTTTAATTCTTCACTGATCATCCATCCTGCTTTGGCAAGCAACTCCAAATCTACTCCGGTCTCGATTCCTAAGCCTTGGCAAAGGTAGAGCACATCTTCGGTAGCAACATTACCTGAAGCGCCATGAGCGTAAGGGCAGCCCCCAAGGCCGCCGACACTGCTATCGATGGTATTGATGCCCATCGTTAAGGCTTGGTAGATATTCGCCAACGCTTGTCCCCATGTGTCGTGAAAATGCACCGCGAGCTTGTCGGTTGGGACTTTTACTTGCACTGCTTCAAGCATTTTAGCGATGCGTATCGGCGTGCCTGTACCTATGGTGTCTCCAAGTGAAACCTCATAGCACCCTAATTCCATCAGCAGGTTAGCGACTCTTGCGACTTGCTCGGGTTTGGTTGGTCCGTCATAAGGGCAATCTGCCACGCAAGATAAGTAACCCCGAACGGGAATGTTATGCTTTGCTGCCAATTCCATTACCGGTTCAAAGCGGGTAAGACTATCTGCAATCGAGCAATTGATGTTGTGTTGGCAAAAGCCCTCCGATGAGGAGGTGAAGATGGCGACTTGGGTAGCACCGGCTTCTAGCGCCTTTTCAAAGCCTTGCACATTAGGCGTTAGTGCTGAGTAGATGACGTTGTGGCGGCGGGTGATTTTCTTCATAACATCGAGCGAATCCGCCATTTGAGGTACCCATTTAGGCGACACAAAAGAGCCTGCCTCAATATGGGTGAGTCCTGTATCCGAGAGTAGGTCGATTAAGCGGATCTTGGCTTGCGTGGACACCGGAGATTCGTTTTGCAGACCGTCTCTCGCACCTACTTCGACAATATTTACCTTGTTTGGCAAATTCATTTCTTGCCCTTAGCTGGCTTGTTTATCCAACCCGGTTCTCGTTTCTCCAGAAAGGCTTGCAAGCCATCTTGTCCTTGCGGCGATACGCGAATGTCGGCGATAAGCTGGCTCGTGTATTGAATAAGCTGACCATCAATCGGATTTTGGTGGCATTGATGACATAACGCTTTGGCTTTTCGCATCGCATCTGGGCTATTGAGCAGCAAAGAATCAATCAAGCTTTCTACCACGGTTTCGATGTTGTCCAGCTTATGAACCTCATGCACAATGCCAAACTTTTCTGCTTTAGCTGCGTTAATCACTTCGGCGCTGAGTATGTAACGACGAGCTTGACGGTTGCCCATTGCTCGCATGACATAAGGAGAGATGGTTGCTGGAACCAGTCCCAGTTTGACTTCACTCAAGCAGAAGTTCGCATCGTCTGCCGCGATGGCAATATCACAGCAGCAGATCAAACCTAGTGCGCCACCAAAAGCGGAACCTTGCACAACCGCAATAGTAGGCTGAGGGAAAGCGTCCAATGTATGCATCAGGCGTGCAAGGTTTTGCGCGTCTTCAAGGTTTTGCTTTCTGGTGCTACTTGCCATGGATTTCATCCAATTCAAATCAGCCCCAGAGGAGAAATGTTTGCCATTTCCTCGAAGCACCAAGCAGCGAACATCGGTACGCAAAGCGAGGTAATCCAGTCTGTGGATCAGCAAATCAATCATGCAGGCATCAAACGCATTGTGCTTCTCTGTGCGATTGAGCGTAAGCGTTGCGACGCCGAATTCATCGACGTTCCAAAGTACTTCATCTTGTCGTTGGGTATTGGGGATGATACTCGGTTGATGATCCTGCATGTGACGTCCTTTCTTCTCTACATTGCTACATTCTGAATATGCCAAAGTTGCTGTCAGGAATTGGCGCATTGAGCGCGACTTTTAAGGCTTGAGCCAATACTTGACGCGTCTCTTTCGGGTCGATAATGCCGTCATCCCATAAACGTGCGCTGGCGTAGTAGGGATGCCCTTGAGACTCATACAAGTCTACGATAGATTCTCGGAATGCACTTTCTTCGGGCTCTGGCCATTCTTCACCTTGGCGTTTCTTCACTTCTCGACGCACTTGAGTGAGCACGCCTGCGGCTTGTTCTCCGCCCATTACTGAGATTCGTGCGTTTGGCCACATCCACATCATGGTGGGGTCATAAGCGCGACCGCACATGCCATAGTTGCCTGCGCCGTAAGAGCCGCCAATAATCACGGTGAACTTGGGCACATCCGCGCATGCAACCGCCATCACCAGTTTCGCGCCGTGCTTGGCAATGCCTTCTGCTTCAAGCTTTTTGCCCACCATAAACCCAGTGATATTTTGCAAAAATAGTAGGGGAATTTTGCGTTTGGCACACAGCTCAATAAAGTGCGCGCCTTTCTGTGAGGACTCAGAAAACAAGATGCCGTTGTTCGCCACAATGCCAATCAGATTGCCGTGGATTCGTGCGAAACCGCACACTAAAGTCTTACCATAAAGCGCCTTGAATTCATCGAAGTCTGAGTCATCGACCACGCGAGCGATGATCTCTCGAACATCAAAAGACAAGCGCAGATTCGCATTGACGATGCCGTACATTTCTTCGGCGTCGTAACGCGGTGGTAAAACCGGTTTGTCGCTTTGAATGGGGAGTGATTGATTGGTATTGGAGATAGCTTCGCGTGCAAGCTGTAATGCATGTTGGTCGTTTTCTGCGTAGTAATCGGCAACGCCAGACTTACGACAATGCACGTCGGCACCGCCTAATTCTTCATCGGTGACGATTTCTCCCGTTGCGGCTTTTACTAACGGTGGTCCTGCCAAGAAGATGGTGCCTTGCTCTTTGACCATGATGGAAACGTCTGCCATCGCAGGTACATAAGCGCCGCCTGCGGTACAAAGCCCCATCACAACCGCGACTTGAGGTATGCCTTGCGCCGACATTCTGGCTTGATTGAAGAAGATACGCCCAAAGTGCTCTTTATCAGGAAAGACTTCCGCTTGATGAGGGAGATTTGCACCACCAGAATCCACCAAATAGACGCAAGGTAGTTGGCAACGTTGTGCGATCTCTTGCGCGCGTAGATGCTTTTTCACCGTGAGTGGGTAGTAGGTACCGCCTTTGACGGAAGGATCATTGGCGATCACCATGCATTGAATGCCTTCAATGGTGCCGATGCCCGCGACGACACCTGCGCATGGAATTGATTCTTCGTAGACGTTCCACGCTGCGAATTGTCCGACTTCAAGAAACTCGCTGTCTTCATCTAAAAGGAGCATGACACGCTCACGAACGGGCAGTTTTCCTTTCAGACGCTGGCGGTCGATGGCTTTTTGTCCGCCACCTTGCTTGATGGCTTTGATATTGGCATTGAGGTTGTTCACCAACTCGGTCATGACCGCTTTATTCGACAAAAATAGCTCGTCGGTTGGCTTGGTTTTGCTTTTAATGATTGCCATAGTGACTTCCTTGTCGGTGGGTTAGCGAGACTCTTCGAACAACTCTCGTCCAATCAGCATGCGGCGAATTTCAGAGGTGCCAGCACCAATCTCATACAGTTTGGCGTCACGGAGCAAACGCCCAGTCGCGTATTCGTTGATGTAGCCATTACCGCCTAACAGCTGAATAGCATCGAGCGACATTTGTGTGGCAAGCTCTGCGCTGTAAAGGATCACGCCAGCGGCATCTTTACGCGTGCATTCACCTCGGTCACAGGCGGCTGCGACAGCATAAACATAAGCTTTGGCGGCGTTCATGCGTGAATACATGTCAGCAAGCTTTCCTTGCACTAGTTGGAATTCACCGATGGATTTGCCGAACTGTTTGCGGTCATGAACATACGGCACCACTTCGTCCATACAGGCTTGCATGATGCCAAGCGGTCCAGCTGCGAGTACCACGCGCTCGTAATCCAAACCGCTCATCAAAACTTCGACACCACGGTTTAACTCGCCTAACACATTCTCTTTTGGCACGACACAATCTTGAAACACCAATTCGCAGGTGTTGGAGCCGCGCATACCAAGTTTGTCGAGCTTCTGCGCATGGCTAAAGCCTTCAAACTCTCGCTCAATAATGAAAGCGGTGATGCCGCGAGATCCGCCATTGGGATCGGTTTTCGCGTAAACCACTAAAGTATCGGCATCAGGACCGTTAGTGATCCACATTTTGTTGCCGTTCATCAGAAAGTGGTCACCTTTGTCTTCAGCTCGTAGCTGCATACTAACCACATCAGAACCTGAGTTCGGCTCACTCATGGCTAATGCACCGACGTGAGAACCATCAATGAGTTTAGGTAGGTACTTTTCTCGTTGAGCAAGGGAGCCATTGCGAAAGATTTGGTTAACACAAAGATTGGAATGTGCGCCGTAACTGAGTGCGACAGACGCCGAAGCTCGGCTGATCTCTTCCATCGCAACAACATGAGCAAGATAGCCCATGCCTGCACCGCCAAACTCTTCGTCGACGGTTACGCCAAGCAAGCCCATTTCACCGAATTTGGACCACAGATGATTGGGGAATTGGTTATCGCGGTCGATGTCTGCGGCGATAGGGGCGATATGCTCGGTGGCGAACGCGTTGACGTGGTCTCGGAGCATATCGATGGTTTCACCAAGCCCAAAGTTGAGTGGGGTGTAGCTGCTTTTCATAACATTTCCCTGTTGAAAGTACTGCGGTTGTTAGTACGGATAAGGTTCGAGTTACACTGCTTGGGCTTGGAAATTATGGTTGTTCTTGTTTGTTTTAGTCGTTATAAGTTTGTAGTTATTGGCTGTTAGCTTTATTGTCGCTTAGCGCTTGTTTGCATCGCTCTTTGGCGGTTTCTAGCTCGTTCATCACAACGCTAATATCATCCAGTTGCTGCTGTAAGTGCGCTTGTTTTTCATCAATGATGGTTAGCATTTTAAGCAGCTGACCATCGCTTTGTTGGGTATCGTAAAGCTCGAACAACTCTCGAATTTCCGCAAGCGAAAAGCCCAGTCGCTTACCACGTAAAATCAGCTTGAGACGGATCTTATCTCTGCGTTGATATACGCGAATATTGCCTTTTCGTTCCGGCTCTATCAGCCCGACATCCTCATAAAAACGAATGCTTCGGGTCGTGATGTCGAACTCTTTGGCGAGGTCACTTATCTTGAATTTATCCACTCGGTTTTTCCCTCTAATGAATAGTTTTGGCTTCTTAAAATCCCTTCAAGCCTTGAACTAAACGGGCTAGCTAAAAGCATGAGAGTAAATTTGTGTTGTTATTAATGTGTTTCTTTACGTTAACGTAAATGTTAGTGCTATGCTTACGTAAACGTCAAGAAATCACAGTGCGAAAATTCATCGTTTTATGAGAGGCTGGAGTGACACCACATTCTGTGTGAAAGCTCCGTGGTAGCAGGTGTGAGGGATGAGTTTGTGAACT
Organism: Vibrio sp. L85; assembly: GCF_963871815.1. Classification (NCBI taxonomy): domain Bacteria; kingdom Pseudomonadati; phylum Pseudomonadota; class Gammaproteobacteria; order Vibrionales; family Vibrionaceae; genus Vibrio; species Vibrio sp. L85. Next base: position 184,405 of record NZ_CAWMYL010000020.1, read on the forward strand.
GTGAATTATCGTCAGAAGGGACGAGATCATGGGAAACGACATCTGGATTGTCAGTGCAAAGCGAACGCCAATCGGGCGCTTTCAAGGTCAGTTACAAGGTTATTCAGCGCCTCAATTAGGGGCATTTGCTATCAAAGCGGCAATGGATGCGAGTGGTGTTAGCGAAGTCGACGAAGTCTATATGGGCTGCGTATTACCTGCGGGGTGCGGGCAAGCACCAGCTAGGCAAGCAGCGCTAGATGCAGATCTTCCGCTGACAACAGGCTGTACCACCATCAATAAAGTGTGTGGCTCTGGCATGAAAAGTGTCATGCTGGCTCACGATCTTATCAAAGCGGGCAGCATTCGCAGTGCCATCGCCGGTGGTATGGAAAGCATGACCAATGCGCCGTACCTGCTTAAAGAAGCGCGTAACGGCATGCGAATGGGTCACCAATCTACTCACGACCATATGTTTCTCGACGGTCTTCAAGATGCGTATGAAGGGCACTTGATGGGAGTCTATGCGCAGCAAACGGCTGACCGCTCTGAGTTTACTCGTGAACAAATGGATGAATGGGCGATCCTATCCGCGACAAGAGCCTTGGAAGCGCAAGAGCAGCGTCTGTTTGACGACGAAATCTCGCCGATAGAAATCACGACTCGTCATAGCACTTCAACATTGGATTATGATGAGCATCCACGCTCCATCAAGCTCGACAAGATTCCCCAACTCAAACCCGCATTCGATAAGAGCGGCTCGGTGACGGCTGCAAACTCAAGTGCGATATCCGATGGTGCTGCAGCCTTGGTGTTAATGGACTCGCAGGTGGCACAGCATCAAGGTTTAACGCCATTAGCAATCATCAAAGGGCACTCGACCCACGCCAGAAAGCCCGCTGAATTTACCCTCGCGCCCGTCTTTGCGATTGAGCAGTTGTTATCTCAACTCGATTGGTCAGTAGACGAGGTCGATCTTTGGGAGATCAACGAAGCTTTCGCCGTTGTCACGCAAATCGCGATACGCCAATTAGGCATCGATAAAGACAAAGTAAACATCAAAGGCGGTGCGTGTGCGCTTGGGCATCCAATTGGCGCAAGTGGAGCTCGTATTTTGGTTACCCTCATTCATAGCCTACGCCAACTGCAATCGCTTGGTGTAGATGGTGACAACAACAATAAAAAGGTGATGAGAGGTGTTGCATCACTTTGTATTGGTGGTGGTGAAGCCACTGCTATTGGTATCGAGATACCGCTTTAATTCCAATTACGACAAACGTTAACAAAGGACTAGATTATGACTCGCACGGTTCCCTTATTCATCGATGGTGAGTTTCGTGAATCTCAAGCAACGGATTGGGTAGAAGTGACAAACCCTGCCACCAATGACGTGATTGCGCGCTTGCCATGCGCAACGGATGAAGAGATGCACGCGGCAATTGAGAGTGCAAAAGCCACCTTTACCTGTTGGAAAGATGTCGCCGTGTCTGAGCGTGCGCGTTTAATGCTGCGCTACCAACATCTACTTAAAGAGCATCATGATGAGCTGGCGACGCTGCTGTCTCACGAGACGGGCAAGATCTTTGCGGATGCAAAAGGGGATGTGTGGCGTGGTATCGAAGTGGTCGAGCAAGCTGCCAATATCGCCAGTAACATGATGGGAGAAACCGCCGAGAACGTTGCTACAGATATCGACAGTTATTCGCTGATTCAACCGCTTGGAGTGTGCTGCGGTATTACGCCGTTTAACTTCCCCGCCATGATCCCTTTGTGGATGTTCCCAATCGCGATTGCTAGCGGAAATACTTTTGTTCTTAAACCTTCTGAGCAAGTGCCTCTCACGTCCATTCGCTTGGCTGAGTTGTTTGAAGAAGCGGGAGCTCCAAAAGGTGTGCTGCAAATCGTGCATGGTCGAAAAGAACAGGTCGACTTGTTGCTGAAGCATCCCGATATCCAAGCCGTTTCTTTTGTCGGTTCGGTACCCGTAGCGCAATACATTTACACCACAGGCACACAGAACTTCAAACGTGTTCAAGCCTTTGCTGGCGCGAAAAACCACATGGTAGTGATGCCGGATGCGAACAAAAAACAAGTGGTGAATAACTTAGTTGGTTCTTCGGTTGGTGCAGCAGGGCAACGTTGTATGGCGATATCTGTTGCTGTGTTTGTAGGCAGTTCGAAAGAGTGGATTGCCGATTTAAAACAAGAAATGGCGAAAGTGCATCCTGGCGCTTGGGATGATGAAAACGCAGCGTATGGTCCTTTGATCAGTGCACAAGCAAAACAGCGTGTGCTCGGTTTGATTGAAGAAGGCAAACAACAAGGGGCGGTGTGTGAACTTGATGGTAGCCAATGTGAAGTGGAAGGCTTCCCTGAAGGTAACTGGGTCGGTCCAACCTTATTCAGTGGCGTCACCACCGAGATGTCGATTTATACCCAAGAAATCTTCGGACCTGTTTTGGTGTGTATTGAGGTCGACACGTTACAAGAAGCGATCGATCTCGTGAATCGCAACCCATACGGCAACGGCACTTCTATCTTCACTGCGAATGGTGCGGCGGCGAGAAAGTATCAACATGAGATTCAAGTCGGTCAGGTAGGTGTAAACGTGCCGATTCCAGTGCCTTTGCCATTCTTCTCGTTTACTGGGTGGCGCGGCAGCTTCTATGGAGATTTGCACGCCTACGGCAAACAAGCGGTGCGCTTCTACACCGAGACCAAAACTGTGACGGCTCGTTGGTTTGATGACGATATCCCAACCGGTCCAAACCTCACCATTAACTTGCGCTAACGAAGTAAGGAGCTCATATGGATTTTGAACTCAACGAAGATCAACGTATGTTTGCCGACACGGCTCAGCAGTTTGCGGCAGAGCGTTTAGCTCCAATGGCAGCAGAGTGGGATGAAAAACAAATCTTCCCCAAAGACATCCTACGAGAGGCAGGAGAACTCGGTTTCTTGAGCCTCTACACCCCAGAAGAACAAGGCGGTTTGGGCTTAAGCCGGTTAGATGCGTCTATCATTTTCGAGCAACTTTCTATGGGGTGCACATCGACCACTGCATTTATGACCATTCATAACATGGTGACTTGGATGGTCGCGAGCTTTGCGACCGAAGAAGTAAAAGACGCGTTTTGTCCAAAACTCATTACGGGTGAATTCCTTGGATCTTACTGTTTAACCGAACCAAATGCAGGCTCGGATGCGGCGTCTCTAACGACTTCTGCGACTAAGCAAGGTGATAACTACATTCTCAACGGCGGCAAAACCTTTATTTCTGGCGCAGGTGATACCGACGTTTTAGTCGTGATGGCGAGAACCGGCGATGCGGGCGCGAAAGGTGTATCCGCGTTTGTTGTCCCTGCCGATGCAGACGGCATTAGCTACGGACGTAAAGAGCCGAAAATGGGTTGGAACAGTCAGCCGACACGCGCGGTGACTTTCGAAAGTGTTTCTATTCCCGCATCACATCTGCTCGGGGAAGAAGGACAAGGGTTTGTGTTCGCCATGAAAGGTTTGGATGGCGGACGTATCAACATTGCGACCTGTTCTGTCGGTACGGCTCAGCAAGCGTTGAATCAAGCGGCGCAGTACATGCAAGAACGTAAACAGTTCGGCAAATCATTAGCTCAATTCCAAGCATTGCAATTCAAACTGGCAGACATGGCAACCGAGCTTGTCGCTGCCCGCCAACTTGTACGGTACGCCGCTAGCAAGTTAGACCGAGGTGACCCAGACGCCACGACTTATTGTGCCATGGCAAAACGCTTTGCAACCGATGTTGGCTTTCAAGTCTGTGACCAAGCGCTGCAGCTTTACGGTGGCTACGGTTACATCAAAGAATACCCAATGGAGCGCTATTTCCGTGATGTTCGAGTACACCAAATTTTGGAAGGTACTAACGAGATCATGCGGTTGATCATCGCGCGTCGATTGCTCGCAGAGGAATCGGCTCTGCTATAGACGCAACGACAAGCTCTGCTTTTATTCATAAAGCTCAGGTCATTTTCATCAAGAAAGGATTCAGAGATATGTCACTAACAGAACAACAAGCGATTCAACATACCATCAGCAATCATGTTGCGGTGGTGACCATGAACAACCCGCCCGCCAACACTTGGACGTCACAAAGCTTAACCGCGTTGAAAGAGCTAGTGCTGGCGCTAAACGACAATAAAGACGTTTACGCTCTAGTGCTCACAGGAAATGGTGAGAAGTTTTTCTCTGCAGGGGCAGACCTCAAGTTGTTTGCCGATGGCGATAAAGCGGTGGCGTTAGAGATGGCGCGTATCTTTGGCGAAGCCTTTGAAACGCTGTCTGCATTTCGAGGGGTTTCTATCGCTGCCATCAACGGTTACGCCATGGGAGGCGGATTAGAAGTCGCATTGGCGTGTGATATTCGCGTGGTGGAAGAGCAAGCTGTGCTGGCACTGCCAGAGGCGAAAGTAGGCTTACTGCCTTGTGCTGGTGGTACGCAAAACCTAACCGCATTGGTCGGTGAAGGTTGGGCGAAACGCATCATATTGTGCGGTGAACAAGTCGGTGCAGCACAAGCGCGAGAACTCGGGTTAGCAGAAGAAGTGGTGGCAAAAGGTGGAGCGCTTAATAAAGCCATTGAGCTTGCAGAGTCGGTTGCCAATCAATCACCGTCTTCGGTAACCGCATGCAAAGCGCTTATCCAAAACATGCGCTCAGCGCCACTCAAACATGGTCTGATTAAAGAGCGAGAACTGTTTCTAAACTTATTCGATACCGAAGATCAAACCGAGGGGGTTCGTGCCTTCTTAGAAAAACGTAAACCCAACTGGAAGAATCAATAGGAGGTCGCATGACAGGGAAAGTAACCATTAGCGAAATAGATTGCTTAGACGGCGTGCACCGAATTGGTATCGCGACGTTAGACAACACAGCTTCTTTGAATGCGTTGACTTACGACATGTTGGCAGAGCTCAACGACCAACTTATCGAATGGCAAGATGACCCTGATTTGGTGTGTGTCATCCTCAACGGGGCGGGTGAAAAAGCGTTTTGTGCAGGGGGCGATGTACGAACCATGTACCACGTCATGCACGACAAAAGCAAAGAAGAGACTGCCGAGTTCTGTTCTAACTACTTCTCGCTCGAATACGAATGTGATTACCTGATTCATACCTACCAAAAGCCAATCATTGGTTGGGGAGAGGGCATTGTGATGGGCGGTGGCATGGGCTTATTTATGGGCACCAGCCATAGAGTCGTCACGCCTAAATCTCGTCTCGCGATGCCAGAGATTAATATCGGGCTTTACCCAGACGTGGGTGGCACTTGGTTCTTAAGCCAAATCGACCCAGAGGTAGGTTTGTTCCTTGGTCTAACTGGTGCAATGGTGAATTCAAGTGACGCTGTCACTATTGGTTTGGCAGAATGGTTGCTGTTGGAAGAGCAATATCCAGCATTGCTTGAAGAGCTGAAACAAGTCGATTGGGGCTCTGCCGATGCCAAATCGCTTGTCAGTGCGTTACTTCAATTGATGGAAGATCAAGTCATCGACAGCAAGCCGACAACTCAGATTTGCCCTTATCTCGACCAAATTAAAGAAGCCTGCAAAGGCTGTGACTTAAATCAGATTGCCCAACGTATTCAAGCAATGGAAGGCGACACCCAATGGCTTGAGAACGCACAAAAATCGTTTGTTGCGGGCAGTCCGATCACCGCACATATCTGTTTTAGACAAGTCAAAGAGTACCATCGTTTGTCATTGGCGGATTGTTTCCGTCTAGAGCTAACCTTGTCAGTTCGCAGCGCATTACTCGGTGAGTTTGAAGAGGGCGTGCGCTCTCGATTAGTTGATAAAGATGGCAATCCAAAATGGATGTTTAACAGCGTCAGTGAAGTCGATGAAAGCGTCATCGATACTTTGTTCACTTCTCTTTGGTCAGAAGAGGAACATCCACTTGCACAGCTAGGAAAATAAGGAGAAACAACATGAGTACCATTGCATTTATTGGCTTGGGCAACATGGGCAGTCCAATGGCACAAAACCTATTGGCGTCAGGGTTTCATGTGCAAGTGTTCGATGTGGATGTGAACGCGGCGAAGCAACTTGAACCGTTTGGCGCGGTGGCTGCCAGTACGTTAGAAGAAGCCGTAGATGGCGCTGGAACGGTCATCACCATGCTACCAGCAGGTGCACACGTGCGCGCGGTGTATTTGGGGGATTTACACGGTGGTGTCGGTCTGCTCAACATTGTGCAGGACAACGCATTGCTGATCGACTGTTCGACCATCGATCCAGATTCCGCACGCTTGGTGGCGAACGAAGCTCAGAACAAACGATTGTTGTTTGTCGATTCTCCCGTATCTGGTGGTGTAGCAGGCGCAAAAGCAGCAACGCTGACCTTTATTGTTGGTGGCTCGGACGAAGCCTTCTCCAAAGCCAATGCGATCTTGCAATATATGGGTAAGAACGTGTTCCACGCTGGGAAAGCGGGCGACGGTCAGATGGCAAAAATCTGTAATAACCTGATGTTGGGTATCTTGATGTCGGGAACCTGCGAGGCACTCAATCTCGGTATTGACCATGGTCTCGACCCGAAAGTCTTATCCAATATCATGCTGCAAAGCTCTGGTCGAAACTGGGCGTTGGAGCTCTATAACCCATGCCCCGGTGTGATGGATTCTGCGCCAGCGAGTAATCAATACAATCCCGGTTTTATGAGCAAGTTGATGCTCAAAGATCTTGGCTTAGGATTGGATGCGGCGCTGCAAACCAACTCTTCTGTTCCTATGGGCTCTTTAGCTCGTAACCTTTATGCATTCCATAACGCAGCAGGTCATGCAGAACTCGATTTCTCTAGCTTGTTTGAATTCTATAAGAACCAGAAGGGCTAAAAGAGAGATTCCCTATCAGGCGTTTAAACATGGAAGTCATCCAGTAATGGAGTACAGATATGGATTTAAAAAACAGTGTCATTGCAATCACAGGTGCGGGGCAAGGGTTAGGGCAGATGATGGCGGTCAGCCTTGCTCAAGCGGGCGCGGATTTAGCATTGCTTGATGTTAACGAAACGGGACTGCTGAATACCCAAGAACAATGCCGGATGCTCAGTGCCAAAGCATTGATCTATCGACTTGATGTCACCAATGAATCTGAAGTGGAGGATACCTTTAATGAGATTCTTCAAGACTTTGGGCAGCTAAATGGCTTAGTTAATAACGCTGGCGTCTTGCGAGATGGGTTATTAGTCAAAGCCAAAGACGGTGAGATCACCAAGATGTCGCTTGAGCAGTTCAACCTAGTGATGAACGTCAATGTCACGGGCACCTTCTTGTGTGGTCGAGAAGCGGCAGTCAAAATGATCGAGAGTGGCTCGAAAGGCGCCATCATTAACATCTCCAGCGTGGCGAGAGCGGGCAATATTGGACAAACCAATTATTCTGCATCGAAAGCTGCGGTCGCAACCATGGCAACAACATGGGCAAGAGAACTCGCCAGATATGGCATTCGCTCTGCGGCTATTGCGCCCGGTGTCGTCAAAACGGCAATGGCAGATCAAATGAAACCAGAAGCCATAGACCGACTGCAAAAGATGATACCCGTCGGTAGGATGGGGGAGACGGGCGAGATCGCTCATGCTGTGAAATACATTCTTGAAAACGACTACTTCACAGGGCGAGTGCTCGAAGTGGATGGCGGGATGAGAATGTAGCATTGAGCCATTGGTTTCTGGTAGCGAGCGCTAGTTAAGTAGCGCTCGTTTCGTTTTAGTGAGCTCATTCGATTAACAATTGAACCAAATATCACTCTTAAAAAGCACTTGGTATTAATCTGGCAAATTGGATTGTCTGAGTAATCATTTGCTACACAAATGCCATGTAAATAGTATGTGAATTCATAACTATGATACTGGTCACGCTTTCCTTAATTCGCACTTTCTAATGTAGCTCACACTCTCGTGCCGAATACGCAACTGATTACTCTTCTCGTTTGCATTGCTTAAGTTACTGTAAAGAAAAGAATATGCACTGTAGTACGTTAATGTTGTGCACCTGTTTTGCTATTCCTTTATCAATATTAGCTTTCATAAATGGAACGTTAGTTTCCATCTGTGGCTAATGAGCTTTCCTTTTTCCCTCCGCATAATGCGCTCGAATGTAACAATGTATTTCAAAGTGTAACAATAAACTCACGTTGTGAGTGTGGTTTTAACCATCAAGCAACTTGATACCTCCCACCAAGAAGTCCATTGCTGCACAAGCTCAACACAAAAATATTCTAATGACCAAGACAACCAATCGCAGGGCTTGCTCTGTTGTTGGCTAACCATCGAGAAAGTTAATGGAAGCTTCAAGATACAAACGCATCTTAGCGAGGATAAGTTTGGCAGGAACCATTCTTATGCTTTCAGGGTGTAACTCTGCTCTACTTGACCCGAAAGGTAGTATTGGCGTTCAGGAAAAAGAACTGATCATTACAGCGCTTTTACTGATGCTGATTGTCGTGATCCCCGTGATTTTAATGACAATCTATTTTGCTTACCGCTACCGAGAGTCGAACACTGGCGAGGAATACGCTCCAGAGTGGGCGCACTCGACCAAGATCGAAGTGGTGGTGTGGACGATTCCAATCATCATCATCGCGATTCTGGCAACCATCACTTGGCGTTCTACTCACGAGTTAGAGCCATCCAAGCCCATCGCAAGTGACGTCAAACCCATCACCATTGAGGTGGTGTCACTCGACTGGAAATGGCTGTTCATCTACCCAGAAGAGAACATTGCGACAGTGAACTACGTGGCGTTTCCGAAAGATGTTCCGGTTCAGTTCAAACTGACCTCAGACAACATCATGAACGCGTTCTTTATCCCGCGTCTCGGTACTCAGATCTACGCGATGCCAGGCATGGTGACCAAGTTAAATCTGATTGCGAACCACACAGGGGATTACAAAGGCTTTGCTTCTAACTACAGCGGTAAGGGCTTCTCGCAGATGAAATTTACCGCAGCAGCAATGGAAGATCGCACTGCATTCCTGAATTGGGTACAGCAAGTGAAAGCCAGCCCTGACCGAATCGAAGACTGGGAGCAATTCCGTACGCTTGCATCACCAACGGTGGCGGAGCCTGTGAAGATGTTCTCTAGTATTCCACCATTTTTGTTCACCGACGTCGTGACCCAGCATCCGGGTTCAATGAACTGTTTGCCGGAAAATCTAGGATAATCGCAATGTTTGGAAGATTAACACTTGAATCAATCCCTTATCACGAGCCGATTATTGTCGTCACCCTAGCGGTGATCGCGATCGTTGGTTTGGCTGTCGTTGCGGCGATAACCAAAGCGGGTAAGTGGCAATACTTATGGAATGAATGGTTTACTTCGGTAGACCACAAAAAACTAGGCTTTATGTACATCGCTGTGGCAATGGTGATGTTGATTCGTGGCTTTGCTGATGCGGTCATGATGCGTAGCCAACAACTGCTTTCTGCGGCAGGCGAGAGTGGTTATTTACCACCACATCACTACGACCAAATCTTTACTGCCCATGGCGTAATCATGATTTTCTTCGTGGCGATGCCGTTGGTGATTGGTTTGATGAACATCATCGTACCGCTGCAAATTGGTGCGCGCGATGTGGCATTCCCTTACCTAAACAACCTAAGTTTCTGGCTTTTTGTTGTGGGTGTGATCCTCACTAACATGTCACTTGGCTTAGGTGAGTTCGGTCGTACTGGTTGGTTGGCGTATCCGCCGCTGTCTGGTATCGAGGCAAGCCCCGGAGTTGGGGTGGATTATTGGATATGGGCGCTGCAAATATCCGGTGTCGGCACCACGCTGACGGGCGTGAACTTCTTCGCGACTATTTTGCGCATGCGTACACCGTCTATGCCAATGATGAAGATGCCAGTGTTCACGTGGGCTTCCCTGTGTGCCAACATCCTAATCATCATTTCATTCCCAATCCTAACCGTAACCATCGCGCTACTGACGCTGGATCGCTACATCGGTACGCACTTCTTCACCAATGATCTTGGCGGCAACGTAATGATGTACGTCAACCTGATTTGGGCATGGGGTCACCCAGAAGTGTACATACTGATCTTGCCTATTTTTGGTGTGTTCTCTGAGGTAACGGCAACCTTCTCACGCAAGAAGCTGTTTGGTTACACCTCGCTAGTATGGGCGACCATTGTAATTACGATTTTGGCGTTCGTCGTTTGGCTGCATCACTTCTTCACCATGGGCTCAGGTGCAAATGTGAATGCATTCTTCGGCATCGCCACCATGATTATTTCCATCCCTACCGGGGTGAAGATCTTCAACTGGCTATTCACCATGTACAAAGGGCGAATCCGCTTTACAACTCCGATGATGTGGACGGTTGGCTTCCTAATTACCTTCTCTGTAGGTGGTATGACGGGCGTACTAATGGCAGTGCCAGGCGCGGACTTTGTTCTGCACAACTCAGTGTTCCTGATTGCGCACTTCCATAACGTAATCATCGGTGGTGTGGTATTCGGTTGTTTCGCTGCAATCACATACTGGTTCCCGAAAGCAACTGGCTTCACCATGAACGAAACATGGGGCAAACGTGCATTCATTTGCTGGATTGTTGGCTTCTTAATGGCGTTCCTACCGCTTTATGCACTGGGCTTTATGGGCATGACGCGTCGTCTAAGCCAAGACCTTAACCCAGAGTACTTCCCACTGTTGGCAGTTGCCGCAGCAGGTACGGCAGTGATTGCGCTTGGCGTGGCTTGTCAGTTCATTCAAATCTACGTGAGTGTTCGTGACCGCGAACAAAACCGTGACCTAACGGGTGATCCATGGGGCGGTCGCACATTTGAGTGGGCAACGTCTTCACCACCGCCGTTCTACAACTTTGCGCACCTACCAAAAGGTGATGTGCTAGACGCGTTCTGGTACCAAAAGCAGAGTGGCGAATTCGATCCAACCAAAGAAGTGGAATACGAACGCATTCACATGCCGAAGAACACACCAACAGGTATTTATGTTTCTGCATGGGCGTTGGTGTTTGGCTTCGCGATGATCTGGTACATCTGGTGGCTGGCAGCAGCAAGCTTTGTTGGCATCATCGTGACGTGTATCCAACACAGTTACAACGATGACGTGGATTACTACGTTGAAGTTGAAGAAATCAAAGCGATTGAAGCGGAGCGTCGAGCTCAACTTGAAGAAGCGAAGAAAAACGAAGTGAAAGACAACGATAAAAAAGACGATCTGGAGGTGACCTATGCAAGCTAATGTTGCGGTTCACGACCACGATCATCACCACGATTCTGCTGGCATTAAGCTGTTTGGTTTCTGGATTTACCTAATGAGTGACTGTGTATTGTTTGCGACCTTGTTCGCGACTTACGCAGTACTAGAAAGCGGCTCTATTGCGGGTCCAACCGGTAAAGACATTTTCGAACTGCCTTTCGTGTTTGTAGAAACCATGTTGCTGCTGTTCAGTAGTATCACGTTTGGCTTCGGCATGATTGCGATGAAGCGCAAAGACGTTGCAGGGTTAAAACGTTGGTTAAAAGTTACCTTCTTACTTGGTGCTGGCTTTATCGGGATGGAAGTGTATGAGTTCCATCACCTGATTGTTGAAGGCTATGGTCCACAAGAAAGTGCGTTTCTATCTGCGTTCTTCACTTTGGTTGGAACGCACGGTCTGCACGTAACCTTTGGTTTGATCTGGCTAGCTGTGTGCTACCACCAACTGTCAACCAAAGGCTTGAACGATAACATGTCGATGCGATTCCAGTGCTTGAGCTTGTTCTGGCACTTCCTAGATATCGTTTGGATTTGTGTATTCACCATCGTTTACTTATTGGGGGTTATGTAATGGAACAACATCTAGATACAGGTGCCTCTGATTACGTAAAAGGCTTTATTGCGTCTCTGATCCTGACCGTGATTCCTTTCTACTGTGTGTGGGCGCAAGTGCTGCCAGATACCGCGACTTATGCCGTGTTATTTGGTTGTGCGATTGTGCAGATCTTCGTGCACTTTAAGTACTTCCTGCACATGGAAGTGAAAACGTCAGAAGGTCAGTGGAACGTGGTGTCACTGATGTTTACCGCTATTGTTGTGTTGATTCTGATCGCTGGATCGATCTGGATCATCTACAACATGAACGTCAACATGAAGTTGTAGGCTAGGGTATGCTGAAAAGTTATTTGTCTATTACTAAACCGGGCATCATTTTCGGCAACCTGATTTCTGTTGCGGCGGGGTTCTTTCTCGCCGCAAAATCAGAACCCGCTAGCTTTCTGTTGTTGCTAACAACGTTAGTTGGCGTCGGGCTTGTGATTGCATCAGGATGCGTGGTGAACAACATTTTCGACCGCGATATCGACCAAAAAATGAAGCGCACGCAAAACCGTGAATTGGTGATGGGAAACATCAACATCGACGCGGCATTTGTTTACGCTTTGGTATTGTTGCTTAATGGCACAGCGTTATTGTTCCAATTGGTGAATCCGCTCTCGGCTGTGGTTGTACTCTTGGGTTACGTGTTTTACGTCTTCTTCTACACCATGTGGTACAAGCGAAATTCGGTCTACGGCACCTTAGTTGGCAGCATTTCTGGCGCGGTTCCTCCGCTAGTGGGCTACCTTGCTGTGACGAACTACATCAGCTTAGAAGCGATTTTACTCTTCATCATGTTTTGTCTCTGGCAGATGCCGCACTCTTACGCGATTGCGATGTTCCGCATGCAAGATTACCGCGATGCAGGCATTCCTGTTCTTCCCGTTAAAGAGGGGATTGCTAAAGCACATCAGCATATGAAAGCGTACGTGGTTGCTTTTGGTGTGGTTGCTATCGGGCTGTTTATGTTGGGTGAAGCTGGGTACGAGTATTTAGCAGTCTCGGCGGCGGTGTGCTTTATGTGGACACGAGTGACATTCCAAAAAGTGAATTACAACAACTACATCCAATGGTCCAAAGCGGTGTTTAAGGTGTCGTTATTGGTCGTGATGAGCATCAGCGGCGTGCTTGGCTTAGAGTTGATTCCACTGCCGTTTATTCATTAAAGGAAAGTAAATCTGAGTTAACGATTGATGACATCAGTAGTTGTGATGAGAACAAAACCAACGAATGCGGAATCGGTGATCTATCTCACCAAACCTTAATCCAGATTAAAGTTTTGCCGCAGTTTCGGCGGTAAGGTTCGCGTCGCTCATCGCACTGAACAGAAATTCAGAGAAGGAACAGCCATGCTTTGTGTATCGCTGTTCCTTTTTCGTTCCTGCTCGGTAGTGATGTATAGAACTAAAAAGACAGATTTTAAGAGGACTGGACTTGAGCATTTTGTTTTCAGAAGCCCGCATTGGCAACATGACACTAAAGAACCGCTTTGTACGTAGTGCAACGTGGGAAAATATGGCGACAGAAGACGGTCACATGACCGAGAAGTTGTACGACATTTATGAAGAACTTGCCAAAGGTGAAGTGGGTCTGATTGTTACTGGTTACGCAAACATCGTAGAAGAAGAGAAGCCGAACGCAGGCATGATGGGGATCTACAACGACTCTTTCATCGATGAATACAAAAAGCTGACTGACCTTGTCCATGAGCACGACGCTAAGATCGTCATGCAGATCGCTTACGGCGGCACAAAAACAACATTCAACGTTGGCGAGCGTGTGATTTTTGCTCCAAGTGAAGTGCCAGAACGTGGCACCAAAACGGAAGGCAAAGCGATGACTCAGGATGAGATCGACTACATCGTTAAAGCATTTGCGCTAGCGAGCAAGCGTGCGCAAGATTCTGGCTTTGATGGTGTAGAAATCCACGCGGCGCACACGTACTTGATCAACCAGTTCTTAAGCCCATACTACAACCGTCGGGAAGACCAATACGGCGGTAGCCTTGAGAACCGCATGCGTTTCCTTATGGAGATCTATGCCGAAACACGCAAGCTAGTTGGTGACGATTTCCCGATTCTGGTGAAACTGACAGCAACGGAATTCTTCGATGGCGGTTTGACGTTCGATGAAACGCGCATTGTTTGTAAGAAGCTAGAAGAAGTGGGTGTGGATGCGATCATTGTATCGGGTAACATTCACGGTAACGCAAGCACCATGGTAGGTGAATCGTTCGACGGTTACACGCTACAAGAAGAAGGCTACTTCCATGAATACGGTCAAGTTATCAGCCAAGATGTGAACGTACCGGTAATTACCGTAGGTGGCTTAAACGACTTCTGTGCGATCGAAGACTTGGCTGAAAACACCAAGATTCAGTTCTTCGCGCTTTCTCGTCCGTTATTGGCTGAGCCACAATTGATCAAGCGCTGGAAAGACGGTAACCGCGCTGAAGTGGACTGCGAACGTTGCTCTAAGTGTCGCACCAAGCGTGGCAATTTCTGCGTGGTTTACAAGCGCAGAAAGTAAAACATCCGAAACGGGCAGTTTGTGTGTAACTGCCCGTTTTATGTCTCCGGTCACTCCCTTTAGTCCAGTCATTGATTCTCCTTTCACAAACAATTCACGCTTTAATTGTTACAGTTTGCAGTCGAACAATCGCGAGAGCTGTGATAGTTTTCGCTCGCACTTTTAAATCTAATTGGTTGTATTAATGAAGAAAATTGTACGTTTGGTTGGCGTAGTCTCCACTCTTTGTGCCCAATCTACTTATGCCATGAGTGAGAAAGATTGGGACGTGTTGACCGATATTGGCGCGTATGGCTTGGTCGCAACGGCGGCGGCTGTTCCGGTATACAAAGGGGACTGGGATGGCTTTTGGCAAGCTGGCTTTAGTATTGGTGCTGCGTCTGGTGTTGGCTTAATTGGTAAAACCACCATTGATGCTGAGCGTCCAGATAAAAGCGGCAACGACAGTTTTCCTTCTAACCATACGGCTAATGCTTTTGCTTCGGCTACTACTCTTTATTTGCGTTATGGTTGGGAAGCAGGTTTACCTGCATACGGTGTTGCCACATTAGTCGGCTATGGCAGAGTAGAGGCGAAGAAACACTATTGGCGAGATGTGTTAGCTGGTGCTGCATTGGGCACATTGAGTGCTTACGTGTTTACAGATGCTTATGATGAGAATGTTCAACTCGTGCCTTGGGTGACAAGTGAAGATGTCGGTGTTTCAGTTACTTACCGCTGGTAATTTGAGACCCGATAAAAAAGCCTCGGCATAAACCGAGGCTTTGTGTTACTAAATTCTAAAACGTTCGTGATTAGAACTGAGCTTTAATCCAGATCATGCGGTGGTCAGAAGAAACGTCCTTACCGCTCCCTTTCTCACCAATGCGAGGATCGTTAAATAGCTTACGACCTTCTTCATAAGATGCAGCCCAGTAAACGCCAGAATCCACAACGTTTAGGTTTGCTGATGGCATAGCGTAGTCAACACCTAGACCAAATGTTGAAGTAATGCGATTTGGAATTGGGTGAGTAGAACTGTCGTCCACTGCGTGTTCTGCTGCGCCAAAGCTTGTTGGGTAAAGCTCGCCATTCATCACGTCTTGGTTAACTAATGGATCATTGTGGAATGCTTGCATGATCTCACTAAAGCCATCACCATCCAATGGGTCAAGGTTTTGGTCGCCCATCATGACGAACTTCGCACCTTCTGCCAGACCGCCTTTCTTACCAGCATCATCGTAGAAGTAGTCTTTACCCTGTACGTAATGATGCCAGAACTCAACCTCTGCACCGTTTTGTACTTTGTTTTTACCTGTATCAAACACTGGTGGGGTCGGGTGTGACATAAGCAGGTGAACAACTTCATCGCCTTTTTCTGTTGGGATGATAATTGGTGCGTCTACGTGGTTTTTAGAAGACAGACGAATTTGCTCCCACTCTTCAGCAGTGTACCAATCGTCACCACAGTCCATGCCTTCAGGGAATTTGCTTGGGTCGTCGCATAGCGTGATGGTAGGGATCTTAGCGCCTTCCATATCATTCCATTTAAACTCTTGGAAAGTACGTGTGTTGTCTGTGTCGATTTTGTATTTAGACATTAAAGCGAACGCGTATTGACCGTGGTAGTTACCAAAGCCCCAAGCGTCACCAGGTAGTTTGCCTTTTACGCCATCGTTATCTAAGTCTAAGCCACTATTTAAGCCAGTATTTGTCGAGTAAGACTCCGCGTACGGGTACTCGATAGGCTCTAGGTCAGCTTTACCGCCTGCACCTTCAAGGCTTTGTGCGATAGAAAGGTAGTTTTTCTGGAAGCCCTCTAGCGCGGCTTTGTTTTCGCCAGTGCCATCGTTGTTGTATTCCGCCATCATCAGAACATCAGGACGGTTCTTCTGGATGATTGCCGCTACGTTACGGATCTGAATGACTTTCTCAGCCATTGCTTTGTCTTCCGCAGCAATTGATTTATCAAGGTACGCAGTAACGAGCTGAGTTTGTTTTGCTGGTTCAACTTGCATTTCTGCAACAAGAGCTTCGAAAGTATAGCGATCAAAAGAGAGGTTATAAGTGGCGATCTTTACTTCTTTAGGTTGAACATTCACATATTCAGTATCGTCATTGCATCCGGTAAGTAGGGTCGCACCAATGAGGAGAGCAAGAGGTGTTTTTATATATTTCATGGGTATGTCATACCTTATAATTGGATTCGCGCAAATACTAAAGTTATCAGTAGCTTTTGTAAGCGACATGAATCACACAAACGATTGCGAATTTGCATGCTTGTTCCGGTTTTGTGTGATTTGTGCAATAAATGCATCACTTTCAACAGCAGAAGTTTATATACAAGCTGTTAAATAAAGGTGTTTATACCCAAGTGACTTCAAGATGCGGGATTCAGAGCGTTGTCATTGATTCAAGGAAAACAACGCAGTGTAATAGTTAGCTCTTTCCAAGTTGTTTGACGCAGCAATCGGGTCAATGACACGCTCCCAAAGGGCGAGCTGCCTTGGCTTGTATACTTTGTTGCCGATTCTTGATTTAGAATGACTAGATCTTTAAATCGCCGCCGCGTCTACAAACCAAGTCATTCTCGCTGAACCCAACATCTCGAGGTTACTTGGGTATATTCTATTTAATTCAAATGAACTTATTTTTCCTATTAATCGGTTCGACGTTTGCGTGAAGTCACTTCAATGTTGTTGGTAAGCGCTTTTTATTTATAATGTGGATTCACAAGAAGTGAGGACGACCTCACCGCTCTTATCACTATCGGGGACGACCCCAATCATTTGGAATCTCTCAATGGCTTGGGCAATTCTATTTCTCGCGGGGCTATGCGAAGTGGCATGGGCGGTCGGTCTTAAATACTCGGAAGGCTTTAGTAAGCTTGCGCCGTCTGCCTTTACGGTCGGGTTTATGGTGTTAAGCTTTTGGTTACTTGGTATTGCACTTAGAACATTACCTCTAGGCATTGCCTACGGTGTTTGGGTCGGAATAGGGGCTATAGGAACTGCGATTGCCAGCATCTATTTATTTAATGAACCAGCCACGTTAATCAAGCTCATCAGCTTGCTGCTCATTGTTGCCGGTATTGCTGGCTTAAAGTTCGCCGCTTAATCTAGTTGAGCTGTCAAAAGAAAAGCCAGAGCCTTGCTCTGGCTTTTGTCGTTTGAAACAAAGGGGCTCCTTTATAAAGAGCTTATTATCGCTTCATAAATGGCAGTTTTAGGTGCTGTCCAAAGACATTAATCAAAGCGCCAGTCACGATGAGAGCTCCCCCCAGATATGTCCATGCCGCAGGCAGTTCTCCAAAGAAGAAGATACCCAACACAACAGAAAAAATGATCTGTACATATGAGTAAGCCGATGCTTTACCAGCTTCTTGTGTTTGCATTGCCTTCGTTAATCCCAGCTGTCCTATCTGAGTAAACACACCGACCAAAACAAGCATCATTGTTAGATACAAATCCGGCATGACGAATTGATCGCCAATCAAAAGAATCGATGCAGGCAGCGCCACTAATGGGAAGTAAAAGATGATGACAGAGCTGTCTTCTGTCTGGCTTAGCTTACGTACGATTACATACGCAATAGAGCTGCCAAATGCGCCTAAGATAGCAATCATCACACTGAACATTGGTAAGGCATGTTCGGCGTCTGGACCAGTTTCTGGTCGCACCATGACGTAGACCCCAAGTAAACAAAGGGCGATACAAATAAACGTCGAGAACTGGATACGTTCTTTAAGGAAGAAAACGGCGAGTAAGGCAGTAAATACAGGGTGGATATACTGGAAAATGGTCGCTTCAGCCAGGGGCAAAGTCGTAACGGAATAGTACACGCACATCAGAGCCATGGTTCCAACGGCACCGCGAGCAAAGAGCAAGGGCTTATTATTACCCCAAACGGATATACCTTTACGTTTTACATCGAGATAGCTGATCACTAACGAAACCAGCGCCCTAGCGGCTACGATTTCAAATACGGGAATGCCGTGTAAGCTAACGTGCTTGACCGTGGCAGACATCAGTGCAAAACCAAACGCGGACAGCACCATAAAGCGCACGCCAATGGGAATCATTGAGTTGAGTGAGTTAGGCATCTTACTGCTCGTTTATTGCGGGAGATCGCACTTTAGCACACTAAACTCACAAAAAGATCAGTGCGCTGGGATAAAGCCCGCGTTTCTTTTTGAACCGAGGTAGACTGTCTTGCTCAGAGTAAAAAACAATAATTTCTAAAGGAAAAGTGGATGATTCCTATTCAAGCAACGCATGTGTCCGGTGTGGTGATTTCTGAATTCGACGGCATAAAGAAAATGCTATTACTAGAACGAGTGAAAGGCGGCTATTGGTGTCATGTCGCTGGTGGTGTCGAAGAGGGGGAAACTGGCTGGCAAACGATCGTACGAGAGCTTAAGGAAGAAACACAGATTGAAGATGTAGAGCTTCATACTGCAGACTTTCTCGAACAGTTTTATGAAGCGCACAAGAATCGAATCATGGTTATTCCTTGTTTTGTATTATTCTGCAAACCAAATCAAACAGTAACGCTTAATCATGAACATACCGACTACCGTTGGTGCACGTTAGAAGAGGCAAAACAACTCGTACCATTTGCCAATCAACATCACCTGTACGAGCATGTATGGAAACACTATGTTGAAAGCGAACTGACGCCATTCACTTTGATTAAGCAAAGTTAACTACGGAATCACTATGTACCAAGGCTATGAACAACATCAGGCGCTACAAATTACTGAGCGTATTTCCATTGAGCCTTTACTGACTAAGCATGCTTCTACCTTGCTCTCTGTGGTTAATGAGAGTCGGGAGAGTTTATCTCAATATCTACCTTGGACAGACTGGGTCACTAACCGTAGAGAAGCGGTGGCGTATATTTCTCAACGGATTAATTCCAATGCTCTCGATGCTTATTGGTTTGCGATAAAACTAAATCAAGAGTTTGTCGGTGTGCTTGGTATCAAAGGCATCGAAACACAAAGCAAAGCGACCGAGATTGGATATTGGTTGGCGGAGAAAGGTCGGGGTCATCAAATAATTGATTTGGTCTTGATGAGTTTGGTGCCACTGATTCGAGAAAGAGGCAATGCCAAAGCGATCCAATTTCATTGCATGGAAGACAACATACCAAGCATCAAAATTGCAGAGCGCGCTGGTGCGACGCTAAAGGAATACATTGATCATGATTTTGAGATGCTCGACGCTAGTCAGCGTTTGGGCATTTATGAATTGCATTTGAGAGAGTCGTAACGCATGAACATCAGTATAGATAAAATCACTTGGCAAGATGCGATGCCAATTCGCCATCAAGTACTTTGGGCAAATAAACCCATCGAACATTGCAAAGTAGAGGGCGACGAGGAAGCGGAGCATTTTGGCGCATTCGTCGACAGCGTATTGGTGGGGGTGGCGTCGATATACCGAGATGACAATCAAGCTCGATTGCGCAAGTTTGCTATCTTGCCTGAGTATCAAGGGTTGGGTATTGGTTCATCCATGATTCGATATGTGTTAGAAAGTCTTAAGTTCTCACCTGTTGAATATTTCTGGTGCGATGCGAGAGAATCCGCACTGGCTTTTTACGAAAAATTTGGGATGAACGTTGAAGGCGAACGCTTCTACAAATCTGACGTCTCTTACTACAAGATGAAACTTGCGCTTTAACCGAAACAAATCTGAGTTTGAACTCTAACTTCCTTATTGCGTTAATAGTCAGGATGTTGCCCTTATGTTAACTTTAAATCATACATAAGTGCGACATTGCCCTAGATTGGGTGCACAAGGAGAAAATCATGAATGCGATCGTCGACGTCGAAGTTGGTCAACTGCTGCAACAAAAATTGGATAAGCTCAAAGCTGCATACAATGCCGAACCTTATCCGGGTTTAGAGGCAAGAAAGCAAAAGCTTAACCTTCTTAAGAAGACTATTTTGAATAACCAGCAAGCGCTGGTGGAAGCCTTAAGTGAGGACTTTGGTTACCGCTCAGAATTTGATACAGCAATGACGGACGTATTGCCGACGGTTGCCCAAATCAATTACACCTTAAAACGCCTCAACAAGTGGTGTAAGCCAAGTCGCCGTCATTCTGGTCTGTTACTTGCCCCGTCTAAAGTCACCGTTGAATATCAACCTGTTGGTGTAGTGGGTATCATCTCGCCTTGGAACTTCCCAGTAATCCTCAGCTTATCGCCATTAGTCACCGCGCTTGCGGCAGGTAACCGAGTGATGATGAAACTCAGCGAATTTACACCGATGACCAACAAGGTGATTTCTGAGATTTGTCGAGCATTGCCTGAAGATGTCGAGGTGGTTGAGGGTGAAGCCGAAGTGGCTCAAGCGTTCAGCAAATTATCGTTCGATCACCTACTGTTTACTGGCTCTACTAATGTTGGTCGCGCGGTTGCTCGTGCTGCAGCGGAGAATTTAACCCCAATTACCTTGGAGCTTGGTGGTAAGTCTCCAGTTATCGTGGCAGATGATGCTAACTTGAACAAAGCAGTTGATGCGATTTTGTTCGGTAAATGCATCAATGCCGGACAAATTTGTGTTGCGCCAGATTATGCCTTTGTACCAGAGGGAAGGGTTAACGAGTTCGTCGCGCTCTTCTTACAACGCTTTGAAGCGCTGTACCTCAAAGGTCAAGAAGAACAAGGTTTTACTCATATCATCAATCAGCGTCAGTACGACCGATTAAAGGCGGTATTGGAAGATGCCAAAGCCAAGGGCGCGGAGTTACATACCGTGCCTGAAACGAGAGCAGAAGGTCGACGATTATATCCGCACTTAGTCACCAATGTTTCGGAAGAGATGACCATTATGCAGGAAGAGATCTTTGGTCCTCTTATGCCAATCAAGCCTTACCGTGATATCCAAGAGGTCATCAGCTACATCAACCAGAATCAACGCCCACTTGCGCTCTACATCATGTCAGAAGATAAGAGCATTATTGAGCGAATTATCCGTAACACTCACAGTGGCGGGGTCGGAGTGAACGACACGATTTTGCACGTTGGCGCGGAAGACGCACCATTTGGTGGTATTGGTGAATCTGGTATCGGTCACTACCATGGCGAGGAAGGGTTTAGAACCTTTAGTCACGCCAAAACCATCCTGAGTACACCAACGTGGCTACCTCGTGTAGGCATGTTGCTGGAACGTCGTGGCATGGCGATCAAAGCATTGCAAAAGTTCTTTATGCGTTAACGCTATTGATATTGGAACTTCAAGAAAAACATTCTGCGGCAGAGCCGGAGGTCTATGACTGACTCATATTAGCTGCTGGGCAAACAAATAAGCGCACCTTAACATATCGTCGTGGTGCGCTTTTTCATATTTATACCCAAGTAACCTCGAGATGCTAGGTTCAGCGAGACTGACTTGGTTTGTAGACGCGGCGGCGATTTAAAGGTTTAGTGGGTCTAAATCAAGAATCGGCAACAAAGTATACAAGCCAAGGCAGCTCGCCCTTTGGGAGCGTGTCATTGACCCGATTGCTGCGTCAAACAACTTGGAAAGAGCTGGCTATTACACTGCGTTGTTTTCCTTACTCTCGAATCAATGACAACGCTCTGAATCCTGCATCTTGAAGTCACTTGGGCATAGTTTCTTTGTTTCGTTAACATCGCTAGCGTTAAACGCCGTCGCTATTCTAGATGTTTAAACTGCAACGCGACCAATCGTTGATACAGTTCACAGCTTTGCATCAATGATTGATGATTACCGATATCAATCAGTTCGCCACCGTCGAGTACTGCAATTTTATCTGCGTGCTGAATTGTCGATAAGCGGTGTGCGATGATCAACGTAGTGCGGTCTTTCATCAAGGCTTCAAGCGCTTGTTGAACATGATGTTCACTCTCACTGTCCAGTGCGCTGGTGGCTTCATCAAGCAGCAGAATTTTCGGATCTTTTAGAATTGCACGAGCAATGGCAATTCGCTGTTTTTGACCGCCAGATAGCCTTACGCCACGCTCACCTAAAAAACTATGATAGCCGTCAGGTAGCTTTTCGATAAATTCATGAGCATGGGCTTTCTTTGCTGCTTCAATCACTTGTTCGTCTGTGGCTTCCGGATTACCGTAGCGAATATTGTGGAATACATCATGGCTAAACAATGCGGGTTGCTGTGGGACTAATGCCATTTGGCGGCGAAGATCGTTAGGATCGAACTGTCGAATATCTTCACCTCCAAACAATACATGTCCTTGCTGCGGGTCGTAAAATCGTTGTAGCAGCTCAAACAACGTTGTTTTACCGGCACCAGAAGGACCAACCAAGGCTAACACTTTCCCTTGTTCTGCTTTGAGATTTAATCCTTTAATAGCTGGCTGATCGGGGCGAGAAGGGTAGTTGAAGTTCACTGAGTCAAACGTGACTTCTGCAGGCATGCGGTCGGTAATAGTAAGGTGATGGCTTGGTGCACTGATATCACTCTCAACTTGCAGGATCTCAATCAATCGTTCGGTTGCACCAGCGGCTCGTTGCAATTCTCCCATCACTTCAGAAATAGTGGCAGTAGAGGATGCAACCATGATGGCATAGAACACAAACGCAGCTAAATCACCAGCCGACATCTTGCCATGAATAACGTCACTGCCACCTACCCAAAGCATGCCTGCAATAGCGCTGAAAACAATCACAATAACGCCGGAGATCAAGATTGCGCGCTGTTTGACGCGTTGTCTGCCTACCTCGTAGGCTTTTTCTACTTCGACAGCAAACGCTGCGCGTTCATGCTGCTCTGAGCTAAAGCTTTGCACCGTTTTAATGTGTTCTATCGCTTCGCCAGCGTAGCTGCCCACATCCGCCATTGTGTCTTGGCTTTGACGCGATAAAGCACGAACGCGCCGACCATAAACTAATATCGGCACCAAGACAAAAGGCACAGACGCCAAAACTATCAAGGTGAGCTTAACGTTAGTAGCGAACAACATAATGATCGCACCAAAGCACATCAATGCACTGCGCATCGCCATGGAAAACGACGAACCAATAATGCTCTGAAGTAGAGTCGTATCAGTCGTGAGGCGAGACATAATGTCGCCGCTGCTGTTGGTCTCAAAATAGCTCGGATGCAGGGTAATCACATGATTAAACACCGCAAGGCGAATATCTGCGCTGACGCGTTCTCCAACCGAAGAAACCAGGTAGAAGCGGAAGAACGTCCCAACGGCAATACATAAAGTGACGGCAACAATAAACTGAATTGCGTTGGTTAGCTCTTGTAATGATTGCTGAGCAAAGCCTTGGTCAATCAAGATACGTACGCCATAACCGACGGACAACGTTAGGCTTGCTGTCGCGACAAGTGCGACTAGGGCAGCAGCGACACGCCATTTATAAGGCGAAATAAAGGTGTTGAGTTTAAGAAGAATACCAAGGTTTTTATTATTTTTACTGCTCATGAGTAGCTCACAAAGCTTTATAGGTACTTGGCATAGTAAGCGACTTTTTGAGACGTGACCAGTGGCGCGTCCGATTCGAGTCACGGTTCATTCGTTAGAAAGAACACAGTCTCATGGAACCTAATTTCTCACTATTTGTTATTGGCATATGCTAATAATGAGGGCTACAGTTCATATCCCATTACCAATGAATAAGCGCCTCTCGCCTTTGAATGTTGAGTTAGATGCATGATTCGTGAACGCTCTTATTAAAGCAGCTTAAGTTCAGAGACGTCTCAGATACAGAAGGATTTTATGTCACACCACAACCCCAAAAACCACCAGCAGTGTGCAGTGTGTTGCCAGCCATTTTTCAACGCCAACGATACTGTTCAGTTTTCCCAGATGCCGAATGGCGGCGTGCAGTGCGAAATCGTACCAACAGAGAAAGTTCAGGGATATCAAGGTGTCATGCAAGGCGGAGCAATCTGCGCTTTGCATGACACGGCTATGACCCACTGCCTTTTTGCTCAAGAGATATGTGCGATGACAGCAAAGCTCGAGGTTCGCTTTATCAAACCGGTTCCCCTTAATGCCATCATTCGCGTTGAGGCGCATTGCGTAAAGAGCAAACGAGGAATGTTTCTACTGCAAAGCGAAATCTATGTGGGGGAACAATGTTACTCAAAAGCAGAAGCGAAGTTCATGCAGCATGTTGTCGACGCCGAATATTGACCTCAAAAGCCATTGGGATTATCGATAACATAAACCCAACCTCCATCTGCATAATGCATGACTTCCAATGCCGTTCCTTGTATCGCGTTTTTTGTCTGAGTTGCACCTTGCGAAGTGTTCATTATTTCCCAATCTGAACGCACCATGGCAATGTCATCATTAATGTGGATGGAAATGCGCTTTGTATGCATGGTGACATCGCCTTTCATAAAACCTTCCAATACGCGTTTGATCGCTTCTTGCCCTTTGGCTTGATTGCCTTCTTTATCTAAAATAAATACCGCATCTTGATGGAAAAGTGTTCCTAATCCCTCCAAATCTTTATCCGCAAAGTATTGACCAAATAATGCGTGTAACTCTGATGGTGTTTGTGGCTTCGGATAGAGCGTCTCCGCATGTAAACCAAGTGAGACAAAAGAAATAAACAGAAAAATATATCGCATAACGTAATCCTCTAATTATTGGCTCAGGCAGCTTTCGCCCCTTTGCCTAATTGCCAATTCAAGATAGAACGGTCAGTTCCGAATTAAAATTAGCTTCCTAAAAGTAACTAGTTACTCTCAGGTAACTAATGGTCTGAGGTGTAGTGTTTGATTACACTGGCGGTAAAAAACGGATTAGGGAAGGGCGATGTCGTCAAAAGTAAATCATCAAGTACAGCCTGTTGGCTATTGCAGCGTGGATAAATACTTAACATTGATATCGACTAAGTGGACCGCTCACATCGTTTGGTTGCTCGGGCAACAAGAAGAGATGCGATTCGGTCAAATTCGCAAGCAATTGGCGCTGGTTTCAAGCAAGGTGCTCACCGAACGCTTGAAGTTACTGTGCGAATATGGGTTTGTTTGGCGAAAACAAGAAGACACTATCCCTGTGACTGTGAATTACGGTTTAACCCCAAAAGGCAGAGAGTTTGCTAGTGTTGTCGACATCATAGTCCAAAAAGTTGATGACTGGGATGCCGAGTAGGTTACGTATCTAACCCCTTAGAACCCTTATGTAGAAACTAATAGATATGTTGATTGCATCTGATTGTGGAATGAGACTGAGAATTAACATATACCTGTATTACCGACCTTAAAAAAGAGTCACAATCATTACGGTTTTGACGGGTTGATTTATGAAATTTAATACATCTATTGACGATAATTTTGCTTCTTTCTACGACAGAGAGAACGACAACTATGTCTTTGTCGAAAGTACTGATAATGAAAACTTTGATGTAACAATAGGTACGGCAAGCGGCGCGACTTTGATAGGTACTGTATCTGCAAAAAATGATGAGGGGCTGAATGCTAAGCTCGAAGCTCTGTATCAAGGTTTTATGAAGAAAAACGAGCGTGACTCTTAACGATTAGGTATTTCTAATCATAAACAACCATAGATTATTTACCTTTACTATGATGCTTGAGAACAAACATCATAGTCGCGAGATCTAAGCACGGTTTTTCGCGAGTAGCAGATCGACTTTCCCTTTCGCTGTTTTACTCACGGTTTGCATAAACTTAAAGCTTGGATTGTGAATGCCGGATTGCTCCAAGCCCTCGACCATTTCAATCCAGAGTTTTGCTGTCATCTGTGCATCGGCTAACGCTCGGTGAAAAACGCCGTCATTATCGATGTTTTTGAAGCGAACTAGTTCTCCGAGTTTATGAGAAGGAGCATCTTGAATTAAACGTCTTGCCACTAGCAATGAGCATGCAAACTCGCCTGAGTAACCACAGTTGATTCGTTCAAGCTCCGCATCGAGGAAGCGCTTATCAAAAGATGCGTTGTGGGCGATAAGGTTTTCACCGGCAATGAACTCGCTGAATGATGCCATCACTTCATCGCAGCTTGGTGCGGTGCGTAACATGTTATTGGTAATGCCAGTGTAGCCCTCGATGAAAGAACTGACTCTAAAGCCTGGGTTCATCAGTTGCTGAAAACTATCGACAACCTCACCGTCGACTAATTTTACTGCACCGATTTCAATGGCGCGGTCACCCATATTCGGAGAGAGACCAGTGGTTTCAAAGTCGAGTACGACAACAGAGTTAGCTTGGGGCATGAAAGTTTTCCAACTGAACGATAAGGGGCAAGAGTATCAACGAAACGGATACAAAAAGAAAGGTTATGATGGGTAGACTGTGTGAGTTAGGTTATTTACTATTCTTGATTCATTCCAACAAAGACATTGCGATTGCGCGCTCTTTAAACGAGCGCTTTTAGCTTCGAGGGAAATTATGGAAACGATCATCAAACAAGCAATTGAGCTGCGAAAAGAAGCTAAGTATCAAGCGTCGAGAGCGTTACTTACAACACTACTAGACGATGAACATTTTGCCGCAAAAGCGCACTTACAAATCGCTTGGTCGTACGACAATGAAGGCAAAGAGCAAGAAGCAATCGGTCATTACTTGTCTGCACTTTCAGGAACACTCTCTTCGGTAGAAAGATTTGATGCGTTGTTCGGCTTAGCGAGTACCTACCGAAGCCTTGGCGAGTATTCAGAAGCATTAAGCTATTTTGAACAAACGTTGGATGAATACCCTAATGCGATCGAAGTTCAGCCTTTTTATGCAATGTGTCTTTACAATGTGGGTCGACATAAAGAAGCCACATCATTGTTACTCGAACTCTTAGTGTCCACCACCAACAGCGATGCAATTAAAGAGTATCAGCGAGCCATTTCTTTGTACGCTCGAGATCTCGATAAAACTTGGTAGCTTTTGGTTTTAGTAATCATCAAATATTCAAAAAAGATTCACTACGCGCGGCATTTACGCTGTGTTGTTTTTATCATTAAAGTGGTGTGTTAAAGCTTCATTAAGGCGCTTGCTCACCGCTTTAAAGTGTTACATCCATGGAGAGGACAATGGAATACTTTCAGTACTATGGGATCGACTGGGTTGCGATGGTACTTACGTTTCTTGCCATTTGGCAAATCGGAAACAAGAACAAAATTGGTTTCATCTTAATGATGTGCGGAAACACCAGTTGGGTTGCAGTCGGGTATCTCACAGGCAGCGTGGCAATGATAATCGCCAATATCATCTTCTTCTCTATGAACCTACGAGCCATCATCAAGTGGTCTCAACCTGACGACGAATCAAAAGTGACGCCAGTTGAGCAATAAGCGGTAAATTGAACAAGTGCAGGAGAGGGGACGGGTTTATTTAGTGTTCTTGTTATGTATTGAGTGTTTCAAATGCTCGACAAACGTTTCAAATGCTCAATAAACATCGGGATCTTCTTCGCTACGTGCTTTCTGGAAGCGTAAAAGGCGTATAACACCAAATCTTCTGGCTTGTATTCAAGTTCAACGACTTCCAGTACTCCGGATTGTACGTCTTCATAGCAGAACGCTTCGGGAAGAATAGCAAAGCCAAATCCTGCTAACGCGCCGACTTTAGCAAGTTGCCCACTATTAACCTTAAATGCAGATTGTACTCGTTGAGTTATCTGCTCTCCTTCTGAGTTTTTGAAAACCCAAGGCGTTCCTTTCAATGCCGTAAAACTGCTAATACAAGGAAGGTGTTTTAAATCGTTAATTTTGTAAGGTTTTTGGCATGTTTGCAGTAGGATAGGTGAGGCGACAACAACGCTAGACCAGCGCTTAATCTCTTTGGCAATCCAATTGCTGTCTTCAAGTTTTCCACGATGAAAACTCAAGATAACATCAAACCCATCAAGCAAATCCTCTTTAGGGCTTAGGTTGGTCTCGCAACTCAATGAAATCGCAGGGTGTTGAGAACAGAAAGAGACAACCGCTCGCGCCAACTCCGGTGAATCTGGCATTAAAACGTTAAGTTGTCCCGTGACTTGATGTGAGTATTGCATGACTTCTTCGAGCGCGTCATTCAGTTTGTCCAAAAGAGGTTGCGTGCGTATGTAGAGGTGCTCTCCGGCATCTGTAGCGCATATTCTTCGGGTTGTTCTATCAAACAATCGCACATCAAGTTGTTCTTCTAGTAAAGCAATATGGCGGCTGACGTTTGAAGTCGGCAGGGATAAAAACTCGGCGGCTCTCTTAAAGCTATTGTTTTCATAGACACAATGGAAGCTCTTTAGCCATTGCTGATCAATTCTCTCAAGCATTTTGGTTTATCCCATATTATTGGATTATAAAGCCCGTAAAGTGCACTTTATTACTTGAAACAGGTTTATACAATGCTCGATAACGTTATTTCTAAGTTGAAGGATCCTAATGAGTTGGCTAGAAAAGCTATTAGATAAAAAGAGCATCATCAGTACGCGCAAAGCATCCATCCCAGAGGGGGTATGGACCAAGTGTCATTCTTGCGAACAAGTTTTGTATCGGCTCGCCCTTAAGGAGAACCTAGACGTTTGCCCAAAATGCCAACATCATATGCGGATGTCAGCGCGGCATCGTTTGGATAGCTTTTTGGATAAAGGGGAGCGGATAGAAATTGGCAGTGAGTATGAGCCAACAGATATGCTCAATTTTAAGGATAAAAAGCGCTACAAAGAACGTATCGCACTTGCTCAAAAGAATACTGGAGAGAAAGATGCATTAGTTGCAATGAAAGGCGAGCTACTAGGTTTACCCATTGTCACCTGTGCATTCGAGTTTTCATTCATGGCAGGTTCAATGGGGTCGGTCGTAGGGGCTCGTTTTGTTGATGCCGTCGATACAGCAATAGAAGATAATTGTGCATTAGTTTGTTTTTCAGCTTGTGGTGGCGCTCGTATGCAAGAGTCCTTAATGTCGTTAATGCAGATGGCAAAAACCAGTGCAGCCTTAGCGCGTTTGTCTGATGCACGCTTGCCCTATATCTCGGTATTGACCGATCAAACGTTCGGCGGCGTCTCTGCAAGTTTAGCTATGCTGGGGGACATCAACATTGGTGAACCTGCAGCCAGAATCGGGTTCGCAGGACGTCGTGTGATTGAACAAACCGTGCGAGAAAAGCTACCGGATGGCTTTCAACAAAGTGAGTTTCTACTTGAGCATGGCGCTCTTGATATGATCGTACAAAGGCGGGATATGCGAGAACGAGTAGGTGGGCTAATAGCAAAGTTGACCAATACAAGTATCCAGATAGATGCAGGGTAACTTTGTCTTGTTGACATATAAGCTTGCTGCTTTGTCACGGTTTTTTTACTGGGAAACAAGGAAGACCAGAAGCGCGGTCTTCCTTGATAGTCTGATACGAGAATATCTTCGAGAAGGGTTTAGCGTTATCTATTCGTCATATTGTACTGAATAGTTTGGCTAAAGCTTGGCAGTGTGACCTCTAGCAGTGCCACATCTGGCAGAGTATCACCGTCGCTGTTCTGGTATTGATAGCGGTATGTGCTGACTGCATCGCCAGCCGTTTGTTTCATTGATTTGATTGGATGGAAGGCAAGACCAAAGAAATCTAAGTCTACTTTCCACTCTTTCACTGGATCTACATAGTAAACACCATAAACCAATGAACCATCATCCACATACTCCATTTCAAAGGTTTTGGTGCCTTTGCCGAACAACTTCTGAGTTGCTTTTTTGATTTCGCCATTCGGGTAGTATTGCAGCAAGAGGGTACTCTTTTCCTTTGGTGTCGAGAGCTTAACCTCACGGATTTTTCTTAACTTACCATCTTCATGGTAGGAGTAATGAAATTCGCGAACAGACATATCGTCGCCAGACTGCGGTACTTGGCGGCGTTGAAGAAGTTTGCCATCAGCACCATACGTATATTGAATTCGATATGTCGCGATAGGTGTACCGTTAAGATCGGCAGCCTCATCCTGAAAGACTTGCTTATTCTCAACATCAACTTGACCAAGTTCGTTATAGCTGTATTGAGAGATGAAGTTTTCTTTGGTGTGTCTTACGTAACTGTTGATTGAGCCGTGCTTCATTAGCGCACGCGCAGATTCCAAAAAGCCTGCATCGTTATAGGCGTAGTCAAATGTACTGTCTGCGTAGTCGCGCTGTGTTACTCGTCCTAGCTGATCGTATGAGTACGCGCCAGCTACAGTCAGTTGCCCTTGGTTAGACTTTGCTATTTGTGTTAAGCGAGATTGGTTTGCAGTGACCAGACCTTGGTCAATGTAATCTTTAAACACAGAATAGTGTTCGTAAGCCGTAGCGTTAAATGCAGCGAAAATTGCCAGACCGGCGAAGCTTCTTTTAATGTTCATAGTTAATAGCCTGTTATTTATGGTTTTTATTAATTTTTCAATCGGAAGAGAGGTTTAACTCGACCGATGTAAGCGCCCTCAATTTCAGCATCGAGAAGCAAAGCTGAGCTTATCAGTAGGGTTTTATAAAGTAAGTATAAATATGATAATAATTATCATTTAAATTTATTTGTTTGAGATTGATTCAAAGAAAAAGCCAATGAAAACGCTCAGAGACCATAAAAAGAGGGGACATTTTGAAACCAGAAGCAATGTGGTGAAGTGACCTGCCTACATTGCTGTATCGCCAATATCAGCATGCTAGGTCGTTGTTTAATCAGTTGCGCTGCAATGTCAGGGAATCTTACTAATATGCGAGCTTACTAACACGCCATACGTGACACTTCATGTATTCTTAATTGAAGCGAAGAAGAGGATTTATCAATGTCAAAAAGCTCCAAGCTTCACAATGAAGACAAACTGGTTAAGAAGGCACTAGAGATTGGTGGGAAGATGGCGAAGCTACAAGGCTTTGACCTTCCACAGTCACCACAACCTCTAAGAGTAAAAGCGATTTACCTATTCTTGGTTGATGCAAAACAGATCACGCCACTACCGGAAAGCAAGCTAGACGGCGCAAGCATCAAACACCGACTGGCAGTCTGGATACACAGTGCATTGCCAGACAACGACCCTCTAAAGTAGAAAACCTCAAGAAGTCGCATAGGTCATTAATTAACATAGAACATTAATTAACAAGGCGAGCCAAATGGTTCGCTTTGTTTGATCTTGGTAAGTGTACCGAGGTCTTCGAATGTTTCGTTATTATTGATTTACAAAACAGAATCAAAAGGACTAAAGATAAACCAAGAGAAGCGCTACAATGCACGCGTTGCGAGAGAGCAACCAAGTAGACTCATTCACAGAAACCTTAAAGTAACCATACATGTCTAAAGATTTCGAATTCACCACAGAATACACACTCGACAAACCGTTCTTTGCAGAGTGTTATGATCAAACTAGCCAGCCTGTTAAGTTCCCACACGCATACCTGAAAGGGATCTTGTTTCTTATTTTTGGTGTGGTCTTATTGGAGTTTGAGCTACTACCAAACGGTTATGTGGGTTGGTTCTTTATCGTATTGAGTGTAATTGAAGCGTGCAGTGTTTACTTCAAAAGAACTTGGTGGCTGTGGCGCCAAACCATCAGCTCAAGCCGTGGCAACAAAGTGGTGTTTGAAGTTAACGCGGATGGCGTGCGCTACAAAAGCGGTAAAATCGATCGCAGCCTCGCTTGGAATGAAATCGACCAACTCGAACAAACCGATTTGGGCTTTATCCTTCATCTTGGTAAACAACGCCAATACATCAGCAAATCTTGCTTAAACGAAGAAGTCATCGCGTTTATGGTAGAGCAGCACACTGCATCGAAAGTGAGCTAACAAATCTTTACTTTCAAAAAGGCGAGCCAGTGAGTTCGCCTTTTTTGATCTTGGCTTTGAATAGCTAGATTGTTAGCTTTTGCCTAATAATAATTTAGCTATTCATCATCTAGTTCTAACTCATCTTATCTATATCATTTATTCCATTGACGCAGAGTGCGTAACTTATTGGAAAAGCACCTTGAAAAGTTCAGGGTGTAGATAGGACAGTTATTATGACGATAGCAGCAAAAACAGCCCCAATGACAAACAGTGTCGGGCTGACTCTTCTTGCGGGTTTACCTCTTTTCACTCTTCTGCCACTTGGCTTAGACATCTTCTTACCTGCGGTATATCAAATCGGAGAATTCTTCTCTGACCAAGGCGTGCCTTCAATGGCGATCAGCATCTACATGTTGTTTTGGGGGCTTGGGCAATTGTTCTGGGGCGGTATGGCTGACACCATCGGCAAAAAGAACATTGCGCTGATTGGTCTAGCTTTGTTTGCTTTCAGTTCTTTTATGATTTCGACCATTGATAGTGACCAAGCGATGCAGTTCTTGGCGTTTCGTGCGCTACAAAGCTTTGCTGGTAGCGCGTGCTTTACCGCGATCTTTGCTCTGATCCGTATGCGATTTGAAGGCGAGCACCTGAATAAAGCCTACAGCTACCTGAATGGTATTCTCGCGTTTGTTCCGGTTAGTGCTCCGCTGGCTGGTGCGTACATTGTCGAGACGAATTCTTGGTTTACGCTGTTCACGATCATGTCGGTACTTAGTGTGGTTAGCATTGTTTGGATATTCTTGACTCTGCCAAATGACAAAAATGCGCAGCAATCATCGGTAGCAGAAGCATCGAACACTGGCTTTATTCGTCGTTACGCAGCCGTTATTGTGAATACGCGCTTTAAGACATTCCTATTCTTTGCGCTTGTGGCTCAGAGCCTGTTCATCTACCTACTGACCGTTGCGCCAATGTACCTAATGGGCAAGCTAGAAGTATCACAAGTCGCGTTTGGGCAAATGTTTATGGCAATCGCGATAGTCTTCATGCTTGGTAGCTTCTTATCGCCAGCCATTAACGCTCGCTTAAGCATTAAAGCTTTAATCGCACTTTCACTCGGATTGATTGTGGCGGGCGGTGTATTGATGTTTGTTATGAGCGGTATTCAAGCTTGGTATTCTCTCATTGGTCCTATGGTGATTATTGCTATCGGTTGCACCATGCTTCTGTGCAGCTGTCCGGCAAATGCACTGGCAGATTTCAAAGAAAACGCAGGTGTGGCAAGCGGTTTATACACAGCGACAACATTCGGTGCTGGTGCGCTAATCTCAGCCTTGTTTACTCATGTGATTGATAGCACCGATCTTAGCCAAGTATCTCTGGTTTACGCGTTGTTCGCACTGTTTGCATTGGCGGTATTCTCAATAAAAAAAACAGTGAAAGCATGAGTCTCTGATCCAAACCCAGCAGAGCTCAGAGTCACTAGCAATAAAGTACAAAAATCGAAGCAGGATTCTTCAATCTATTGCGACACACACTAAGTAATCTAGATCCTATCGAAGCGCAGATTACACAAGGTAAGAGAGAAAATTATGATCATCGTTACAGTGACAGGCAAAGTAAAACCTCAGTTTAAATCGCTTTTTATCGAGCACATGGCGGAGCTGGCAAAAGTGGTTCGTGCGGAAGATGGCTGCATTACCTATCAACAAAACATCAGTGCAGACGACGAAAATACACTATTCCTTTATGAAGAATGGCAGTCAGAACAACAACTACAGGCACATCTGGCTACAGCGCACATGACAGAGCATTTTGAGCTCGCTCGACCATGGTTTGATTCGGTCGAGATGAAAACCTTCGAAGCAACTGAAACCCAAGCGTAAGCAGATAGAGAACTGACGAGGAACTCGACATGAAAAACACAACCCAGCGAGTCGCGATTGTTACTGGCGCAAACCGTGGCCTTGGTAAAGAAGTCGGTCGTCAATTGGCAGAGCAAGGTGACATCGTCATTGTTACGGCTCGTCAGTTGAGCAACGCACAGCAAACAGTAGAAGAGTTGGGTTTAAACAACTTACTAGCGGCGCAACTTGATATTACTAACCAAGAGAGCGTTGACCAATTGGTTGAGTTTGTTCAGCAACGTTTTTCTGCTGTCGATGTGTTAATCAACAATGCCGCCATTCACTATGACACTTGGCAAAACGTCGTGAACGCAGACCTCAATACCGTTCAAGAAGCGATGGACACCAATGTTTATGGCGCATGGCGGATGACACAAGCCTTCTTACCTTTGCTTCAAAACAGTCGACAAGCTCGAATCGTTAACGTCAGCAGTGGGGCGGGTGCAATTAAGAACCAGACTGGCAGCACTCCTGCGTACAGTATGTCAAAGATCGCCCTTAACTCATTGACCTTAATGTTGGCCAATCAACTCAAAAGCAGTGGCATTTTGGTTAACGCTGTTTGTCCGGGTTGGGTAGCGACAGACATGGGCGGAAGCGGTGGTCGACCTGTAGAGCAGGGGGCAAGTGGCATAACTTGGGCCGCAAACTTGCCGGCAAATGGACCAACAGGTGGCTTCTTCCGAGATGGTGAAGAAATCGAATTCTAGTCGTTAATGGGTATAAGCTTTAATCAAGGTTACGGCTTCTATGATGCATCGAAGCTGATAAAACAAGAAACCAAAATAGTGGGTAATATGAAAAAGTTAATTGTCATTTTCTCGTTGGCAGCCGTTGCCATCACCGCAGCATTTCAAGCGTTTTGTGCAGATACCATTCACCTTGCTGCTTACAACGGCAATGAAGCTCAAGTGATTGAGTTATTGAAAACCAATCCCGATCCAGATGAGAGAGATTCTTACGGCGGAACTGCACTGCATGCCGCGATGTTCCAAGACAATACGCGAATCGTCGAACTTCTGATTGAAGCAGGTTATGACGTTAACGCCGTAGGCCCTAGAAACGGATACACACCACTGCATGATGCGGTATGGGCTAACAACCTACCTGCA
This sequence comes from Vibrio sp. L85, assembly GCF_963871815.1. Taxonomy (NCBI): domain Bacteria; kingdom Pseudomonadati; phylum Pseudomonadota; class Gammaproteobacteria; order Vibrionales; family Vibrionaceae; genus Vibrio; species Vibrio sp. L85. The sequence continues at coordinate 219,444 of NZ_CAWMYL010000020.1, forward strand.
CTAAAAATCTTGGTTGCCAATGGTGGTGATATCACGATTAAAGGCAAAGATGGTAATACGCCACTTGAAAAGGCAATCGCTGAAGACAAACCAGAAATCGTGGCTTACTTACAAAGCCTTAAATAAGGAATAGGTGTCCACAATGCATTATCAAAAGGCGGATTACGACAAATTGATTCAGCAGTATGCGGAACACAAGTTTACCAAGAACGACATCAAGAGCTTTGTATATCGCGTGTTCTCAATGTATGAGCGTGCAACCGTAGGAAAGGTGCGAGTGACAGCAGAAGCATTTGCCGATCTCGTTGATGAAAATATCCAAGTCGACTTTCCCGATTACAAAATCCATTCTCGCCAAGAATTTATGGAATGGCACCATTGGATACATGACTTATTGTTGTCTGACGACCACGAGATCGAGAGTATTGATGTCTCTTACCTTAGCGAAGGTAAGTATGTCGCTGAGTTTGATGTCCGTTGGCGTGGTGATTTCAAGGATGGGTCGTTTACTGATCTCACCGTAGCCCAACGCTGGGTGATGTACGAATCGGAACAGTTCGATCACCCAGTGATTGAAAACTACCTTGCGGTGGTAAAGAGCAATAACCTTACTGGCGACTAGGGGAGGTAGGAATAATCCACTCTTGAATAGCTTCGGTTTAACACCCTAATAAATGTCTCAATCCTAACTCAGTTACCTCATCCAATAATGAAAAGGCGAGCCAAGTGGTTCGCCTTTTTCGAACTTGAAGCTTGGTGTTTAGTGGTGATGTGTTATGGGAGGTGAGATCTATCGTTTCAGAATAGAGTAGGGATAATAGTGGCTACAGCAAGGCCCGAAAAATCATAGATATAGGTCTTAAATTATCGTGACTCAACTTTCGCAATCGTTGTTACCGTGCTAAAATACTGTTCATTAATACAGGCGATAACTCTGTTAGGAATTGAGTGGAGTTAAAATGAACAAATTAAAAAAAAGTGTGACTGTACGTTTTTTTTCCATTGATGCAACAAGCTCATTTTTCGATAGCTTTTCAGCCAACTACGCTGTTAGTTGTGAAGGGGGATCGTGCTCCAGAATTATAACCAATAGAACTGTTAAGCATCTGATTAAAACTCTCCCTAATCATAACGATGGCTTCATTATTTCTGTTGTTAAAGAAAGGAATACTTGGCAAACAAAGGCAACCCGAGATGGCGAAATTTCTGGTCTAGCTTTAAACCAAGGAATTATCGGCGATCCTTACTACTTCAGTGTAATTCCAGAGAAAAAACTCATACTTGGCTTTACGACAGGCCCTATTGGCAGCTTGAAAAGTGTGGCTAAATTCGCTTTAGAGCAGTTTAATTCTAGTCGGACGGAGAAAATCGATCTATCTTTAATACCGAAAGAAAAGGAATACGATAAGCTAAGAGAACTTCCAGATTATAGTAGCCTTCATTTTAAAATAAACTCGTCTTCATTGTCAGATTTATCTGATGATGCCCCACTATTAATTAAGAATTTAGGCTCAGCTCCTTATATAGACAATAATATTCAATTATCTCTCGACTTAGACTGTAGCGATGAACCTGAAAGCATCATAAATAAAGAAAGTTTAATAGAAATTGTTAACTATTTGTCTGAAAATGATGCGTGTACTTTGCTTAAGGTTAAAGGAGTTGATAGTGATGGCCAAAAAGTTAATTTAGATTTTGGAAACGCCTTTATGAATTATAAAGCCGATCTTAAGCTGAGAAATAAGTATATTGACCAAGATACTTCATTGCAGGTTTTAAGATCGGCTTTAGACTCTATCCATCAAATATTCAGCTAGCCTGCTAGCGTTCTTATCTCCCTCTTGGTGACTGGATGGAGGTTGTCAAGAGGTTTAGAATCGAGCATCTCTAGTAACTGGTATATGGTTTCTATCTTTGAGGTGCTTCCTAACAAATCTTCTATCTCATTTGCAGCTTCTCTTGAGAGCCCCATATTGATAAGGTTAACCATGTTTTCATCACAAGCACCGATCTCCAGATAGGTATGTAATTTTACGCTTGTCTTATCAGTACCTTTCTGATTCATTTTATTAGTGAGTAGCAAGTGATAGCAGCTTAAAGCATTTCTAAGCCTAAATAAACCTAATATCATTATTTATTACTTTAATAACGTTTCTTACAGACTTGTTAACATTGCTAGAATCGGTATTACTTTTATCCCATGCAATCTGTTCTGTTATAATTTCTTTAAGGCTTTTTCCTGAAACCCATTTAGATGAAATGACGCATATGTAATTGATTGTGTATTCATCACTATTAATGTATACGCCCAGTTCGTTTAGTTTAAGAGCTACTCTAAGTAGTACTTCATATAAATCAGGAGACTTTGGATGTGGTAATACCCAATCGTTGAAGTCTTCAAGATTATCTAAGAAGCTAAACAATTTATTTTGTTGGATGTAACCGACAGTTGGGTTAGCTTCTAATGTAAACGGTGCTACTCTTAGCGACCTGTAAGCTTTATCTACTGATTTCAATAGCAACTCAATATCATCATCTCGTAAAGATAACTCTTTCGAGCCTAAGGTGCTTTCTAGTCCATCATTAGAGAACTCCCTAATGAGTTTGTTCGCAATGGTATAAAACCTATATTGATCAGACTCATCGTGGGGATATGTGCCAGATAGAGCATATAATACTCCAGTGAGCTCTGTGTTGAGGGTTTTATAGTATGTAGGTAGTTTGTTTTCTTCGTCTTCATCGTCTTCAAAGTAATCTTTGAATGTCCAGTTTTCAGGATCAATGAGAAAGATGTTTCCTGAGAAGTGTTCTAGCATTCGACCAGCACGACCTGTGATGTTGTTGAGCTTTACATCTTCTAAGCGTTCAGATGGTTTTCCAACAATGGTCTGTATTGGGTTTTGTAAGAATAAGTTTTTAGCTGGTAGGTTTACACCCTCGGCTAACGTACTAGTACATGCAATAAAGTTAACTTCTCCATCTTTCGCAAGATTCTCTATCATTACTCTAACAGAGCTTGGTAGAGGGCCGTAATGGAAAGCTACTCCCTTTCTTAGGTTATTTGCCAGACTAAATTCTTCATGGATGAATCTTTCAATGTAATCCGCCGCTTCTTCGAGGTTATCTGTAACATCAAATTCATCGATTCGCTCTGCTATGTCCCTTGCGGTATCTTCACAGTAATTAGTTTTATTTCTGTAGATTATATTACTTTGTCCTTTACCAAGTCTTAAGACTATGTCTGCTAGCTTAACCCCTGTAAAAGCCTTTGGTATAGTTACAGTATGGTTTAGGTTTTTACTCGATATCTCTATGTTTCTACCAGCCAGTTTTACTGACATTATTATCTTTGCTACAGGTGAGTGCCTTGTTATCTCCTTGTGGAAGTCAATATCGCTAAACACTGAACTAAAGGCGTTCTTGTAGCTTTCTGAAGGCATACTAATAATGATTTGAGGAAAGCTGTCTTCAAGAAGCTTTTCTAAAGTCAAATGGAGAAGTACACCTCGGCTTTTATCTGAAATGTTATGAGCTTCATCTATGAATAAATAGTTGAAGCTTAGGTCTCCTCGCTGAATTAGCTCGTAGAGTCGTTCTTGTGTCATAACAAAAATCGTTTTATCGCTAAATTCTTTGTCATCTCGTGGAACTGTGCATATTTCGATATTTTCGTGTTGTCCAAAGCCTTTAGCTATTTCGTAAACCTTTCCAGATACTTCAGAAATGAGTGCCCTAGTTGGGACTACAATTGCTGCGAAAGAACCGTTAGGGCTTTCAGATACCTCTCTAACTAAGTATGTCAATATTATATGAGTCTTTCCCGCTGAAGTAGGAGCGATAGTGAGGACATCCTCATCAGACTCCAGGTTTTCCCACAGCATTCTTTGAAAATCGGTCAATGGAAAGTCAAGTTCCTTAACCGAGTTGAGATTTTTCTTAAACTCAAACCTAGCATTGTTATAAAACCCCAAATCCATCTTCACATCTGGATAACGGTGCTCTAGAAGAGAAATATTCGGAAAATCCCCTGAATCAATAAACATGCTTTTAGCAATGGGTACTAACTCAGGGTACAGGTCTCCCGATACATCAAGTAGCATGGCCAGCAAAATAGCTGCCTCTCTCCTTGTTTCTTGTTCGGTAGACTTACTAAAGTATTGAATCACAGAAACTATTCTTTTTACGAAGTTCCTATCAAGCTCTATTTCGTTTCTTAAAAGATAAGCTACGTAAGTATTGAAGAGGGTTTCTTTATCCTTACTAAACTCAGGGTGTGAAGAAATCTTGATGTTTACCTTATCTGCTAAAGTGTTCATTTATATATTCCTGTGTAAGCAATAAATTCTTCGACCAGCTTGCTTACACAAGTAAATGGCAACATTAATAATGTAACTTCATTAACATCAAGACCCTTATTCTGTACTTTTCCAAAAAAGTCGTTGATGTACTCATTAGCTATTTTTTCATATGAACCAATGTAGTCGGGAGCATTTTGAAAAATAATGTCTGGCTGAGTAAAGCCGATGAAGCAAGGAGAGTGAATGTGCTGAATACTATCGGATGATGTATAAGGGTTTAGAGCATCTAATATCAATTCCTCAAGTTCATCGTCTAAATTAGGAAAGTCCATATGGCTTTCAATGAGATCAAACTCATCCCCAAACTTTTCTTTTGCACTCTTGATTGAGGACGCAGCACTTGCTGCTGCAGCCTTGAACTTTTGGTAAAGTTTCGATTCACCTAAATAAACTCTAAAGTTTCCATCAACCATTTGAGCGTGAACGGCGTCTGCCCCAAATACAGGCATAGTTGCTCTATCTTTCATCGATACCTTACTGAGTATCTTTGGAGCTGATAAGTAAACGTCAAGTAATGTGAACAAAATTAGTTCACCAAGTTCACCTTGGGCTGTATGTTTACTTATTTTTCTTAAAGCTTTGTTAAAGAGTTCGTCCATCGCAGTCTCACTGCTTTTACCAAGTTTTTTTTCAATTTCGGTACATGTAAAAACATAGTTTTGTAGGATGCCATTTTTGATACATTCAAAAAACTCAGACAAGCTAGCTTTTCCATCTTCGTGACAAGGAAGGTAAACAAGTAGCGTGTTCACTTGACGACCATCTTCTAGATAAAACGTCGTTGGTAACTCTTTTAGAATACTCTTTATTTCATCTGCATTGGATAGTTGGGGTTTTAAGACGGGATCCATGGGCTACTATGATGCTCCAGATAGTATTATGAAATAATCGGCATAATACACCCATATTTAGTGTGGGTAGTAATTGTTTTTAGCTAACTAATTGTATTTGTGACTTTGATAACTTTTGAATTAGAAATACGCATAGTCCGAACCTCTAGTTAGCGTTTGCTTCTCAAGAGGACTGTAAAAGTCTTATAGCCAACTTTAAAGAAATTTTGAGGGTTACTTATAGGGTGTAGGTTGTGGGCATGTTCAGAGTCTATCTATTATGAAATCCCCAAATAGTAGACAGATCTACTGGTGTGATTTTTATTGCGGTGCGGATGGTTTACTGACTGAAACGAAAAATCTGCTACATAGTTTCTAAACTGCAGTTAGAAAATAAAAAGACCTGAGAAGCGGGAGCGCTTTCAGGCCTTTGTCTATTTAGACTCTACAAAAATTAATCTTCGTAGTTATCGATGCTTGGGCACGAGCAAATTAGGTTACGGTCACCGTATACGTTATCTACGCGGTTTACTGTTGGCCAGTACTTCCAAGATTTGGTTGCTTTAGAAGGGAAGCAGCCAAGCTCACGAGAGTAAGGGCGATCCCATTCATCTTTCGCTAGGTCAACTTGAGTGTGTGGCGCATTAACAAGCGGGTTGTTATCTAGCGGCCATTCACCGTTCTTAACCTTCGCCATCTCTTCACGGATTGCGATCATTGCATCACAGAAGCGGTCTAGCTCTTCTAGATCTTCCGATTCCGTTGGCTCAACCATGAGCGTGCCTGCTACAGGGAACGACATAGTTGGTGCATGGAAACCGTAGTCCATTAGACGCTTCGCGATGTCTTCTTCGCTGATACCTGTTTCTTCTTTCAGTGGACGAATGTCGATAATACATTCGTGCGCTACACGACCGTTTGAGCCACGGTAAAGAACAGGGTAGTGAGGACGCAATTGCTCCATCACGTAGTTCGCGTTCAGAATCGCTACTTTCGTTGCGTCTGTTAGGCCAGCTTCGCCCATCATTGCGATGTAAGCCCAAGAGATAGGCAGGATAGACGCGCTACCCATATCTGCTGCGGATACTGCGAAGTTTTCGCCATCTGCACCGTTTTCAATGTGACCCGGTAGGAAAGGCGCTAGGTGCGATTTCACACCGATAGGACCCATACCCGGACCGCCACCACCGTGTGGGATACAGAAGGTTTTGTGTAGGTTTAGGTGAGAAACGTCAGAGCCGATGAAGCCCGGCGTTGTTAGACCAACCTGTGCGTTCATGTTTGCGCCGTCTAGGTAAACCTGACCGCCTGCTGCATGAACCATTTCACACACTTCTTTCACTTGCTCTTCGTATACGCCGTGCGTAGAAGGGTAAGTGATCATGATGCTTGATAGGTTGTCTTTGTGCTTCTCGATTTTCGCTGCTAGGTCAGTGACGTCGATGTTGCCTTCTTCATCACACTTAACAACAACCACTTTCATTGACACCATAGATGCTGTCGCAGGGTTAGTACCGTGCGCAGAGCTTGGGATCAAACATACGTTGCGGTGACCTTCGCCACGGCTTTCGTGGTAGCGTTGAATCGCGATAAGACCTGCGTACTCACCTGATGCACCAGAGTTTGGTTGTAGTGAGAATGCGTCGTAGCCTGTGATTTCACATAGCTTCTCTTTAAGATCTTTTGCTAGTGCGGCGTAACCGGCTGCTTGTTCTGCTGGTGCGAACGGGTGGATCGAACCAAACTCAGGCCAAGTTACTGGAATCATCTCTGCTGCTGCGTTCAGCTTCATCGTACAGCTGCCCAGTGGGATCATGCCGTGCGTTAGTGAGAAGTCTTTGTTCTCTAGCTGTTTTAGGTAACGCATCATCTGTGTTTCGCTGTGGTGTGTGTTAAACACAGGGTGCGTTAGGTATTCTGTTGTGCGGCGCAGTGCTTCTGGAATCGCTGCAAATTCGTTGCCAGCAATTTCAGTTGATAGTGCTGCGACTTCTTCTTTCACGCCGAATACTGCGAATAGGGCTTCTACGTCTGCCACGGTTGTGGTTTCGTCGAAGCTTACACCTAGCTGAGTACCCAACTTACGTAGGTTGATGTCTGCCGCTAGTGCTTTTGCGTATAGCTCTTCAGTTTGTGCACCAGTATTGATGGTGATGGTGTCGAAGAAGCTGTTGTGAGCAAGCTCGAAGCCGCCTTTAGTTAAACCAGCAGCTAGGATGGCTGTCATGTGGTGCGTACGACGAGCAATCGTGCGTAGACCTTCTGCGCCGTGGTAAACCGCGTAGAAAGACGCCATGTTCGCTAGTAGAGCTTGAGCGGTACAGATGTTTGATGTCGCTTTTTCACGACGGATGTGTTGCTCACGCGTTTGCATTGCCATGCGAAGAGCTTGGTTGCCGTTGGTATCGATAGAAACACCGATAACACGACCAGGCATAGTACGCTTGTGCTTGTCACGTGTTGCCATGAAGGCTGCGTGTGGACCACCGTAACCCATAGGAACGCCGAAACGTTGTGCCGAGCCGATTGCTACGTCTGCACCCATTTCACCCGCAGGTTTTAGTAGGGCAGAAGCCAATAGGTCAGTCGCTACCGTTACCAGCGTTTTGTTCGCTTGTGCTTTTGCGATGATGTCCGTTAGGTCACGAACTTCACCTGTTGTGCCTGGGTACTGAACTAGCGCGCCGAATACGTCTTGCTCTGGTAGTGATTCTAGAGAACCAACGAGGACTTCAAAGCCGATGAATTTCGCACGAGTTTTTACCACTTCGATGGTTTGCGGGTGAACGTCGTCAGCAACGAAGAATACGTTACTCTTGCTCTTACCCGCACGCTTACAAAGTGTCATCGCTTCTGCTGCTGCCGTTGCTTCATCGAGCAGTGACGCGTTCGCGATTTCCATACCGGTAAGATCCATTACCATTTGTTGGTAGTTTAGAAGCGCTTCTAGACGACCTTGTGAGATCTCTGGTTGGTAAGGGGTGTAAGCGGTGTACCAGCCTGGGTTTTCCATCACGTTACGTAGGATTACGTTTGGCGTGAAGGTGTTGTAGTAACCTTGGCCAATGAATGTACGTTTAACTTGGTTCTGATCGGCGAACTTACGCATTGCTGCCAGCATGTCTGCTTCGCTTTTCGCTTCTGCCAAGCTCATTGGCTGCTCTAGGCGAATTTGCGCTGGTACAGTTTCGTCGATAAGTGCATCAAGGCTTACTGCGTTGATCGCTTCCAACATTTTTTGTTGGTCAGATTTGTTTGGTCCATTGTGGCGAGCAACGAACTCATTCTGTGTGCTGAGGCTTTGAAGTAATTCAGTCATTGTCCTTTACCTACTCCTTGGTTCGGGTAACGGATTTACGCTACTGATAATCTAAATTATACGTCCGAACCTAGAAAAAAAGCTGTCCACTAATCGTTATGCTAGGGGACAGCTTTCGTCTCATCCTAATTACTCTTCTTCGATAGAGCTTAGGTATTCTTCCGCATCTTTTAAGTCATCCAACTCAGATGGGTTTGAAAGCTTCACTTTCACAATCCAACCACCTTCGTATGGTTCTTCGTTGATTAGCTCTGGGCTGTCTTCTAGCTCTTCGTTGATTTCAACTACTTCGCCAGTGATTGGTGAGTAGATGTCTGAAGCGGCTTTTACTGACTCAACCAAAGAAAAGCTTTCGCCCGCTTCGACTTCATCTTCCACGTCTGGTAGGTCAACGAAAACTACGTCACCTAGCATCTCTTGAGCGTGCTCTGAAATACCGATAGTTACTGTGCCGTCACCGTTGTCACGTACCCACTCGTGGCTATCTGTAAACTTCAGTGTTTTGTCCATTGCTTAATCTCCAAATAACTTGTCAGGATAGTTTCTGATTTAATAAATCTTTTATTGGTAAAGAGGGTAACGACTGCAAAGCTCTTTCACTTGCTTGCGTACGCGTTTTTCTACTTCTGCGTCACCTTCTGGGTTGTTAACCAAACCGTCCAGTACGTCACCAATCCAATTACCGATGAGTTTGAATTCTTCAGCGCCAAAGCCGCGGCTTGTACCCGCAGGCGTTCCTAAACGGATGCCCGATGTAATCATAGGCTTCTCTGTGTCGAATGGGATGCCATTTTTGTTACACGTGATACCTGCACGCTCTAGTGCTTCTTCTGCTTTGTTGCCTTTCAAGCCTTTAGGGCGAAGGTCAACCAGCATTAGGTGCGTGTCTGTACCACCGGTTACGATGTCGCAACCGCGAGTTTGCAATACTTCCGCTAGAACTTTTGCGTTGTTGATCACTGAATCAATATAAGTTTTGAATTCAGGACCAAGCGCCTCACCGAACGCCACTGCCTTAGAAGCAATCACGTGCATTAGTGGGCCGCCTTGTAGACCTGGGAATACCGCTGAGTTGATTTTCTTAATGATGTCTTCGTGATTGGTCAGAATCATACCGCCACGTGGACCACGCAGTGTTTTGTGGGTTGTAGTCGTAACCACGTGTGCGTGAGGAAGCGGGCTAGGGTGCGCGCCTGTTGCGATAAGACCGGCGATGTGCGCCATGTCGACCATAAGAATCGCGTTTACTTCGTCTGCGATTTCGCGGAATTTTGCGAAGTCGATAGTACGTGGAATAGCACTACCGCCTGCGATGATCATTTTAGGTTGGTGCTCAAGTGCTAGTTGGCGAACGTCTTCGTAGTTGATTTCTAGTGTTTCGCGGTCAACGCCATATTGAACTGCGTTAAACCACTTACCAGAAAGTGCAGGGCGTGCACCGTGTGTTAGGTGACCACCTGCGTCCAGAGACATACCAAGAATAGTGTCGCCAGGTTGAAGTAGTGCCAGTTTTACTGCGCCGTTTGCTTGTGCGCCTGAGTGTGGTTGAACGTTTGCGTATTCACAATTGAAAAGTTTTTTCGCGCGTTCGATAGCAATGGCTTCCACTGTATCTACGTGCTCACAACCACCATAGTAACGGCGACCTGGGTAACCTTCAGCGTATTTGTTTGTTAGGCATGTGCCTTGAGCTTGCATTACCGCTTTAGACACGATGTTCTCAGAAGCGATAAGTTCGATTTGTTCGTTTTGGCGAGCGAATTCTGCCTGAATTCCAGCAAAGACAGCGTCATCTGTCGCGGAGAGGTTGGTAGAGAAAAAGTTTTCCAAGCTGTGGTTAGGGTAACTCTTGTTCATGGTAGTTGACCTTCCAAATCTGAAAATGAACCCGCAGTAGAAATAGTTGTTTGATTGCGATGGTGGCTCATTTGTCCTCAAAACAGCTGAACTGCATAGCAGAACAGAGTGACTTTCGACCCGAATAAGTGGGTTAAAACTCCGTCGGATTGTGGTTTCTCTTGTCCAATCTCTTACGGAAATGTGCATCTCTACATCTAACAAGTTGGTAACATAGCGCTTGCGGAACGAACAATCAACCAAAAATTTCCTATAGGAAACGAGATTTCTGGTTTTGTTAACAAGAGCACGCTTTAATTAACTCGGTGGACTTTTATCCATTATAGGGTTCATGCACAATGCTAATAGGAAGGAATAAAGGATATTTACAGAGGGATTTATGGCAGAAAGCATTTACGATGAATACCCGTCAATGACGTTGGCGAAAGAGCAACAAGACCAAAATATTGAACCGCTTAAGCTCGGTCAGCGCATTAAAGATATCCGCTCTAAACTTGGTATCACTTTGGAAGAGGCGAGCCAACGTACTGGACTTGCGCGTTCTACGCTAAGTAAGATCGAGAATGAACAGATTTCTCCTACGTTCCAAGCGATGCAAAAGCTAGCTCACGGATTGCAGATCGATATGCCGCAACTATTTGAACCGCCAAGGAAAAAGGTGGCGACAGGGCGTCGCGATGTGACCAAAAAGAAAGAGGGCAAACCGCACCCAACCCAAACTTACGAGCACGAGCTGCTGGCGACTCAACTTTCCAATAAGAAAATGATGCCTTTTAAGAGCCAAATCCGTGCGCGCAGTTTTGACGAATACAAAGACTGGGTTCGCCATGATGGGGAAGAGTTTTTACTCATCTTATCAGGTGAGGTTATGTTTTATTCTGAGTTCTATGAGCCTGTTGTATTAAGCGAAGGCGACAGTGTGTATTACGATGCGAACATGGGTCATATGTTGACCAGTGTGAGTGAGGAAGACGCGCACATTTTGTGGGTGACTGCCAAATAGTGATAAATAGTTGTAAATTTCCTATAGTGAAAGCAAACGATTGCTATCTGTTTTTAATGCGTTATGATGGCGCTCTGTTGATGATATCTCACTCAACAGAGCGCCTTTTTTGTGCGTTTTGTTGTGATTAAAATGTTAAAAGTCACACTTTTGAAAGTCGAGCGATGTCTTGTTCGTGCAAAATTGAATCAAGCGTGTTTATTATTGGAAACACATTGAATGCCGACAGCATTCTCGGGTCTATCTAAATGGAGACGAAAATGACTCAAGAACTTCTGAAAACACCACTGCATGCACTTCATGTTGAAGTAGGCGCAAAGATGGTCCCGTTCGCGGGTTACGACATGCCAGTTCAATACCCACTAGGCGTTAAGAAAGAACACTTACACACACGTGATGCAGCAGGTCTGTTCGATGTTTCTCACATGGGTCAACTTCGTTTGATTGGCGATGGTGCGGCAGCTTTCCTAGAGACATTAGTTCCTGTTGATATCGTAGATCTAGGCGCAGGCAAGCAACGTTATGCGTTCTTCACTAATGAGCAGGGCGGTATCATGGATGACTTGATGGTCGCGAACCTTGGTGACCATCTGTTTGTGGTTGTGAACGCAGCATGTAAAGAGCAAGACATTGCACACCTTCAAGCGCATCTTCCTTCCGGCGTTGAGCTGGAAATCATCGATGATCGTGCACTGCTTGCGATTCAAGGTCCTAAAGCAGCAGAAGTACTAGCGCGTTTTGCTCCTGAAGTAGCAGAGATGCTGTTCATGGATGTTCGCAAAGTTGAACTACTAGGCGTTGAGTGCATTGTTTCTCGTAGTGGTTACACTGGCGAAGACGGTTACGAAATCTCGGTACCGGCTGACAAAGCAGAAGAGCTTGCTCGTAAGCTAACTGGCGAAGAGGAAGTAGAGTGGATTGGCCTTGGTGCTCGTGATTCACTTCGTCTTGAATGTGGTCTGTGTCTATACGGTCATGACTTAGATACAACGACGACTCCTGTTGAAGCAAGCCTATTATGGGGCATCCAAAAAGTACGTCGCGCAGATGGTGAGCGTGCGGGTGGTTTCCCTGGTGCAGACATCATTCTTAAGCAGATCGAAACAAAAGACGTTGCTCGTAAGCGTATTGGCTTGGTTGGTCAAACAAAAGCGCCTGTGCGTGAAGGTGCAGAACTGTACGATGCAGATGGCAACAAGATTGGTGTAGTAACCAGTGGTACAGCAGGTCCAAATGCTGGTAAGCCAGTTTCTATGGGTTACGTGCGCGCCGATCTTGCGGCTATCGGTACAGAGCTATTTGCAGAAGTACGCGGCAAGATGCTACCAATGACGGTAGAAAAAATGCCTTTCGTACCGCAACGCTACTACCGTGGTTAATTAAAGCTCGTCATTTCAGCGAGCCAAAGCGAGACTAGGAATCTACTTCCCACGCGCTGTATAGCTATAGTGTCGCGTTTAGGAATAAGCAACTATTAAGTAGGTTCCATTTCGTTTCCTCTTTGAAACGAAAAGTATAAACAAAAATGCCGAGCAAATTGCTCGGCATTTTTACGTTATTCTGAAGGTGTTGATTACGCGCTTAATTCTTCAATCGGGCAACACATATCGATAACCACTTCACTCAATTTGTCTGGGTGAATCATGTCTTCTTTATTCACACTAAATTGGCTTGCCATGATGGTGTTGAACAATTCCCAGTGTCTGATCAGCATCTTGTCGCGGTTGTTTGCGTCTTCTGGCCATGTCTCTTGCATCATTGGAGCTAGGCTAATCGCGCCATGAGCAAATACCAGCATTTGCCATTTTGATTCCCACTGATCGATTTGGTATTCAGGGTACTCAACATTGTAGTCAGCAAAGAGGTCGGTAAAAATCGCTGCAAATTCGTCTTTCGATCTTAAGAAGTATTGCAGTAGCGCATCATCGCCTTGGCGAATCGCGTCAGCAATCATCTGCACTGGGTGAGGGTTAACCAGCGCAAACGCTAGCATTCTTACCATGAATAGGTAAATCTTTTGATTAGACGGGGTGTTTGCTGGCATTTCGTTAACCAGCTGCGCCATGTAACCCTGCATGAACTCGTCCATGGCATCACTTACGGCTTGCCAGATTTTCTCTTTGCTTCCGAAGTGGTGGCGAATCAAACTTTGGGAGACACCAGCCTTTTCACTGATGTTTCGAAGCGAAACTCGTTCATAACCTAACTCACAGAACATATCTGCCGCGACTCTAAGAATCAGGCACTTAGTTTGCTCAGCGGCTTCAGCACTCCTACGGCCTTGCTTTCTCTCTGTCATAGTTCGAATTTTCCCGAATATTATTCAACGCGCCTATTTTTACCAGAAACCGGACGATTTGACTAATTATTTTATTATCCACATGGAAAATATGTTGATCATTTTTTCATTATTCTTATACTGCACGGCTGTGTAGTAAATAAAAAGTCGATGGAGAAAGCCAGTGCGAAAACAATACCTAAAGCGCACATTTGTCGGAGCAGCGGTGGCATTGAGCCTCGCTACGATGCTGAAAGGGTGTAACAAAGCCGTATCAGAACCGTCCGAGCCATTAATCAAACCTGTAAAATTACTTGCTGTTAATGATCTGACTGTTGCCGATTCCGATGCATTCCTTGCGCGAATAGATGCAACGTACAGAGCCCAACTTTCATTTCAGGTTGGTGGCGAAATTGAGAAGTTGATCGTCAGAATGGGCGAGGAAGTGAAGCAGGGCGATGTCCTTGCAACGCTAGACCCAAAAGATCTGCAATTGGCGCTTGATGCGTCGCAAGCGCAATATTCGTTAGCGAAAACCCAATGGGAACGCTCGAAAAGTTTGTACAACAAGAAGCTGATCAGTACTGATAGCTATGACCAGCAAGAAACCCAGTACAAAGCCGCACTGGCAAACCTTGAGCAAGCAAAAACAGACTTAAGCTACACAGAGATTCATGCACCGTTTGATGGTGTGGTTTCTTACACCTACGTGAAGCCGTACCAAGTTGTCGCGGCGAAACAAGAAATTCTAAACCTTATCGACAATACCACGTTGGATGTGTCGTTCACTTTGCCCGTCACGTATGCAGAAGCGGTGTCACTGAACACATTAAAAGACGCGGAAATGTGGGTAACGATGGACAGCGAACCAAACAATCGCATTCAAGGCACATTCAAAGAGATTTCGACTCAGCCAAACGCAGACACTAACAGTTATGAAGCGATTGTGACCATTACTCGTCCGTCTGATCGTAACTTGCTGACGGGCATGACAGGTCAAGTTCATATCGCTAAGCAAAATGTTTCGGATGCTGTAATGCTGCCAAGCGCGGCGTGGGTAAGCAAAAGCGAAACTCAAGGCGAAGTTTGGGTGATGGACAGTGAAACACAACAGGTGAATAAAGTGACCTTGTCACTAAATAAAAATGGTGGTGTGGAGTCGGGTCTAGACAAGAACGATTATGTTGTCATCGCGGGTGTTGAGCGCCTAGTTGAAGGTCAAGTGGTGAAAGCTTGGGTTCGTGAGGAAGGTATTTAATGAAACGTTCACTATTTACAGTTTCTGCTATTGCGCTTGCAGTGCTGACTGGTTGTAACAGCAACGAAGGGGCAGTTGTTGAACAACCTTTGTATGTGTCGACGGTCTCTGTCGATGTTCCAGTAAAGAGCCAGTTCCGTACCTTTAAGGGACAAGTAGTGCCTGCTGAACAAACTCCGATTGCGTTTCGTCGAGCCGGTGAGGTGCAACATGTGTTGGTGAAAGCTGGTGACACAGTCAAAGAAGGTCAGATGATCGCTAAGCTTGATGACAGTAAAGAGAAGCAAGCAGTCAATGATGCCGAGGCGCAATACACGCTTGCTATTCGTCAGCTTAAACGTGGGGAAGAGTTGCACAGCCGCCAAATGATTTCGAAAGCGGAGCTAGACGAACTAACGGCAAACAAGGAGCTGGCAGAAGCGAACTTCTATAACGCGACAAACCAGTTGAATTACACCCGTTTGTTTGCCCCGTTTGCAGGCAAAGTTTCTGACGTATTTAAAGAGCGTTTCGAGCGTGTTGCGATTGGTGAGCCGGTTCTAAACCTTTATCAAAGTGACAAAGTGTACGTTCGTATTGAACTGTCAGATAACGTATTAGCAATGGTGAATCCAAACACTCAAAGCATGAGTTACCAACCTCAAGCAACGTTCTCTGGTGATGAAAAGCGGTATCAGTTGAACTACTTGGAGCACACCAGTGAGCCAAATGCCCAAACACAAACTTACCAAATGTACCTGACGATGCCTCAGCCTGAGCAAGAGATTTTGCCGGGCACAAGCGTAAGCGTGTCGGTTGATATGGTAGCGGCAGGCATTACGTCTATTGATGGCTACAACATCCCAATGACAGCGCTGCAAGCGGGCAGTCATGACGGTGAGTTTTTCGTTTGGAAATTAAATGGTGACGCGGTCACAAAAGTTGCCGTGACCATCAATCAAGTTAATGGTGAAGGTGCGATTGTGTCCTCGGGTGTTGCTCAAGGCGATGTATTAGTGAATTCCAGCTTACGCAAACTTCGTGAAGGTAAGCATGTGGACGTGGTGGAGAAAGTACAATAATGAGCATTGCTGAATACTCAATTAAGAACAAAGTCATCAGCTGGCTGTTTATCGTTATTCTTGCGATCGGCGGTGTAACGTCGTTCTTAGAACTTGGTCGATTAGAAGACCCGGCATTTACCATTAAGGATGCGATGGTGATTGCGACTTATCCGGGCGCGACCTCTAAAGAAGTGGAAGAAGAACTGACTTATCCGCTTGAAAAAGAGATCCGTAAGTTGCCTTATATCGATAAGATTACGTCAACGTCTTCAAGTGGTATGTCACAGATTATGGTGAGCATGAAGATGGACTACGGTCCTGATGAACTGCCGCAGATCTGGGATGAAATGCGTCGTAAGATCAACGATTTGCAACCAACTTTGCCGCAAGGTGTTCAATCTCTGCAAATCATTGATGACTTTGGCGACGTGTACGGCGTGATGTTAATGCTCACAGGTGATGACTACGATTACATCGAACTAAAGCGTTACGCGGACCAACTTACGCGTGAGCTTGAACTTATCGACGGTGTGGGCAAAGTGGACATTGCTGGTGATCAGCAAGAGATGCTTTTCGTTGAAATCTCTCTTGATCGTTTAGCTGCGCTTAACCTCGACATGAACGTGATCTCTGGTTTGCTGAACCAACAGAACAATGTGGTTTCTGCTGGTGAAGTGATGGTGAACGGCGAGAGTCTAATTATTCGTCCTAGCGGCACGCTAAACACCGTAGAAGCCTTGGAAAACCTGATTATTCACGGTCGTGATACAGGTAATCTGATCCGCCTAAAAGATGTTGCAACCATCAGCCGTGGCATTCAAGAAAAGCCGGGTAATGTTCTATTGTTCAACGGTAAGAAAGCGATCAACATTGGTATCTCGTTTGCATCAGGTGTGAACGTGGTAGAAGTGGGGCAACGTATTGAAGCGGAACTGGCAAGCCTTGAAACGATCAAGCCTGCTGGTATCGATATGAACTATTTCTACAACCAGTCACAAGAAGTGGATGACTCGGTAAAAGCGTTTGTTATTAGCTTGGCAGAAGCGGTTGCGATCGTAATTATTGTACTGTTGTTCACCATGGGGCTGCGTAGTGGTTTGATCATTGGTTTGGTTCTGCTGTTGACGGTATTCGGCACCTTCATATTAATGAACTACAACAATATCGAGCTGCACCGTATCTCGCTGGGGGCACTTATCATTGCCCTCGGTATGCTGGTGGATAATGCCATTGTTGTTGTCGAAGGGATATTGGTTGGTCTTAAGAAGGGTCGTACTAAAGTTCAAGCGGCAACGGATATTGTAAAACAAACCCAGTGGCCATTACTTGGTGCTACCGTTATTGCGATCACTGCTTTCGCACCTATCGGTTTATCTCAAGACGCGACGGGTGAGTTTATGGGCTCGTTGTTCTGGGTATTGTGTTTCTCGCTATTTTTAAGCTGGATTACTGCAATTACGCTAACGCCTTTCCTAGCGGATCTTCTATTGAAAGAAGAAGACAAAGGCGCGGATGCTGAAGACGAAGACCCATACAAAGGCTGGTTATTCGTTGCATTTGGTGCGTCTTTGAAGCTTGCTCTTCGTTTCCGTTGGTTGACCGTTGCAGGCATGGTGGCGTTGCTTGTGGGTGCAGTGGTTGCGTTTGGTAGTGTTAAGCAACAGTTCTTCCCACCTTCAAATACACCGATGTTCTACGTTGATATGTGGATGCCTGAAGGCACAGATATTCGTGAAACCATCAAGAAAGCAGAAGAAGTAGAAAGCTACATTCGTACTCAAGATGATATTGATTTTGTTTCTGCCTCGATTGGTCAAGGTTTGCAGCGTTTCGCTCTGACTTACCAGCCGGAAAAGAGTTACGAAGCTTACGCACAGTTCCAAGTTCGTACTACGGACCGTGACAACATGTTCAAGCTTCTGCACAAGCTAGACGACAATCTAGCGAAGACGTTTGATAAGCCAACGTTCCAGTTCAAGCTGATGGAGTTTGGTCCGTCGCCAGCTTCTAAGATTGAGGCACGTATTACTGGTCCAGATCCACAAGTGCTGCGTGAGCTAGCAGTACAAGTAGAAGACATTCTGCACACTGACCCAGGCGCTCGCAATATTCGTCATGATTGGCGTGAGCGTACTAAAGAGCTTGTACCGGTATTTAACGAATCAAAAGCGCGTCGCTTAGGTATTTCGAAGCAAGATCTTTCAAGTACGCTACAAATGGCGTTTGGCGGTAGCACACTAGGCTTCTTACGCGATGGTACGCATATTCTGCCTATCATGACGCGTCTACCAGAAGCGGAGCGTGTTGACTTTGAATCGCTGCAAAACGTGAACATTTGGAGTCCATCGTTACAGACGTACATCCCAGTTGATCAAGTGATTGACGGTGTGAAATTGGATTGGGATGAGCCGTTGATTCAACGTCGTGACCGTAAACGTACTCTAACGGTACTGGCTGACCACGACGTATTGAGTGACGATACCGCGGCAAGCTTGTTTGCTCGTGTACAACCAAAAGTGATGGCGCTACACATTCCAGAAGGGTACGAAATTACTTGGGGTGGTGAATACGAGTCATCAAAAGATGCGCAAGAAGGGCTGTTTGGCTCATTGCCAATGGGTTACCTATTGATGTTCATCATTACGATGCTTCTGTTTAACTCATTAAAGAAACCACTGGTTATTTGGTTCACGGTGCCGTTGTCTATCATCGGTGTGGCGTTTGGTCTTCTGACGACAAACATGCCATTCAGCTTTACTGCTTTCCTTGGTCTGCTGAGCTTAAGCGGTATGATTCTGAAAAACGGTATCGTACTTCTAGACCAGATTAACCTTGAGCTTGAATCAGGCAAGGATCCTTACTTAGCCATTGTTGATAGTGCGATTAGCCGTGTTCGTCCAGTAAGTATGGCAGCACTGACAACGATTCTGGGTATGATTCCACTCGTGTTTGATGCTTTCTTCGGTTCAATGGCGATTACGATTATGGCAGGCCTTGGTTTTGCTACAGTGCTAACATTGATTGTCGTTCCAGTCATGTTTGCAATTCTGTTTAAGATCAAACCAACCACTGCATAAGGGACCAACCTGACTTCTGTCAGATTCCTGCCTAGCCCTGGGGATTTTCCTCAGGGCTTTTTTGATCTTGGCGTATAGGGATGAGAAACGAGATTTGAGAAGAAAAAGAGTAGATAAAAGCGAAAAAGACAAAGTGGGTGGTTTGGTGAACACTTAACGGATTTTTATGATTTTCTTGCAAGCGATTGATAAATGATGCGTATACTAACAAAACATCATGATTAAAAGAGCGAACGCAAATGATAAATCGTGGATTACACGGACTCTTCCTTCTAGGTTCACTAACGCTTATTGGCTGTTCTTCTACAGACAGTGTTTCTACAAATACCACAGCTTCTGAAGCACCTGTGGAAATCAAAAGTGTCGATGCGGCAACTATCGCGACTTGGATCGACCAAAGCATTTTGAATCCAGAAGGGCTTTCTCTAGAAAACGATAAAATTCGTTACCTAACAGGCTCCGCGGATTTAAATAGCGATGGAGTAGCGGAGCACTTTGTATTGCTTCAAGATCGCTATTTCTGCGGCAGTGGCGGTTGTAGCGCGTATATGTTTGACAACAACGGCAAGGTTCTTAACCGCATGTCAGTTACTAGAACGCCTGTTGTGTTGGCTGACAGTTACAGCAATGGTTGGCAAGACTTTATTGTGTGGAGCAACGGCGCTTATCGTCAAATGAGCTTCAATGGTAACACTTACCCAAGTAACCCGTCGTTAGAGCCAAAAATTGACCGTGATACTAAGGTACAGACTGCGCTTGCTTATGTGATGGCAACTGAACTGTACCAGCAAGATGGTTATGACATTATGCCGGCAGAAGACCAAGAAATTTGGACGCCAGCCAATGTTTATCATTTTACGTTTAAGCATTACGGCGACCCACACAGTGTCTACCAAGCGACGGTAGACATGAACACGGGGGATGTCGATATTGAAGCGGTACCGATGCAGAAGTAGGTCGTACAAAAGTACATGATGAAAAAATAAGTATCGGTTAAACAGACCCGAACAAGAAAAGGGCGACAGCTATTAAAATTAGTGTCGCCCTTTGTGGTTTCTATGTGTTTGCTTTTTCTTTGATTATTAGAACTTGTACGTTGCGCCCGCATAGAAGGAGCCGATCTGGATTTCGGTATCTTTGCTCGAACGGGTTGAATCGACGTTGAAGTGGTCCATCTCATACGCCGCACGGAAAGTGATGTTGCTAAGCTGATGTGGTGTATATTCAAGACCAGCGCCGACGCGAAGTAATAACTCGTCTTCGTCAGGTCCTAACCCTTCCGGGATATCAACCGAGATATATCCCAAGCCTAATGTCGCAAATGGTCGCAAACCGTTGTCGAAGGTATAACCAATATTTGCCGCGACGGAGACACTGTTTACATCCAAATCTAACGGGGTGTGCTTAAGCTTAATAGCACCATAATCTGTGTATTGAGCTTCAACACCAACGATACGATTGAACTGATACCCTCCGATAAGTTTAAAGGTTGTACCGTCACCATCGAGCTGTGTGAATGGGTCATCATCGCTATAGGTAGTATTACCGATACCACCTCCCAAATAAAAACCGGACACGTCTTTTGAGTCATTTGCTTGGGCTTGAATACTGCCTAGTGCTAGAAGAAGGATGACTGCTTTTCTCATTGTTATTTACCTCTGTATTACTGTCTGTCTTGTTGTGTTTAAAACAGTGTTCATTATCCGAGTGAGGCGATGAAAAACTAAACTAAAAGTAAACAAAAACCAAATAATTTCAATCGATTTAGATACTTACGAAATTGTGTGTTTTTTGTGTAATCAGTGGCTGTTCATCGTAATTTATTAATGATGCAATGCAGAGCTGCTGGGTGATTCAGTGCGATGGTGTGAATTGTGAACACTGAGAGATTTCTGATTTGATTTTGCAAACCTAACCTATAATTCAAGGAGTTGAGAAAATAGTGAGACTGTATGCATAGAATCTATTTCGCCAATTTAATCCTCGATCCGACGACAAGGAAATTGTCCAATTCACGAGGCAGTGATGTACCGTTAAGACCGCTCCCTTATCAAGTGTTGAACCTGTTGATTGAAAAGCAGGGTGTTCATGTCACTCGAGAGGAGTTATTTGAAACGTGTTGGGATGGTTCGGTAGTCACGGATCAAGCACTAACTAATGTCATCTCGGGCTTGAGAAAGAAGCTAGGGCAGTTGGATGCAAAAGGCGTAAAGATAAAAACCGTTAGCAAAATTGGCTATTTACTAGAAATTGATGACGACGCTAAACCCACTAAACAAAAAGTGCAGATCCCGGATTTAGAAACATTGGAACCAGAGTCCGCCGAAACGGTTAGAACTTCCGTTCAAAGACCAACTGAATCGCGAGGTAAGGCATTGAACTTGGCACCAATACTGAGCTTGCTACTTGTTTTAGCACTTGGATCAGCATTGTATTTTCGTCCTTTCGCGCCACATCCTGATTTCCTCAATAATTCTGAATATCACGACTTTTCCGTCTCTGAAACGGACTTTTATTTTTACGACCTCAAACATGATGAGCTTAATCTTTTGGCTTTGGCAACCAGTCTGAATGAGGATTCATTTCCTGTCTGTCCGGCAATTGTTTATTTACGAGTTTCCGAATCCGCTTATCAAGAAGGTGCGTACATTTTGCGTGCCTTTGCGTTTGCTAAAAATAGCAATAAGAACGTCAACTACATTAACTTCTCACTTGAGATTGAATCGTTAAAAGAGACCATCTTGGAGAGCATGAGGAGGGCGGACGCAATATGCAAATAAACAAACTTGCCGTGCTTAATATCGGATTGACACTCGTTTTAGTTGGCGTTGTCGTACATCAAAAGTACTTTCAGTCGGATGAGATTACTGGGTCCCGCTGGGCTTGTGCGACCTATGAAGAGGACTTTATCACGAAAGGCTATCGACGATACGAGTACATCAAAGATCGCTCTGTAGTGGTGTTTAGCTCCGATAGGGATATGTATATCTTTCAAAAAGGTTCACTTCTGACTAAGACGGGTGAAAGTAAAGAATACGAAATGATTTTCAATGGGAAGTATAAGGTCGATGGACATGAGTTATCAGTGGATTATCAAAAGGTAAGCTGGAATCACCAACCGACAGAAAGTGAAGTGTTTATCCGCGATATGAACTCGTATGTTGGAACGAAAACGGACTTTATTTATAAAGTTGAAAATGACCGTTTGTTCTTTTTCAATCAAAGCGAAGCAGAGGAAAGTAACTTTGTTTGTTACCGCATTTAGTCATCCATTCGTTTTTTCATATTTAGTTATCTGACCACGCTTCTGTTCGCCTCTCTACAATAAAAAACACCTCCCAATGCCGAAGCAGAGGGAGGTGTCGAATGCCAAATCGAGGGAGGCATTGTTAATCGTTAATCAATCGTTGCTTAGGTGAGCACAAGCTGACCGTTGGAGATTAAGCAGCAGCTTGTTGTTTCGCTTCTGCTTTGTTCTTTAGGAACGCGTAAGTGAAACCTGTTACCGCTGTACCTGCTGCGATTGCTACCAAGTACATCAATACCGGAGAAATTGCATTAGGGATTAACAGTACGAACAGACCACCGTGTGGTGCCATTAGTTTTGCACCGAATAGCATAGATAGTGCACCCGTTAGTGCGCCACCCGCCATACATGATGGGATTACACGCATTGGATCTTTCGCTGCAAATGGGATTGCACCTTCAGAGATAAAGCACAAACCAAGAACGAATGATGCTTTACCTGCTTCACGCTCGCTTTGTTCAAATTTGTTTTTCGCAATAAATGTCGCAAGACCCATACCAAGTGCTGGGACCATGCCTGCCGCCATGATTGCAGCCATAGGAGCGTAAGTTTGAGAAGCCAATAGACCTACACCGAATGCGTAAGCTGCTTTGTTTACTGGACCACCTAAGTCGAAACACATCATTGCGCCAAGGATAATACCTAGTAGTACAGCACTGTCAGAACCCATGTTGTTTAGGAAGTCTGTCAGACCGTTCATGATGCCTGATACCGGACCACCTACGATGTAAATCATAACTAGACCAGTGAACAAGGTTGCCACAAATGGGATGATCAGAATCGGTTTAAGTGCTTCCATCGATTGTGGAAGTTTCACTTTATCTGCAAGGAACTTCGCGGCATAACCAGCAATAAAACCCGCAGCGATACCACCAAGGAAACCAGCGCCAGTTGAGCTTGCAAGCATACCGCCGACAAGACCCGGAGCCAGACCTGGGCGGTCAGCAATTGAGAATGCGATGTAACCTGCAAGTACAGGAATCATCAGAGCAAAAGCGGAGCCGCCACCAATGTTCATCAGAGCAGCCGCTAATGTGCCTTCTTCTTTAAACGCTTCAATACCAAATACGAAGGATAGGGCGATGATCAAACCACCAGCAACAACCACAGGGAGCATGTGCGATACACCTGTCATTAGGTGTTTGTATGCGCCTTTCTTCTCTTCAGTCGCTGATGACGCGCTTGATGAGCCAGAATGTTGGTATACGGTTGCTTGTTCAAACGCTTTGTCCATCTCTTCTGCGGTTTTCTTCAGAGCTGGACCTGTTTTAGTGCGGTACATCTTCTTGCCGTTGAAGCGGTCTAGTGGCACTTCGATGTCGGCAGCGATGATTACCAAATCTGCGTCTGCGATTTCTTGGTCAGTGAGTTGGTTTTTCGCGCCTACTGAACCACGTGTCTCCACTTTGATTTGGTGACCGCGGCGTTTGCCTTCTTCTTCCAGTGCTTCCGCCGCCATGAAGGTATGCGCTACGCCTGTTGGACATGCCGTAATTGCAACGATTTTCTTCGTCGCTGATGCACTTTCAACTGGTGCCGCAACAGTTGTTGCTTGCGCTAAGGTTGCTGCGCTTTCTACTGCAGTTTGTAGGAAAGCAGATGCGTCTTTAGCTACGTCGCTGATATCTGATAAGTAGACTTTTTTACCTACGAAACGAGAAGTATCAACTGGAGTGTTAGCCGCAATTACGATCGCTTCTGCTTGTTCAATGTCAGCGTCTGTTAGTCGAGTTGGTTCAATCACGCTTGATTGGCATTCAATCTTCGCATTCCAACCTAACTTAGCGGCTGCTTGTTCTAGTAGACCTGCCGCAATGATGCTGTTCGCAACACCACTTGGACAAGCTGTAATGATGGCAATATTCATACTGATAACCTTCTGTTCCTTAGTTTTTGTCTAAGTTAGTATTAGGGTAAAGCTCGGTTACTTGTGTTTGGAGCTTGATGTTCTCCAGTTCTTCCTGACTGGTTAAGCCTACGCCAACTTGGCTAACTGCAAGAGCAGAAAGCGCGGTAGCGAAGCGGAGTAAATCGTTTTTCGGCATCACTTGCATGTGACCCCAGCACAAGCCCGCAACAAGCGTATCGCCTGCACCAACTGTGCTTACAACATTCATTCTTGGTGGTTGTGCGCGTAGCCATTCACCTTGGTTAAGCCACATCACACCGTCAGCGCCCATTGACACAACAATGTTCTCAATGCCTTTATCGCTAAGTGTTTGCGCCGCGGTTTGGCATTGCTCTGGTGTGGCTAGATGTTCGCCAACAAAATCACTGAGTTCTTCATCGTTTGGCTTGATCAACCAAGGATGCGCTTCGATGCCTGCACGTAATGCGGCTTTACTGCTATCAAAAAGCACTTTCTTACCTTGTTGGTGCAGCGCTTCAATCCACGTTGCACATTGCTCTGCGCTTACGCCGCCAGGTAGGCTGCCGGCAAGAACAAAGTAATCGTGTGTTTCTGCAAGGCGGAATAGGGTTTGTTCAAAGCGAGCGATTTCTTCTGGCGTGACTTGCACACCAGGGAAGTTGATATCGCTGACTTGACCATCTGCCTCAACCAGTTTTACGTTGATGCGCGTTGCGCCTTCGACTTCAACAAACTCGTTGTGAACCTTGATGTCGTCGAAAAGCTGATGGAACAGTTCAGGATTGTCTTTGCCTAGAAAGCCAGTCACTGTTACGTCCGCACCTAAGTCACTCAGAACTTTGGCGACATTTACGCCTTTACCAGCAGCATGCAGATTGCTTTTATCTACTAGACTGACCGATCCCACTTTTAGTGAATCCAGTGAACCCGTTAGATCAAGGGCAGGGTTAAGCGTAATGGTCACGACTTTGTTTGTTGCTTTTGTCGATGAAATTGTTGCTGTCATGAATCCGTCCCTTAACCTTCACCAAGACCAGAAGCAATTGCTTTACCGATGGATTCGAGAGCTTGTGCTGCGTCTGGACCTTCAGCAGAGAATTGAAGCTGGTGACCGTGTTTTACACCAAGCGCAATAACTTTCATTAGGCTCTTTGCGTTTACCGGTTTAGCGTCGCCATCTAAGTTAGCAACGCGGATCGTTGATTCGAATTTCTTCGCTTCCGCGACCAGCATTGCCCCCGGACGAGCGTGCAAACCGTGCGCGTTCTTAATCTTGAAAACTGCAGTGTTGCCATCTTCAGATGCTTCGCTTGCTACTTCTTCGCCTTTGAATAACGCTAGAACTTGCTCTGCAGAAGCATCAAGTAACTTGTTGTGTTCGTTGTTAAACACAAGCTTTGAAATTGTGCTTAGGATCGATTGGTGCGCGTTATTGCAAGCAGCAAACGCAACTAGAGCACGAACTTTCTCGCCTTCAAACTCACAGTCATTCGCTGTTGATACAAAAGAAACACCAGTGCGAGTTACTTGCTTATCGCTACCGACTAGCCACAGACCTTGACCAAGGTGCGTCGGTGTTTTCGTCACAAGATCCGCAACGAATTCTGCACCAGCACAACCTGTATTCTTAAGTAGGCCACCTGCAACCGCGCTCATTTGAACCATGTCGCTTGCAGGGAAGAGAAGTTGAATTAGAGAGGCATCGAAATCTGCTTCTAGCTGAACGTCACCATGAAGTAGGGCAATGATGTCATCTTCGCTTTTCGCATTGCGTAAGCGCTCTTCAACACCGTCTGCGCCCAATACTTTTGTTAGCTGCTTTAGGATGCCCAAGTGCTCGTCTGATTTTGCCGCGATACCAATAGCGACGAAAACCTTATTGCCGTCACCCCATTCAACACCTTCTGGGAAGTGGTGAACCGCAACACCCGTGGTTTTAACCATTGAGCGTGTGTCTGTGGTGCCGTGAGGAATCGCGATGCCGTTACCCAAGAATGTTGAGTTTTGGTTTTCACGGTTTAGCATGCCCTCTACATAGCCTTGTTCTACCAGCCCCTTGTCTGTCAGGCTTTGAGCGATGTTTTTAATCGCTTCAAACTTATCTGTAGCGGATTGAGATAGGGTAATGTCGTTCTTACTTAGCTTAAGCATGGTGCTTCTCCAGCCTTAAGGTATCTATTTCTAATTCATCTTGGCTACGCGGCTCGTTCTTCGATGCGTAACCTTGTTTATCTATTCTTTGCTGAACTGCTGTTCCTGTTAACCAGCGTTATTTGCTACGAAACTGCTTAGCTTTAACAATGAACTGAATCGATTCAGCAGTTGGTTAAATTTTTTAAAACACTCAGCGAAACTGTTTTTAAAATCAAAACTTAATCATCAAGTGATTGATTGCCCCTAAAGCCTAGCAAAGCAAACCTCACTTGCTGTTTTTTGGTGATTCTCGTCAATTTTTAAGTTTTGCTGAATCCTTTCAGCTTTTATACTGAATCGGTTCAGCATATAATTCAACTTATCGAAGGATCGTTGATGTATTAATATGATCCTGCGCACAGAATAGGGCTTAGAATATGACACTGGATGAAATAGCGAAATTAGCTGGGGTTTCAAAGACGACAGCAAGCTATGTGATTAACGGGAAAGCGCAGAAATACCGCATCAGCGAAAAGACTCAAAAGAAAGTCATGGCGGTGGTAGAGCAGCATAATTACAAACCGGATCACGCGGCTTCTTCTTTACGTGCGGGAAACTCGCGTTCGTTCGGTTTGATCATTCCAGACTTAGAGAACACCAGTTACGCACGTTTAGCAAAACTGATAGAGCAAAACTCTCGTAAAGCAGGTTACCAAATCCTGATTGGTTGCTCGGATGATAATCCGCAAACGGAAGAGAAAGTGGCTGAGGCATTGGTTAGCCGTCGTATTGACGCATTGTTTGTCGCAAGTAGCATGCCGGCTGCCAGTGAGTATTACTTAAAGCTGCAAAACTCGGGCACGCCAGTTATTGCACTTGACCGTCCAATGGATGATGAGCATTTTTGCTGTGTGATTAGTGAAGATTTTGACGCGGCATTTGAGTTGACTGAGTCGGTTTTGTCCTCTGAAATCAAATCGATTGGGCTTATTGGCGCTTTAGCAGAACTTCAAGTTTCTAAAGAGCGTGAATTGGGTTTTCGTTCTGCTTGCCAACAAGAAAGCAAAGATGTGCTGGTAGGATATGGTCAGCATTTCTCGCGAGAAGAAGGCAAGAAAGTGCTAGAAAGTTGGATTGCGAATGACGAATTACCTGATGCGTTAGTGACTATGTCATACACCTTACTCGAAGGGGTGTTAGACGTTATGTTAGAAAAGCCGGAGCTGATGGCGAAAGTGCGTTTAGCAACCTTTGGTGATAACCGCTTATTAGACTTTTTGCCAATCAAAATCAATTCGTTACCGCAGCAGTTTGAACTCATTGCCGACAGTGCGATGGAGTTGGCGCTTAATGCGTCTGCAAAACGCTACAAGGCTGGGGTTGAGTTGATTCCACGTAAGATTGTGAAACGCCACATCGACGCTAAAGCTTAATTTCTACCGTCAGCGCCACAAACGCGTGGTCGCTGGCGTTTTTATCTCGCTCAAAAGACGGGTTAATTAAGTGCGCATCCAGCACTTGATATCTCGTCACTTCCGCTATCGATATATCTGCATGAGCATCGAATTCCTGCGATAGCAAGATGTAGTCCAACACATTTCCTTTTGCGAAGTGGTAATGCGTTGCTGGGCGTGGCTCCAGAGTTGGCGCTACTTGCAATTCCCACCCATCATTTAGTTGTAAATCAGTGACGCTGTCACCGTAATGTTCAATCAAAACCTTATTAACGCTTGTGGATGTGATGGCTTGGTTCATGTCTCCCATTAACACGGTGGGCATTGAGTTGCGTGCATACTGCTTTTGCATTGCGTCGCGTAGCATGGCTGCTTCCCAACCGCGTTGTTGTGTTGATAGCCAGCGCGCAATTGGTTTGCTTGCATCTGCAGGTGTCTCTGAATCAGCCGGTCTTTGTGATTTTAAATGCGTAACATAAATTGCAATATGCCCAATGATAGGGTGAACGATGATTGCTCGAATTGGTTTTCGGCTGAAAGGGGGCGCAGAGAAATCACCGAAGGCGTTGAGCGTTTCTTTATCGAAAGTGACGGCTTCATAACTTTCAATTGGGAAGCGGGACGCGATTGCCACTACAGGACGAGAGTAGATGTAGTCCCCCTCAATATGCGGCGTATCGATACTGGCAAAGTACTGGTATCCCATTGTAGTAAAGAAGGCTTTGGTTTCTTCAATGCTGAACACTTCTTGTAAGCCGATGATATCCGGGGCGAGTTGCTCGAGCTGTGATTTTGTCCAAGTGAGTTTGTCCTGCCAGTCGTCGAGGGAGTAAATGTTCTCGAAGTCATAATACGCGCCAGGTGGAGCAACAAAGTTGAACAGATTGGCGGTGGCAAAGGTAATGCAGTTCTTATTAGACAAAATATTGCTCGTTCAAGGAGTTATTGGGTGAGTATATACCCAATTGGGCAAGTTGAGTGAAGATCACGTTTCTATTTGTACGCATTCCGTTTAAACTCCGTTCATCAAGAAAAATGAGTAACGAACATGACCCAAGATTACGAACACGAAGAGTATTTAGAAGGCGAAGAGATTGAGATCGAAGCGATCGGTATCGACGTCGACGCGCACCCAATTGAGCTGTACAAGCTTTTCAAAATCGCAAACTTGGTGAGTGGCGGTGGTGAAGCAAAACACATCATCGAAGAAGGTTATGTTGCGGTAAATGGTGAGCTAGAAACGCGCAAACGTCGCAAGATGTACGACGGCGATTTCTTCGAGTTCAACCAAGAATACTATGTCGTTGTGTGCGATGCGCCAGTAACTGAGCCAGAAACTGCGGAGCAAAAAGCAGAGAAGAAGGCGAAGAAGGACGCACAAAACGCGCGTAAAGAAAAATCTCGTTCGAATAAGAATGAGAAAAAAGCTAAAGGTCCTCAATCGACGGGTCGTAAAGCGGCGCACAAAGAGCGTAAGGCACAGAAAGAAGCATTGTCTCAATCTGCCAAGAAAGGTAAGAAAGAAGACAAGCCTCAAGTGAGTCGCGATCCAAAGAGTGGGCGTAACTCTATCGACTTCTTCTAAGTGATTTGTCTATAACACGGATAATTTCACAAGCGCCGCTTCGGTTATTGACCAAGGCGGCGCTTTTGTATTTTGCGGTTGTTGATTTGACAGATAAGAATTTGGGGCTGATTGGTTAGTGTAAAACTTCGCTGTTTTGCGCGTGTTTGGTCCAGTGGTTGATCGAGTTTGGCTTAGCTAGGTAAAAGCCTTGGTAGTAATCAAGATTAAGCGCTTGCATAGCGGAGAGCTGCATGTTTTCCTCAACCCCTTCAATAACAACTTTCGCATTCATCTCTTCAGCCAGTTCAACTGCATTGGCAATCGCAAGCGTATCGCCAGAGCAGTAATCAAGAAGGTAAGAACGGTCTATCTTGATAATGTCGGGACAGAGTTGCTTAACGCGTGACATATCAGAATGGTGGGAACCAAAGTCATCAATGGCGAAGAGAAAGCCATTAGCTCGCATTAGTTGTACCGCTTGGATCAGTAATTCAGTATCACCACACGACTCTTCAACCACTTCAAAGACCACATCAGAAGGTTCCATACCTAGCTCATGCAACCGCTTATACAGCAAACCGTTATCTTTAAAGCCCATGTCTTTGGTCAGTGTTAATAAGGTTTGCGGCATGACGTTTAGAAATAGTTTTATCGGCGAACCTGCGAAATGACGTGCAAAGTTTCGGATATGAATTGCCCGAGATAGAAACTCCATACAAAGTCGGAAGTAGGTATCTATGCTGGCATCGGCAAAGAAAAGATCTGGACGAATGTTGGCTCCGTCTGCGCCTCGAATGCGCAATAGGGCTTCCATCCCGATCATGTTTTGGTGTTTATCGAAGATTGGTTGATAAACACTATGGAAAGTATATTGATTGAGCACGACGTAATATTCGCCAAGGCTGTCCTGCCTTATGTATTGCTCGTAATCGGACTGCTTCTTTAACTCCATGAAAAACGCCAAAAAAATAGCATGAGAGCGAATGTAACAGGATGGAATTCGGATTTGAAGCGCTAGGCTGTCTTAATTTTGAAGCCCTTTGAGTTAATTTGAAATAGATTCCGATTTTTTCTCGATGTATCTAAAAAACATTGATAGACCGAAACAAATCAGAAAGTAAACCAAGCCCACAATTAGCCAAATTTCAAAAATGTAACCGGAAGAGTTTGCCATCTCGGTACCAACGAAGGTCATTTCTTGAATCGAAATCAGTGAGACAATAGATGTGTCTTTGACTAAGGAGATAGTTTGGCCTGCCAATGCTGGCGTAATAGCTTTGAGTACTTGTGGGGCAATGATAAAGCGATATTTGACCCAACGAGATAAACCGAGAGAATCTGCGGCTTCCCACTGTCCTTTATCGACACTTTGTAAACCAGCACGAACCACCTCAGCAATGTAAGCGGAAGAGAGCAAGCCTACGCAGAGAACTCCTGACGCTAGGTTCTCCCACAAATTCGCCGGACCAAAGAAGAAGCTTTGCAGTGCATTGGGTTCGCCGCGATAGTTGCGAAGTAGATCTTCTAACCCAAGTAACGGGATTAATTGGTTTGAAATAAAAAAGTAGAAAATAAAGACGAATACCAATGGTGGAATATTTCTCACCAACTGAATAAACGCGTTGGCAGGTGTGCGAAACCAAGCCGATTCCGAGAAGCGGGCTAAGCCAAGTAGGGTGCCTAATATAAGTGCGAAGCTAATGCCCCATAAACTCAGGCGTAACGTTGAAATCAAGCCTTGAAAAAAATATGGCAGCCCACCATCAGCACGCGGAGTAAACAACAAATCAATGGCTTCTTTCCAATGCCAGATGTAGTTCACCCCTACGGTGGAGCGGTGGTAAAGCCAACCCCCAACTAACGCGCAGATGGCAAGCAACACCCAATCAAGTAGGTTAAAACGGTTTAAGAAAAAGCCGGACTTTGTTTTGGTTGGTGCAACACGAGTGGTGGTTTGTCCGCTCAAGGTTTGACTCCGATAGTAAAGAGAGGACCGACCCTTCATTCGAGTCGGTCTGTGTATTCGATGTATTAGTTTTTGCGTTTATTGACCGTGTGCCACTTGGTCTTGCCAATCCAGTGTTGAGAACCAGTATTCGTAGCGCTCATCTAACCAACCGTCTTGGGTACGTGCTTCAATCCATTTGTTGAAGAAGGCTTTTTTGTCTTCTTCACCTAAGCGAACGGCAAAGGCTTCGTTACCTTTGGATAGACGCTCAGTAAATGGAATGAACAACTTATCCGCGTGTTTGATCGCTTCATGCTCAGGTTTAGGGCTCGATGCAATCACCGCATGTGCATTGCCGTTTAGAACTTCTTGGAATGCTTGTGCGTCATCATCAAATTGAAGGATTTTTGCTTTCGGGAATGTTTCACGCGCTACTTGAACGGTAAAAGCACCACGACGAGCTGCAATTTTCAATCGGCGAGAATCAAAGTCAGAAAACTCGCTAAAGCCAGCTGCCAGTTCTTTGTTCGCTGCAACTTGAACACCCGAGTGTGAGTAAGGTTCAGTGAACAGTACGCTCTTAGAACGTTCTGGAGTAATCGACATACCGCCAATGATAACGTCAAATTTCTTGGCTAGTAGAGCAGGGATGATACCGTCCCATGCTGTTGGTACGAACTCAACCTTCAGACCAGAATCTGCGGCTAGGCGTTTAGCGACATCAATTTCAAAGCCAATCAGTTCGCCTTGTTTATTTCGCATTGCCCAAGGTACGAATGTCGACATACCAACGCGAAGTGTGCCTCGTTCCTTGATTAGATCTACGTTTGGTGTTGCTGCTTGCTCATTGGCTAACGAAGGTAGAGCAATCGCAAGCCCCAATAATGCAGTAATGGTCGCTTTGAATAACTTCATGTTATCTCCTTATAATTTGCGCCAACTGGCTCCTAGTTTGTGTTCTAGCCAAGCGGATAAGCCAGAAAGTGATAATGTGAGAGCAAGGTAGATTGCTGCCACAGTAAACCAAATTTCAAATGGCATCGCCGTTTCCGATACGATGTTTCTTGCCTCGGTCGTTAAGTCGAAGATTGCCATAACACTCACAATCGAAGAGTTTTTAATCAATGACACGACTTCGTTCGTCAATGGCGGCAGGGTGCGCTGAAGCACCTGCGGTAGGATCACGTCTTTGTATGCAAACAAAGGCGATAAACCTAAGGTCTTCGCTGCTTCAAATTGACCTTTTGGAATGCTGTTCAAGCCTGCTCGGAAGATCTCGGCCGTATATGCACCTTGGAAAAGCGACAACGCCAACACCGCAGTGCTGAATCGATCTAAACCAATGACTGGTCCAAACACAAAGTAGAGCAGGTAAATTTGTACCAACAGCGGCGTATTACGAATCAGTTCCACATAAGCTGTGCCAATCGCGTTGCCTACTTTGGAATTGCTCAAACGCAATAAAGCGGTGATTAAACCAATGACCAAAGTGAAGAATAGACTAATGGCAGAGATTTTTAAGGTAACGATGAGACCATCGACCAATTCTGCTGGCCACCATTCACCATCTTCGTAGAAGGCAATGTAGTCGGGCACGCGCTCCCATTGCCATTGGTAGCCCATGGCTTGAGCTCCTGAATCGAGCACCCAAATAATCGCAATCAAAAGAATCGCGATTTGTAATATGGCTTGTAAGACCGGTTTAAGGATTCGAACAACCATAGGCTAGTAGCTCAGGATTTGATTTAAGAATGCTTGCGTACGTGGGTGTTGTGGTGTTTCAAATAGTGCAACGGGGGAGTTCATCTCGATGATTTCACCTTCGTCCATAAACACAACACGATTC
Organism: Vibrio sp. L85; assembly: GCF_963871815.1. Taxonomy (NCBI): domain Bacteria; kingdom Pseudomonadati; phylum Pseudomonadota; class Gammaproteobacteria; order Vibrionales; family Vibrionaceae; genus Vibrio; species Vibrio sp. L85. Next base: position 252,592 of record NZ_CAWMYL010000020.1, read on the forward strand.
GCTACTTTCTTTGCAAAGCCCATTTCATGCGTCACACAAATCATGGTCATGCCGCTATGCGCCAGTTCTACCATGACATCTAATACTTCGTTGATCATCTCTGGATCAAGTGCTGATGTTGGTTCGTCAAATAAGAGAAGGTCCGGCTCCATACAAAGCGAACGGGCAATGGCAACACGTTGCTGCTGACCGCCTGATAGTTGAATCGGATATTTGTTTGCTTGCTCTTCAATGTTGACGCGCTTGAGGTAGTGCATCGCTCGCTCTTCTGCTTCTTGCTTCGACAGTTTTAATGTACGAATTGGCGCGAGAGTAAGGTTTTCTAAAACGGTCAGATGCGGGAATAGATGGAAGTGTTGAAACACCATGCCGACTTTACCCGGCTTATGGGTTTTGGCGTTAGCTGGTTGCTCAAAGACGTTGAGTTCACCTTCTTGGATAGATTCTAAGTGATTGATACAACGAATAAGAGTGGATTTACCTGAACCGGAAGGACCACAAACAACAACGATTTCACCGGTATGTACTGAAAAATTAATATCTTTAAGTGCGTGGTATTCTCCATACCACTTGTTTACGCCGCTGAATTCAACAACGATATTTTTTTCTTTCAAGGCTGCCAACTTTTAGAATAAATTTCTTTCTACAATAACAAGTTATTAACCGTATTGCACCTGTTTATAAGGGTTAAACTGTCCAACTGGTGAGCAAATAACTCATTACAAAACTACCTGATAATGTAGTCAATTTTAAAGAAAACGGATCACTATCGCGAAGACAGACATGGTGATCAGAAACTGAGCTGAATAGTAGGTTGTCATGACGACTTGACGTGAAAATATCGAAGTGCTGCCAAAGCGCTCAAAGGCAAGCACAACGCCAGACATAGTGAAGATGAAACTGCCAAGCACCGCGAAAGCTGACGATTGTGTTTTACCACTTGCGTAATACTCCATCGCCATCCATAGCATCGTCATCAAAACAAAGATGTAGCTAGCAACGGACCATTTTTCTTTACCCAAGTCGGGCTTAAAGAATGAGTAAGCGCAAAGTCCAGCGCCGAATACAGCAAATGGGAGCCAAGGGGTGAAGTGCCAGGCTGCCATATTAATGAAGCCCAAGGCGTAACTGATCTGTGCGAGACAAAACAGTTTGATCCCAAAAACAAACTTATCTTTTGGGTGCATCATGATTAAATCACCGATCAGAGACAACGAAAGTCCGGAGATTACCCACTTTGTGTAAGGAAGGTGACTGGCTGGAGACATGAGTAACATGCCAATCATAGCGATGAGTGGCAGTGGTTTGGTCAGAAAGAACAGCCACTTTGGACCAGTCTTAATGCTGATGATATGTATGAGCGCACAAGCAATGACAATCAGCCACATACGATTAACTCTTGAATAGACGACATTACGCTCAATGTTTGATGAGCAAGCTAAAAAGGACACTTCGAATAGTAAGCACTTGGTTTGTTTTTAGTCATTGGCTTACATAAACACATCGAACTATCGCCTATTTGTTATTTTTCTAGCAGAAAAGTTCAATATTTATTGCATTGTCAGTGTTCGGCTAAATTAACATAAAAAAACGGTATTGTGTCTACGAGGACACAATACCGTTAAAAAAGGCAGTATTTTGATAGGTTGAGTCGTTAAGCGACTGCTAGGTCAAGAATCTGGCGGCTGCTTTCAAGATCGATTGCTTGGTTTTCACCAAGAACAGTCATGCCATGTTTGCTCAGTTGTGCGATCACTGAGTCAATTGCTGCTTCGCGGTCATCACCGTAACCTTCTAATTGGGTTGCTACACCTAGTTGGTGGTAGAAAGCTTCGATCGCTTGGATCGTGCGCTCTGCCAAATCATCACCATCAGACAAACCAAATACGTTGCGACCCATTTGCTCAAGCTTAGGACGCTTAAATTGCATTTGGTTGCGAAGTAGGGATGGTTGAATGATTGCAAGTGAACGAGCGTGGTCAACATGCCACAATGCTGTAAGTTCGTGACCGATCATATGCGTTGCCCAGTCTTGTGGAACACCACTACCAATTAGACCGTTGAGTGCTTGGTTTGCTGTCCACATCAGGTTTGCGCGCCATTGGTCGTTGTCACGTTCTTCAAACTGTTCGCCCAGAACTTTTAGGTTTTTCAGTAGTGCTTCTGCATAGCCGTCTTGAACCATTGCACCAGTAGGCAGTGTTAGGTACTGCTCACAAACGTGTACCCATGCATCTACGACACCGTTGATCAACTGACGCTCTGGGAGTGTTTTCATTACATCAGGATCAAGGACCGCAAATTTAGGCTGCACGGCAGGAGCAAGAAACGCCAATTTATCTTGAGTTTCCTTTTTGGTGATAACTGCGCCCATGTTTGATTCTGAGCCGGTAGCTGGAAGTGTCAAAATCGCAGCTAGTGGTGTCGCTTCTGTCACTTGATGTTTGCCAACCATGATGTCCCAGCCATCACCGTCGTATTTTGCCGATGCTGCAACGTACTTAGAACCATCAATAACCGAACCACCACCTACGGCAAGGATAAAATCAACGTTTTGTTCTTTTACGATTGCAACGGCTTTATCTAGCGTTTCTTTGGTTGGATTTGGCTCTACACCTGAGAACTCAAGCCACTCGCGACCTTCTAGAGCTTGCGCGACTTGGTCGTAAACACCGTTCTTCTTAATTGAACCGCCACCATAAATGACAAGTACTTTTTGACCGGTAGGGATCGCGTTTGTAATTGCGGCGATTTGACCTTGTCCGAAGAAGATTTGAGTTGGGTTGACGTATGAAAAGTTCATTATTAGACCTCTTGCTTCCATTGTGAGGAGAGTGAATACATGCATATTAGTACGCGTCGATGCGCCTTAGTAGGTCGATTTCTGTAATTTTTTTGCCTATTTCTACAAATGTGTGTTCGTTGTGCTGGAACTGTAATCAGAACTCCAAGTATAGTGCGTGGAAAGTTATTGGAGTGACACAATGAAGACACTTGCTCAGATCATGCAACAGTACGCCACTAAATTTGATTTGGATAAATTAGAAGGCATTAAAGAAACCGCTATTGACGGCGTGTGGTTTTATCGCAGTAGCAAAGGTAACAACCGCCAACCTTTTGTTTATCAATCTGGAATCATTGTTCTCGGGCAGGGACACAAGAACATCCATATCGGTCAGACGCCAGTTCGCTACGGACCAGATGACTATTTGGTGGTTGGAGTTCCTATGCCTTTAGAATGTGAAGCCATTGCCGTCGATAATGAGCCGTTGCTCGGGATTTCAATTGATATCTCGCCTGCGATGCTGCAAAAGCTAGTAAAGAAACTGGAATCGCAACGCTATAGTAATGTATGTGAAGACGAGACCCGTTGTGGTTTGAAGTCAGTTCGAATGAATGAGCAGATGCTGGATGCGTGTAAACGTTTGATGACGGCTTTGTGCGATGACCTTGAAGTTGCAATGCTTGGCGACATGTTATTGGAAGAGATTGTATATCGAACATTAGTGAGTGAGTCAGGGCATGTTTTGTTCGAATTAGCACATCAAGAAGGGTCATACGCGCGCGTGGCGAAAGCGCTTAACCGCGTTCATCAAGAGTACCATGAACAACTAAATGTTCAGACGCTAGCTGAAGAAGCGAACATGAGTGTTTCAGCGTTTCATCAAGCCTTTCGAAGCGTAACGCTTGAATCACCTCTGCAATACATCAAAAAGGTTCGCTTAAATAAAGCACGCGAATTAATTCAGTTAGAAGGAAGACGGGTAAACGATGCAGCACGTTTAGTTGGTTACAGTAGCCCATCACAGTTCAGTCGAGAGTACAAGCGCCACTTTAACGAAACTCCAAGATCAACAAAGGCTTAGTGATCTTTATTTCAAAATTACGACTTTTTTCGTCTTTTTTAATAAATTGCGATCGACATATTTATTTGAGTAATAAAATTAGTTATTGGTGCAAAATAAGATGTCTTTTGTTGCAACGTTTTAGTGGATTCTTGAGAGGTGTTGCTGAAAATTTATAAATATATAGTGTGAAACTCTGTAGTTGTACTTAAGTTATTTTACGTCGAAACAAAAGTAATAGTGCGCGGTAGTTAAGCGTATTTTGTATTGTATTAACAATAACTTAAGGAAGAGCAATATGCACCTTAGAAACGGGAAAGCAGTGAAGAGTGTATTTACACTCAGTACGTTAACTGCATCTTGTCTAATGGCTTTCAACACCTATGCGGCGGTTGATTGTGCCCCTCTAGAAGTTTGGGATTCGTCAAAGGTTTACAATGGCGGTGACCAAGTTCAACACGAAAACAACGCTTACAAAGCGCGTTATTGGACCCAAAACAACAACCCTGCGCAATCAGGTCAGTGGGGTGAATGGGAAAACCTAGGAGCATGTGGTGATACGGGACCTGTCGATCCACCTGTGAATGAAGTACCGACGGTTACGTTAACATCACCTTCTGCGTCGGCTTCGATCACCGCCGGTGACGTGGTTAACTTAGCTGCGGATGCCGTAGATACTGACGGCACAATCAGTAAAGTTGAGTTCTTTGTTGATGGTGCGCTGGTTGGCACTGCAACAGCAGCGCCTTTCACGGCTTCATGGACGGCAACTGAAGGTGCTCACGAGTTCTCTACCAAAGCGTATGATGACAAAAATGCAGTGAGTGCGGTTAGTGCTGTCACTCTTAATGTAAATGCAGGTCAGCCAGGCAACGAAGCCCCAACCGTTGATGTTGCTCTATCTGCAACTTCTATCGAACTTGGTGGCTCAGTCACGGTAACTGCGAATGCTGCTGATGCAGATGGCACAGTCGCTAAAGTTGAATTCTTCGCTGCGGGTGCGTTGATCGGCACCGCAACAGCAGCACCTTATGCCGTTGACTTTATGCCTGCACAAGCGGGTAGTGTATCTGTTTACGCGAAAGCAACGGACGATGCTGGCGCAACAACAGATTCTTCACTTGTTTCATTGACCGTCAATGGCGGCGCAGTGACGTCGAACTGTCGTCCTGACGGTCTGTACCAAACAACGGGTCTAGATGTACCTTACTGTACTATTTACGACGAAGAAGGTCGTGAAAAAATGGGTGCCGATCACCCACGTCGTGTCATCGGTTACTTTACTAGCTGGCGTAGTGGTGATGACCCACAAGCAGCATATCTAGTTAAAGACATCCCTTGGGATCAACTAACTCACATCAACTACGCGTTCGTGAGCATCGGCTCTGACGGCAAAGTTAATGTTGGCGATGTGAATGATCCAACTAACCCAGCGACGGGCAAAACGTGGCCGGGTGTTGAAGTAGATCCAGCGCTAGGCTTTAAAGGTCATTTTGGCGCATTAGCGACTTACAAACAGAAACACGATGTTAAGACGTTGATTTCTATTGGTGGCTGGGCTGAAACGGGTGGTCACTTCGGTGCAGACGGTAACCGTGTTGCTGACGGTGGCTTCTACACGATGACGACTAACGCAGACGGTTCAATCAACCATGCGGGTATCGAGAAGTTTGCGACATCTGCTGTTGAAATGATGCGTACCTACAAGTTCGATGGTCTAGACATTGACTACGAGTACCCAACTTCTATGGCAGGAGCGGGTAATCCTTACGATAAAGACTTCATGGAACCACGTCGTCCATACTTGTGGGCGTCTTACCAAGAACTTATGAAAGTGCTTCGTGAGAAGTTGGATGCAGCATCAGCACAAGATGGTCATCACTACATGCTAACGATTGCAGCGCCTTCTTCAGGTTACTTGCTACGTGGTATGGAAACCTTCGACGTTACTAAGTACCTAGATTACGTAAACATCATGTCTTACGACTTACACGGTGCTTGGAACGACCACGTGGGTCATAACGCGGCACTGTTCGATACAGGTAAAGACTCTGAGCTAGCACAGTGGAATGTATATGGCACTGCGGCTTACGGTGGTATCGGCTACTTGAACACGGATTGGGCATACCATTACTTCCGCGGTTCAATGCCGGCTGGTCGTATTAACATTGGTGTTCCTTACTATACTCGTGGTTGGCAAGGTGTGACAGGTGGTGAAAACGGCCTTTGGGGTCGTGCAGCATTACCAAACCAGTCTGAATGTGCGCCTGGTACAGGTGAAGGTGAAAAGAACAACTGTGGTCACGGTGCTCTAGGTATCGATAACATGTGGCACGATACTGACCCTAAAGGCAACGAAATGGGCGCAGGTTCTAACCCAATGTGGCACGCGAAGAACCTAGAGAAAGGCATTTGGGGTTCCTATGCTCAAGCGTATGGTCTAGATCCAGTTAACGACCCTTCAGACCAACTGGTTGGTACCTACACGCGTAACTATGATGATGTTGCGGTAGCTCCATGGCTATGGAACGCAGAGAAGAGCGTATTCCTTTCAACAGAAGATAAAGCGTCTGTTGAAGTGAAAGCGGACTACGTTATCGATAAAGAGATCGGCGGTATCATGTTCTGGGAGCTTGCGGGTGACTACAACTGTTACGTACTAGATGCGAACGGCAACCGTACAACGATAGATGCAACTGAACAAGCGTGTGCTGCAGGTAATGGTGAGTACCACATGGGTAACACGATGACCAAGGCGATTTACGATAAGTTTAAGTCTGCAACGCCTTACGGAAACAAGATCGCGACAGGTCCGATTCCAACAGAAGCAGTAGACATCGCTGTTAGCGTTGGTGGCTTTAAAGTTGGTGACCAAAACTACCCAATCAATCCTAAGATCACGTTTACGAACAACACTGGTCAAGCGATTCCTGGTGGTACAGAATTCCAGTTTGATATTCCTGTATCAGCACCGGATAACGCGAAAGATCAATCTGGTGGTGGTCTAAGTGTGATTGCTTCTGGTCACACTCGTGCAAACAACATCGGTGGTCTAGATGGTGTTATGCATCGCGTATCTTTCTCTCTACCTGCATGGAAAGACTTACCAGCAGGCGGTACTTACGAGCTCGATATGGTTTACTACCTACCAATCTCTGGTCCTGCTAATTACACCGTAATTTCTGGCGGTAAAGAGTTTGCGTTTAAGTTTGAGCAACCAGATCTACCAATTGGTGACTTAAACTCTGGCACCGGTGGTGGTGGTACTGAGCCTGGTACTTGTGACACTGCAGGGTTAGTTACTTACCCAGACCTGCCACAAACTGATTGGCAAGGTAACCCAAGCCACGCTAACCAAGGTGACAAAGTGATTCACAATGGTGTGGTATACCAAGCAAACTGGTGGACTGCATCAGAGCCGGGTAGTGATGGTAGCTGGTCAACAGTATGTAATATCTAATCCAATTTGAGTGGATGACAAAAGCGCGCGATTTACATCGCGCGCTTTTTTATTTGGTGAGCTTGGTTTTTCTCGATTGATGATTACATGAGAGCAAAAAGCTAGAACTGGTAACCTTCCGGAATAACTACGATGCCTTTTTCAGAAACATGGAATCGCTTTGCGTCTTCAATTTTGTTTATTCCAATTTGAGTATGAGGGGGAATTCGAACGTGCTTGTCGATAATACAACTCACCAACTGACAGCCTTCTCCAACTTCGACATCATCAAAAATAATGCTATCTACGACAGTTGCACTATCATGAATGCGCACATTTGATGCTATCACTGAGTGCTGAACAGAGCCTCCCGAATTGATAACGCCATTGGCGATGATTGAGTTTATAAAGATACCTTCATTACCAGTGGCTGATGAAACGGTTCTCGCTGGTGGAAATTGCGCTTCATAAGTGCGAATCGCCCAGTTAGGCTGATACAAATTCATTGGTGGTACGGGTTCTAAAAGGTCCATATTGGCTTCATAGAAAGAGTCAATTGTACCTACATCGCGCCAGTAGCAATCTTTGTCTACACGACCTTTACTGCTACAGAATTTATAAGCGTAAACGGATTGAGTATCGATGAGCTTTGGGATGATGTCTTTGCCAAAGTCATGGTTGGAATCGTCGAGTTTCGCATCTTCTTCAAGAGCGTCTTGTAGTACGTCCATATCAAAAATATAGATACCCATAGAAGCCAAGCTTTGAGTTGGATCATCTGGCAGAGTAGGTGGGTTTTCTGGTTTTTCGACGAAAGATTCGACCAAACCATTCGCTTTGATGCCCATGACCCCAAAGGCGGTTGCATCTTCAACAGGAACATCCATACAAGCGACCGTTAACTTCGCACCGTTTTCTTTATGCTCTTCGAGCATCGCTGCGTAATCCATGCGGTAGATATGGTCACCAGAAAGAACAACGACGTACTTTGCATCGTTTCGCGAAAGTAGCCACATATTGTGGTAGATCGCATCGGCTGTACCTTCGTACCATGCACCACCTTTGCGCATTTGAGGTGGAACTGCCGTTATGTACTCACCAAGTTCGGGATTAAAGATGGACCAACCATCTCGCAAGTGTTTCTGTAGTGAATGTGATTTGTATTGAGTGAGAACCAATATCTTGCGTAAACCTGAATGAAGACAGTTAGTTAGCGTGAAATCAATGATACGATACTTACCGCCAAAAGGAACCGCTGGCTTGGCTCTATCATCGGTGAGAGGGCTTAACCTTGACCCCATACCACCGGCTAAAATTACCGCGAGTGCATCTTGCATAATCTTCCCTTTCCCTTATCTTACGTGCCTCGAAAGCGCTCTAAAGCTTGAGGAGTTAGCCAACTGCTGATTGCTATTCGATGTGCACAGTGAGTGTCCTTTGGTTTTTAGAAATCGTTTTGTTATATACCCTAGTACAAGATTCGAGCCATAGAATTTTATCAATGAAATCAATATATTTTGATAAATGAAGCGTTAACTTTGCACTATATTAGGGAGTGGGGAAATATGTCGTGCACTAAATTGGTGAGGTCGGAGTGACCAAAGGTTGTCTATAACCCGATTTACAATGTAAAGCGGCGTTAAAACAATGAGGTAACGGGGAACGAGCAGAAATTAAAACAGGAGCTCAAAGGCTCCTGTCCATTGTAGAAAACAGCAGTGAGGTTATGACAGACCGATGATGTTACCTTGATCATCAAGGTCTAAGTTCATAAATGCAGGTTTGTCTGGTAGCCCTGGCATGGTCATGACGTTTCCTGAAAGTGCGTATACAAAGCCTGCTCCGGCACACAAGCGAAGTTCGCGAATCGGAACGTTAAAGCCACTAGGTGCGCCTTTAATTGCTGAATCTGTACTGAGCGACAACGGCGTTTTAGCAATGCACACAGCTAAGCCGTCAAAGCCAAGCGTTTCAAAGTGCTTGAGCTGCTGTTTTGCTAGATCGCTCATCTCGATATTTGATGCACCATAACCAGCTTCACAGACCGCCATCAGCTTTTCTTTCAATGATTGCTCTTTCGTGTAAAGAGGGGTGAACTCCGATGGATTCTCGCATGCTTCAACAACATGCTTAGCAAGCTCAACGGCACCGTCACCGCCTTTTGCAAATGCGGTGCTGATGGCAACTTTTACTTCAGGATTAAAGCGTTCTATTAAAGACTCTAATTCAGACAGCTCTTCTACAGAATCTTGCGGAAATTGGTTGATCGCAACGACAGCAGGAATACCGTATTTATGAACATTATTGATGTGCCATTTCAGGTTTTCAAACCCTGCTTCTAATGCCGCTTGATCGGGGTTGAAAATCGAATCCGGAATAGCTATGCCCGGACGCAAATCGTAGTGACCGGAGTTTGCTTTTAGGCCGCGTAATGTCGCAACAATCACAACACAATCAGGAGCTCGACCAGCCGCCGCCGCTTTTATATTACAAGCTTTTTCGAACCCCATGTCTGAACCAAAACCTGCCTCAGTGACAACGTAACTAGATAGTTTAAGAGCAATTTCGTCTGCAATGATAGAGGAATTACCGTGAGCGATATTAGCAAATGGACCTGCATGAATAAGGGTTGGCACACCTTCTAGAGTCTGCATTAATGTTGGAGCTATTGTCTCTTTGAGTGTGACAGCCATTGCACCTGCGACTTGCAAGTCTTCTGTGGTAACCGGTTGTCCCTCGATATCGTATGCCACGACAATACGCCCAATACGCTGACGTAAGTCTTTAAGATCTTTTGCTAGGGCAAGGATAGCCATAAGCTCAGAGGCTGCGGAGATATCAAAACCTTCACTACGTTCAAAACCGTTAATGGTCTTGCCTTCTTCATTTAGACCAATCTTCACCATGCGTAGTGCACGATCGTTGTGGTCCATTACACGTTTCCACGTGATTCGGTCAACATCGATTTTAAGTGCTTTTAGTCCAGTTCGTGCCTCGAACGCCGCGTAGCCTTCTCGTTGTTCGTGATAGAGACGAGCGTCAAGCGCGGCGGACGCAAGGTTATGCGCTGCGGTAACCGCGTGGATATCACCAGTGAGGTGCAGGTTTAACTCCTCCATTGGTGCAACTTGAGAGTAACCGCCGCCAGCAGCCCCACCTTTAACGCCAAATACTGGACCCATTGACGGTTGACGAATACATGCCATGACCGATTGATTGATTTTAGATAGCCCCTGAGATAAGCCGATTGTTGTAACGGTCTTACCTTCACCCAAAGGAGTAGGGGTAATCGCAGTGACCAACACTAACTTCCCGTCTTGATTTGTATTGAGGCGCTCAAGACATTGGGGATGAACTTTAGCTTTGTGTTTTCCGTGTGTATCAAATTCGTGCGGCAAAAGACCTGCATTTGCTGCGACAGTAGCGATAGAAGACAACGGTGTGTTTCGGCAAATTTCAATATCAGACTGCATGGATACTCCAAAAAAATGGCTAACACGTGGCGTTCAACATCAAGCAATCGAAAGACTGTATTGCTGTTGCGCAAACGTTTGCGCGAGAATAATACTGGTAAAATAAGAGGTGTAAAGCAGTTCGTGCGCCTTAGCGTGCTACATAATAACAAAAAACACTAAATACTGCGCTAGATCAAAACAAAAAGGTCACCAAACGGTGACCTTCGCATATTTTTCGCTCTAAGTGCTTGGTTCTTAGCGATCCCAGTAGGTTTCTTCTAAGCTATCTTCACGCTCTGGTAGAGCACGGGATAGGCGAGGAGAGTGTTGGGTTAGCACTTCGTAACTTACACGGTTAGCATACTTACAAATTTGAGATAGCGAAGAGTAAGTCAGACAACGTACTTCGTGTTTTTCTGAGTTAGGAACTTCTTTCTGGTGGAAAGAGTTGGCAGCCATGTCGTGCAGAAGAGCAGATAGCGCGGCATCACCAGCACCGTTGGTATTCTTAATCTCAAGTGGTCCACCTAGGTAAGGACCGATATGAGAGTACACTTTCATCGGCTGTTTACAGTCTTCTTTGCGCATAGCACGGCTAAATTCGAACTTGTTGAACTCATCAATTGAGCCTTCAAGGATATCGTGCGTTGTTTCGCGTTTCACTTGTTCTTCGGTGTAACCAGCCATGTATAGACCATCAGGACCAGCAGTACACAAAACAAGGTCTACCCACTCGAGTGCTTTGTCTGCGGCAGCAAGTGGATCAGTTTCTCCAGTAAGCGCAGCGCCTTCTTCCTCGTTCATTGCAACAACAGATACGTTGTCTCGAATGTACTCTTGCCACCACTCAGCGTTGCCTTCGATCACGTATTTTGTACCCAGCGTTAGTACAACAGGGACGTCGTGCTTCTTAGCAAAGTCGATCGCTTTTTGAACGGCTTTTGGCATTGGGTCATCTTCTTTACCGCGCATTAGGTAAGATGAAACGACAAGAGCAGAGGCTTTTTCAAACACCTCTTCAGGAATGCTGTCAGGAGCTAGTTGGTTCATGTGACCTTCGTTAATTGCGAAAGTACGTTCACCATCTTGAGAAATTAGGGTGTAGCAGCGACCAATAGGACCATCTACAGTTTGCAGGTGGTTAAGGTTCATGCGTGAAGAGGTGCGGCACAGGTAACGGTATGCGAAAGAACCGACTTGAATGTTCTTAGACATAACACCAAGTAGTACAGATTTGCTGTCTGCCAATACAGAGTAGTTGTGCAGAGTGTTACCGATAGTGTCGCCTGGGTATTGATGAGTAATCAGACCTTGCTCTACTAACTCTTCATATAGTGCGTCTGCTTTGCTCTCTTCAAGAACGAGAGAATGACCTTTGCTAAGGTTGTATTTTTCTAAAAACGCATCGTCTACGCGCGCTTCGATATCTACGATGGTTTGACCAACGCCGACAATCGTAGGGCGGTACAGCTTAGGCGCCTGTCGAATTTGGTTGACTAATGGATCTCGAGCGTGAGTTGGGAAGTAGTGTTTAGATTTACGCTGTCCAGGAAACTTCATGCTTGTTCTTGAGTGAGAAAAAAAGAGGCGGGATTGTATCACAAAATTTTGAAAATCGTTGTGTTTTATTACAAAGAAATTCGCCCGCTGAAAAATGCAGCGGGCTGGTGTTTTTAGCAGCGATTTGGGGTTAATTTGTAGGAGTTACAGTCGGTTCGACGTAAGCTTTCGTGCCCCATAATGGCACCGTTGACAAGCTATGTTTGAAGCTGCCTTCGGTCTCTTTCGTGGTGTATGATAAGTAAAGTAACGTTTGATTCTCTGGATCGTAGATTCGACGCACTTTCATCGTTTTAAAGAAGATACTTTTCGATTTTTTGAATACCACTTCCCCTGACTTGCTCTTGTCTATTTTTGCAATCATTTCTGGTGTGATATCACCGGTTTGACGACAAGAGATTGAGCTGTCACTCGGATCAGACAAACTTAGGTTCGCTTCAATAGAAGCAATATGACAAGTTACGCCAGTTACTACTTCATCTTGTAGGTGACCAATTTTAATGTCTTTCATTGTGAACATGCCTAGTGAGACGTCGCCCACTTCATTATCACTACACCCAGCCAAGACCGTTACCAAACCTAAAGCAAGCAAGCTTTTTTTCATTTTTCATCCCTTAAATAGGCTAATTTATTGATTCAATTTATCAGACGCACACGATTAAAACAAAATTTGGCGTTACCTCAGGAGTTTAGCTAGGTTTGTAAGAGGCTTCATGCTAATGTACCGCTCCAGAGCAGGTGAGCACTACATTTCTAATCAAAGTCCTGTCTTTTTTACGCTGTCCAAAATTGAACTAGCAGCGCTTAAGGTAAGAAAATGAACGAACAACAGTTAGAAAGCATTAAAAGAAAAAACGAGTGGCTGCATGATTTAGTAGAAGTTGAATTCCCTACTAAAGAAAGTTTGGAAGGTCGTGAAATTTACAATCGTATGCTTGAGCAGAAAACCTACGAGGTGAGTAGTAATACGTTGCTCTTAGACAATGAGTCAAACTTATCGGTAGAAGACATATTCTTAGTTGATTTTCATCGACTTACCGTGATGTTTTCAATTCTTCAATCGCAGCGTTGGGCAGACAAGCACGAACAAGAAATGATTGTTGAGTTCCTTACCCAAATCATCCTTACACCAGAATTTGAGTTGTATGTCGGATTTAAAGAAGGGGAGCCGGTTGGTGCCGCGATTGTAAGTCAATATGAAGGCAACACCCTTATTTCTGATTTAGTGGTTTCTCAAAATTTAGATAAACGCCAGTTTGTCTGTGATTTAGGAAAAAAGCTGAACCACGATCAAAAGTTGAGTGAAACAATAGTCATTGAAAATTGATCGATATCGGTTCCCTGAGGGGAATCGATGTTTAGAATGTGCAAAATCTTCTTTTTCTCGGCTGGGTAAAACATGTTTAAGCGTTTGACGCGTTTATTGGGTCTTTTGTTGTGCCTAGGGACGGCCGCAGTCAATGCTGACAATACTGATTGGGAAATCGAACGAGTACTGGTGTTACACTCCTATGAGCCTTCATATCAATGGACCAGTGATATTCAAAAAGGCATAGAAGAGGGCTTCAAACAAACGAACAGCGAAGTAAAGCTGTCGATTGAATATCTGGATGCAAAGCGAGTGCATACCGATGGCTATTTTAGACGGATGGCCAATTACCTTAAGTTAAAATACAAAGACTATGAATTTGATGGTGTCATCATTTCTGACGATGCCGCATTGCAGTTTGCAAAGCGATACCTTGCGAATGATGAACGTTTTACCCCTCTCGTAGCGGTTGGAATAAATGACGCGGACGCCACGCTTGATACGTTGAGTTCTTCTGGTAGCGTGCTTTATGAACAAGACCGAGTCGCCGAAAATATTCTGCTTATCAACCAGCTACGTCCTCAAATCAAGAACCTTTATTACTTAGCTGATCGTAGCATGACGTCTGAGCTTATTCATGAGCGTGTCGTTGCGGAAATGAAAAAGTTTCCTCAGATCAACCTAATCGAGCTACGTGATGAAACCCTTGATGACGCATCAAAGCAACTAGAGAACATAAGCCCAAATGATGCGGTTCTACTCACTCATTTTAATACAGAGGCAGAGCAAGGGCATTACCACTCTTATCAACAAGTGGCGCATGTTATTGGTGCAAAAAGCGCCGCTCCAGTTTTTGTTCTGTGGGAAATGTACCTCGAAGAACCGGGCATTTTAGGTGGTTTTGTCAACCGCTCTGAACAATACGGCTACGAGGCTGCTGAGTTGATGGCTGGGAAATTGGGGTTGTCCATGACCAAAGTGGATGATGAGCTGATATCCGAGGCAGTTCTCGATTTTACTGCTATCCAAAAATACGGAATCAGCCGTTACGATATTCCTGAAAGCGCACACATCATTAATGCGCCACCACCGGCGATTCAAGTAAACATCAAATTGCTCTTGTTTGCTTGTGCGCTGATTATTCTGTTGTTTCTGGTCATCGTCAGTCAGTTTATGACCATGCGCCAACGTAAAGTCATTGACCAAAAGAATCGAAAGATCGTAACGCTACAAAAGCGAACGTTGAGTGTTCAAAAGGAAATGATTCACATATTGGGCGAGGCGATTGAATGCCGATCTGGGGAAACTGGGCAGCACGTAAAGCGCGTCGCGAGACTATCTGCCACTCTGGCGGAATTTTATGGTCTTAGCCATCGCGAAGTGGAAATGATTGAAGTCATAAGTCCAATGCATGATGTGGGGAAAATCTCTGTACCTGAATCCATCCTAGATAAAAAAGGTAAGTTGGATGCAGATGAATGGGAGATCATGAAGCGTCACACTACGAAAGGCTTTGAGTTACTCAATAATCGTGAAGGTGAAATCACCAAACTTGCAGCCATCGTCGCACACGAACATCACGAGCGTTGGGATGGAACTGGGTATCCAAATGGCTTAAAAGGTGAAGATATCCACTTGTTTGCGCGCATTGTTGCGATTGCAGATGTCTTTGACGCTCTATTTACCGAGCGATGTTACAAACGCGCATGGACAACTGAAGAGGTCGTTGAGCTGTTCAGGCAAGAAAAGGGCAAACACTTCGACCCTGTCTTGACTCAGCTTCTGTTAAATAATTTGGATGATTTTATAGAAGTGCGTTATTTGTACCCAGATAACGAAGTTTAATGCTAATTACCACGCTAAATGAAGTTTCATCTTTCTTAATTTTGGCGCTTCATTCGGTGATCTTGCTTAAAAAAATGTTAATTGCTCTTTCTCATTTCTACGAAATGCCAAGTCTGTCGTTTAAACATTTCTAAACTTACCTATCATGGGTATACATATTTAGTACAAATAAATAAGTCAATAAGTTCAAACTTAATTGAACAGCAGAGTGTGTAATATTCGTTGGCGGGGGACTGGCGTATGGCTATTAACAATATTAAATGCGTCATATTCGATTGTGATGGGACCTTGGTAGACAGTGAACGTTTGTGCTGCCAAGCATTGGTGAATGTGTTTAGTCAGTATGGCGCTGAAATGAGCTTCGATGAGTGTGTCGAGCATTTTAAAGGCGGTAAGTTGGCAGACATTCTCCGTGATGCGAAAGAGTTGATGAGCGTAAATGCCTCTATTGATGTTCTTGAACCGCAATATAGAGAAGAGTTACAAAAGCTATTTGTGCGTCACTTGCAACCAATGGACGGGGCAAAACGGCTTATTCAGTTCTTAGATTCACACAACATTGAATATTGTGTTGCTTCTAATGGTCCTAAAGACAAGATTGAGTATTCACTAGAGCTGACAGGGCTATTGGACGCATTTAAAGGCAAAGTATTTTCTGCATTTGATGCGAATAGTTGGAAGCCGGAACCGGATCTCATTATGTACAGCGCAATGAATATGGGCTTTCTCCCTAGTGATTGCTTGTACATTGACGATACGCCTAAAGGAGTGGAAGCTGGTTTAAATGCAGGCGTAAGAACCATTCAGCTTTATAACGGCGCACCGATTAATCTAGTAAACGATGAGCGCGTTATTCAAATTTCACACCTTGATGAACTAAAAGAGCAGCTCTTAGGCTGCTCAGTTTAGTGACAAACATTGCTTAAACTATGGATGTGTTTGAATTTAGTTTGTAATAACGGGGTTTGATGCAAACATTGGATAGACGAAAAGTTTTTTGTATGGAATCCACAAGAAGCACATGTGAATTTTTCGCCATCTGATGAAATCATATATTCATCGCATTGGCATAGGGGACACTGAAGATCATCAGTGTCTTTTGTTTTGTTGTAATTATTCATATTGTTCACCAGCAGCAAATTTTATTGGCAAGATCTAGAATAGCGGAACGTCTAACCTTTGAACATTCTTTCATCAAGTTCAGAGAATTATTTCGATTCACTTCAAAGTAAAGTGATTTGATATCCAGATAATGCTTGATTAGCAAAATTTGTATACTCAAGTGCATCAAAGTTACAAGTGAATCAAGGTTACATATAGTACCTTGCGTTGTTTTCCTTGCTCTCGAATCAATGACAACGCTCTGAAGTCACTTGGGTATAACAATAAAATCCACAACAAATAAAAAGGGCTCCTTACTCGGAGCCCTTTTTTGTCTTAATTTCGATTATGCTGTGCGGTAGCGTTTCAATACTTCACCAAGTGAGACAGACGCTTGCGTTAACGCAGCAACCCCACTTGTTGATTGTTCTGCTACTTCTCTGATCGTATTAGATTGAGAACGAATGTCTGACAGTTCAGATGCAATGTCGTTTGCTACTGCGCTTTGTTCTTCCGCAGAGGTTGAGATTTGAATACTCATATCCATCAGTGAACGTGCTGAGTCAGCAATTGCTGTTACATCACCGCCGATTTCATCAATCAGTTGGCTACTAGTTTGCGCTTGTTGAACGGTACGATCTGTAATAGAAGCAATGTTTTGGCTCTCGACCTGGAGCTTCTCGATCATAGCTTGAATTTCAACCGTTGCCTGTTGGGTACGACTTGCAAGTGTTCGAACCTCATCAGCAACCACAGCGAAGCCACGACCTTGTTCGCCAGCGCGAGCCGCTTCAATGGCTGCATTTAGTGCGAGTAGGTTGGTTTGCTCAGAGATCGCATTGATGGTGGTGATAACGTCGTTAATTTGCGTTGTATTTTCGTTCAAGCTGCCAACAGAAGCTGACGCTTGCTCAATGTAGCTCGATAAAGTTTCAATTTCGGTGATAACACTCTGTACGCGGTTACGACTGTTCTCAATCTGTTGCGCATCTTGGTCTGATTGAAGCGTTGCTTGCTGAGAAACACTCGATACTTCTTTGGCTGATGCTGTCATTTCTTCCATTGCCGTCGCAACAGAATCTAATGTCTGGTATTGATGTGCGATTTGCGTTTCGCTTAGCTTCATGTCTTGTTCGAAGGAAGCCGATGTTTCGCTTAGGGTATTTGCGTTATCTTTTACGCTGTTTACTAGCTCGGTCAGAGTATCCATTGACTTATCGAGCGCACAGCCGATAGTGCCGAACTCATCGCGCCCTGGATGAAAACCTAATCGTGACGTTAAATCGCCGTCGCCAATCTTTTCAGTTGTTGTGTACAACACCCACAAAGCACCACCAATAAAGGTTGCTACCCAATAAGAGAATAGGGCGAACGGTACAGCCCAAAGTAAGCTTAGAAGGAACGTAGTTAAAGCCCCTGACTTCGCTTGTTGATATTGGCTAGATAAGTTTTCAGTGAGTTGAATAGCTTGACCTGATTTTAATGAAGAATAAACGGTCACCGTACCGTTTTCAAACTTCGCATCGTTGACCGAGCTTACGTTCACAACGCCATTGATGCTGCGTAGGCTATCTGGTTGTGATTCGACCACACCCGAAAGCCGAGCTTGCGCAGCAATGATCGACTGCTGCTCAAATTGTTGAATGTCATTGAAATAGCGGCTGCCTGCCACTGAAGTTAAAGTCACTAGGAACAGAAGGAAAATGACCCACATTTTGTCGTTGATAGACATTTTGATAAACAATCTGTCTATCGTTCTAAACTCAACTTCTCTCATTTATAGCTCCATTTGAGATGAAAACGGTGTTGAACAAACTTATAGTTATATCGAAACAAAATATGCGCGGCTTATCAGCAAAATATGTAACAAGTGGCTAATCGATTTCAAAATATGAGATCTGAAGCTACCTATAACGGTACATCATATCCATTAATGACAGAAAACTAATTAAAATCTGACAATTGCATGCATATGAAATGGTAGTGCTTTGACGTTGGTGTCTGGTTTTTTGGGAATATTGACCGCAAACGTTTACTTATGATTTCTGTCATAGCTTTCCAAAACTTTACTTTTCGCTGTCATGAATGTGTCATATAAAGGTTATAAAAAGGAGTTGCTGTCATCGATAAAGAAGAAGTTATGGCAGTAGAATCGAAGCATGAATGCTTCAGGAGATGTAAAACAAAGGAGGTCACAATGAGCGACCAATACCAAAACGACGAATGCCTAGAGATGCTTGATGCACTCGAAATCGGTATTATCTTGTCGGACTACATTGGCTCAGAAGAAGAAGCCGAATAAGTACAATTAGTACTCTCACCGCGTCACTACAGACGTTATACTAAGTTCATGTAAGACGAGCCAAAAGGCCACTCACAGCGTCTAATGAACTTTCTAGCCCACCTGCATATTGCAGATCACTGTAATAGCCATTTAATGGGAAACTTGCTTGGAGATTTCGTAAAGGGAGATCCAAGCAAGCAATATCAAGCTGATATTTCCAATGGTATTAAACTCCATCGTTTTGTGGATCGTATCACCGATCACCACGCTATTGTCGAAGAATGCAAACCACACTTTACTGGCGTTGCACGACGCTTTGCACCTATCGCTCTTGATATGTTTTGGGACCACTGTTTAGCCAAGCATTGGTATTCATTTAGCGAGCAATCTTTAGATTCCTTTGTTCAATATGCTTATCTTCAAGTGAATGAACAAATATCAGAACAACTGCCTCCACGATTTTTGTTGTTACATAGTCGTATGTGGAGTGGTGGTTGGTTGCAGTCTTATCAATACTTAGAAAACATCGAATTTGCCCTTCATCGGATGTCGCAAAGAACGCCGCGTATGGCAGACCTCACGACGACGTTTGAGGTTCTGGATAATGAATATGAACAATTGGAAGGGAAGTTTGCTGCGCTGTATCGAGATGTGTTGAGTCAATCTGCTGAGTATCATCAACAGCTAATTAATTCATAACGCATTGACTGCTAAAGGTAGTATGCCCAAAGGCGCTCTGGTAAACTCTGCGCTCCAAAAATTAAGAGGTTTATCATGTCCGTTAATTTCGCTGATCTTGGCATTGAACAACCGTTGGTTGAGACCCTAGGTGGTTTGAATATTGTTACGCCGACTCCTGTTCAGGAAAAATCGATTCCACACGTACTGGAAGGTAAAGATCTGCTTGCTGCTGCACAAACCGGTACAGGTAAGACAGCGGCATTTGGCTTGCCAATCATCCAGACTGTTCAGCAACAGAAACGTAATGGCACGCCGCAAGCACTGATTCTCGTGCCGACTCGAGAACTGGCTCAGCAAGTGATGGACAACCTCACGCAATACTCAGCAAATACTGATCTTAAAATAGTGTGTGTTTACGGTGGCACGAGTATTGGCGTACAAAAGAAAAAGCTTGAAGAGGGCGCAGACATCCTTATCGCAACACCGGGGCGCCTACTTGACCATTTGTTTAATGGCAACGTAAACATTTCTAAAACAGGCATCCTTGTTTTGGATGAAGCGGATCGTATGTTGGATATGGGTTTTTGGCCTGATCTGCAACGTATCCTTCGTCGTTTACCGCAAACGAAACAGACCATGCTTTTCTCAGCGACGTTTGAGAAGCGCATTAAAACCATTGCTTACAAATTGATGGATTCTCCGGTCGAGGTGGAAGTATCACCAGCAAATACGACGGCAGAAACAGTGAAACAAATGGTTTACCCAGTCGATAAGAAGCGTAAACGCGAACTGCTAGCGTACTTAATTGGTTCACGTAACTGGCAGCAGGTATTGGTATTTACCAAGACTAAGCAAGGCAGTGACGAATTGGCTAAAGAGCTTAAACTGGATGGCATTAAAGCGGTCTCTATCAATGGAGATAAATCTCAAGGTGCTCGTCAACGTGCGCTTGACGAGTTCAAAGAAGGTAAAGTACGTGCGTTAATTGCAACTGATGTTGCCGCTCGCGGTTTAGATATTCAACAACTTGAGCAAGTCGTTAACTTCGATATGCCATTTAAGGCGGAAGACTACGTTCACCGTATTGGTCGTACGGGACGTGCGGGTAAATCTGGTCTTGCGGTTTCTTTGATGAGTCGTGATGAAGAGTATCTATTGCATGCCATTGAAAACCTGCTTGACCAACGCTTACCGCAAGAGTGGTTAGAAGGCTTTGAACCAAGCTTAATAGAAGAAATTGAACCTGAACGTAATAGTGGTGGTGGTCGTCGTAAGAGTCGTTCTGCAGAAAAACGTAAGATGAAGGCAAAACTGGCAATCCATAAAAACCGCGGAAAAAACCGAAAATAAAAAGGTGATTGCGATTATCAATAACCTTGATTACGCAGTCTTTGCTTCTTGGTACGCTTCAAGCGTTTGAGGCATCGCTAATAAGTAGCCTTGATACATATCGAAACCGAGTTTTTTCATTAAGTTAAGTTGATGCTCGGTTTCAATTCCTTCAATAACGGTTTTTGAGTTCACATCTCTCGCTAGCGAGAGTGCCTCCATCAAACACGAAAAGTCGCCATTTTCGTACCTCAATAGCAATGACCGATCTATTTTTATGATGTTCGGTTTTACGCATCTAACGCGCTCAATCGTTGAGGCATCAATTCCGTAATCATCAATGGCAAGCATATAGCCATTATCACTGAGCTCTTTCGTAGCTTTGTAGAGGAAGTTTTCATCACTTGCATCAAGTTCAACTAACTCCATGACGATTTGCTTTCGGCGCAAGCCGGCTTCGACGATGGATTGATTTAGCAAATTACTATAAGACATGTCTTTTGCCAGCATCTCTGCTGCTTTTGGTAAGACATTTAAGAACAGCTTTTTATTGCTAAACTTGGACTGACCGAAATTGCTGATGTGAATGAGTCGACTTAAGCGCTCAACATTGATTTGATCTTCACTGGGGATGCTCGTTGAGTGAAAGAATTGGTCTGGTCTAATCATGAGCCCATCTTGATTGCTGATACGTACCAGCGCCTCAAGACCGATGATAGAAAGATCTTTCTGATAGATGGGTTGAAATACGCTTCTCAACGTCAGTTGCTTATATTGTGCGACGTATTGTCCATCTAATTGTTTTGAAATGCAGCCCAGTAGCTGCGAGATACTCATCATTATTGTTTGTAACCTAGACCAAGATACTTTCACTGATGCCTAACTGATTGTTGTGCATCTAGTTTTACTTCAGTAAGTCGAATCTAATTGTGCTGAAGGGGTCAAGGCAAGAGAGTTAGCTTGTATTGAATGGAAATATCGATCAGCCTCAAACAAATAGATGAATAGGCTGATAATCTACCTGTTGCAATTTGATGTTACCACTGTAAAACCGCGTACAGTTGAAGGTACTTTCTGACCAGTTGTTGCTTGTTTGAGCGGCGCAAAGGATGTCCAAATTTAATGTAGCAAGGGCTGATACCAAAGCGCGTATCCAGGGAATGGGTAAGCTGTGACTCGCTGGTAAACAATGTGATGCCTTGCTCGGTATATTCATTAATTGGCTCAGGTAGCTCACCCATCCACCAATGTAATAACTCTCGACTGGTTTTACTGCGGCTGATCCAATGATCGCTCACCAAAAATAGTAAGTCATTCGGCTGCAATGCATAGCCGTACTCACTTTGCCATTCAGTGATAGAAGAAAGTAGGTTTTCGCGGCATGAATTGCCTGCACTGACCATATGATGGCTTAATACCCAGACCGTACCAATTTCAGATGAGATGCGATAATGGTGAGGTAAATCTGGGGCATCAAGTACTTCAATTGGTTTGATGATACTACTGTAACCAAAGTGACGAAATGTGTGCTCCATACGTCGTGCAAATGCAAGACCGAGATGGTGTTCACTCATACCTTGGTTATGTACCGCAGGATAATGCTTCTCACACAGTTTGAGACAATCGTCCTGAAAATCATTGACACTTTGAATGACTAAGTCGAGTAGCAAAGAATATCCCTTAACGGTTAACAATATGAACGGCGAAAGGTTAGCATAGTCCTTTTAGGATAGACTAATTTAGATAGGCAACTTCTTGATCTAAACATCAAAATTGAGAATAGAGTTCCGTAGGTAAAATATGATCAAACTAGAAAGAGCACAAAAAGAAACATTGGCGACAGCCATTCAAGATTACATGCAGGACGAACTGAGTCTTGAAATCGGGCAATTTGACAGCGAATTTTTGATTGATTTCATCACAGAAAAACTCGCACCGATCTATTACAACAAAGGGATTGAAGATGCAAAAACAGTAATTGAACGGCGTATGTTAGAAATGAGCGATGAACTGTATGAAATAGAACAAGAAGTTCAGATCTAAGTTTACGTTTTACAAACGATTTTAAGTTCCTTCAAATTTTTCGAACAAGATGTTTTAACAAGCAATATTGGTTAGATGTAAAGGATGGTAAATAATCTGTTTCATACAAGGTAAATAAGTTAATGTTGTGTTTCTTGCTCAACATCAACTTAGGAACATATCTAGGAACGTGAGATGGAAACACTGGTAAAGAACTACAACCTACCTGCACGATTTATGCATTGGTTATCAGCACTTTGCATTATCGGTTTGTTTGCTGTGGGTTTGTGGATGGTCGACCTTAGCTACTACAGCGAATGGTATCGTACGGCGCCACATTATCACCGCTCTGTGGGCATTCTATTGGCAATACTTACTTTGGCTCGCATCGTGTGGAAACATGTGACGGCGTCACCAAAAGTAGAAGGTAAACCTTATGAAGTGGCTGCAGCAAAGGCGGCACATGGTGTGATGTACTTATTGCTCATCACTATCTTTATTTCAGGTTACCTCATCTCAACATCTGATGGTCGCGGTATCGAAGTCTTTAATTGGTTTACGGTACCAGGCGCAGGGGAGTTATTTCCTGGTCAATCAGATATTGCGGGTGAAATTCACTTCTATGCAGCTTGGGCTGTAATCCTAATGGCTGGTTTGCATGCTGCTGCTGCACTAAAACATCACTTTATCGATAAAGACAACACATTAAGAAAAATGTTAGGAGCTTCAAAATGAAAAAGTCACTTTTCGCTACAGGACTAGCAATCGCTATGGCACTACCGTTTGGTGCTAACGCTGCAGATTACGTTATCGATACGAAAGGCGCTCACGCATCTATTAACTTTAAAGTAAGCCACTTAGGTTACAGTTTCATCAAAGGTCGTTTTAATACATTTTCTGGTGACTTTTCTTTTGATGAAAACAACATTGCTGATTCGAAAGTAAACGTAGTGGTTGATACAACTAGCCTTGATTCAAACCATGCAGAGCGTGATAAACACATCCGTAGCGGTGATTTCATCGATGCAGGTAAATACAGCGAAGCTACGTTTAAGAGTACAAAAGTTGTAGACAAAGGCAACGGTAAGCTAGATGTAACAGGTGACCTCACTCTTCACGGTGTCACTAAGCCAATCACAATCGAAGCAGAATTTGTTGGCGCGGGTAACGACCCATGGGGTGGTGAGCGTGCGGGCTTCATTGGTCAAACCCGTCTTGAGCTTGCTGATTTCGAAATCCCTGTAATGGGCTCATCGAGCTACGTTGATATGGAATTGCACATCGAAGGTATTAAGAAGTAATTTCTTGCTCTTGTGTGTATAAATAAAGAAAGCGCTCTAAATAGAGCGCTTTTTTATTGGTGCCAACTTTTGTTGTTAGTTGCTAGTTGTAATAGTTTTATGCTGTTTCTAGAACGTTATCTTCAACTAGGTTTAGACGCTCGCCATATACCGGACGAAGAGCTTTAAGAACTTCACTACGTGTCACCACGCCAACCATCAGACCGTTTTCTAGTACAGGCAGCACTTGAGGCTTGCTTACTTTGATACTTTTCGCGCGTTCTTCTAAAGAAAGAGAAGTAAAGCGAGTCGCCATGCCCATGCTCGTCGTTGGGTAAAGTTGTTCTTTATCGATACATAAGAACTCAACAACGTCGACTAAGCGGTCATTTGCATCAATTGCTACTACGTCACGGCTCATCAAATCGACAACTTTTTGTTCTTGAGCTGGGATGTAATCTTGGCACCATAATTCAACCATTACGTCGTGTGCTGAGAAGAAACCAACCAAACGGTTTTCAATGTCAACAACAGGAGCACTGATTAGATTGTTGTCCAACAGGGTATCTAGTGCAGTTGATACTGGCATTTCTACGCTCAGAGTAACTGGGCTAGGGTTCATGATCTCTTTTACAATCGATGCGTTTTTCATAGTGCGTTCCTTAACTGACGTGAGTGTTGTAGTGTTTGTAATTGATGCAACTTTTGCTGCTTTAAGTTCTGGTCGACGGTAAATGCACCAGTTAGCTAAACCAACCAATACTGCACCACCAACGATATTGCCTAGAGTCACTGGAATTAGGTTTGCAGTGATGAAGTGACCGACATTCAGATCTGCATATTGAGAAGCTGGTACACCAACCGCAGTCCAGAAAGATTCCGGTGCGAAGTTTGCGATAACGATACCTAGCGGTACCATGAACATGTTTGCCACACAGTGCTCAAAACCACTGCTAACGAACATCGCGACTGGCATGATGGTCATTGCTGCTTTGGTCATAGCGTTTGCCGAGCTGAATGTCAGCCAGATTGCAAGACAAACCAATAAGTTACATAAAATGCCTAATGCAAAAGCTTGTACCAATGTATGGTGTAGTTTGTGCTGTGCGATGTTGAGTGCGTTTAAGCCCCATTGACCTGCATCCATTTGGTACAAGCCCGCCGCACTTACCAATGCAAGTAAAAACATTGCACCGATGAAGTTACCTACATAAACCTTGCCCCAAATCGACAACATTTTGCCGAATGAGATTTGTTTGTTTGCCCATGAGATGCTCGAAAGCACTGAACTGGTAAACAACTCACCACCGCAAATGACGATGAGTATCAAACCCATACTGAATGCTAAACCACCTGCAAGACGGCTAAGACCCCAACCTGCATCCGCACTACCTGTTGTCACTGTGATGTAAAACAAGAATGCTAAACCTATGAATGCGCCTGCCATAATTGCCAAACCCAGTGTCATGCCGCTGGTTTTGTTTGCTTTACTAAGTGCAAACTTCTCAGCTTCAGCCATCATTTCTTTTGGAGAGAAATACTGGATATTTTGAGAGCTGGTCACCGCCATAATGACTCCTTAGTCTGTGGTTCCATATGAACTCCTTGGTTAGTGAAATCGAGACGTTTTCTGTACTCGAAAGAGAAGGTGTTATTGTTTTTTGTTGCGGTGTTCCCGAACCGCATATCCAGATTAAGCAGGTCAGAGCTACAGGTAAAATTGATAATATTTAGAATCCTCATCAAATTATTTGATAAGTTCTTAAAGGCAGGTAAAATGAACCTCATTGCGTATCGACGCATGTATTTTTGGGTTGCGAGAGTATGGGGAATACTCGCCAATTAGGGAGGACACTTTGCGCTACTCACTTAAGCAATTAGCGGTTTTTGACGCTGTTGCAGATACCGGCAGTGTAAGCCAGGCCGCGGATAAACTGGCTCTGACACAATCGGCGACGAGCATGTCGCTTGCTCAGTTGGAAAAAATGCTTGGTAGACCTTTATTTGAAAGGCAAGGCAAACAAATGGCTTTAACACATTGGGGGATGTGGTTAAGACCAAAAGCAAAGCGTTTACTGCAAGACGCGCTACAAATTGAAATGGGTTTTTACGAGCAACACTTGTTGAGTGGACACATTCGATTAGGCGCGAGTCAAACACCTGCAGAACACCTAGTTCCTGACCTTATCAGTATCATTGATAATGATTTTCCAGAGATGCGTATCTCCTTAGGTGTACAGAGTACTCAGGCCGTCATCGATGGTGTCTTGGATTACAAATACGATCTGGGCGTGATTGAAGGTCGCTGTGACGATAACCGTTTACACCAAGAGATTTGGTGTCGAGACCATCTTACTGTAGTCGCAGCGTCCCACCATCCATTTGCGCGTAACTCATCAGTGAGCTTAGCTCAACTTGAACAAGCGAAATGGGTGTTGCGAGAACATGGTTCTGGTACTCGCAAGATTTTTGATAGTTCGATTCACCATCTTATTGAAGATTTGGACGTGTGGCGTGAATACGAACATGTTCCAGTTCTAAGAAGCTTGGTATCCAATGGTCAGTATTTGACGTGCCTGCCTTATCTTGATGTAGAACGTTACATTGAAGCTGGTGATTTGGTTGCGCTGAACGTACCTGATCTGAAGATGGATCGAACATTATCGTTTATATGGCGTGCTGATATGGCGGAAAACCCATTGGTTGACTGCATCAAACGTGAAGGCTTACGCATGATGAAAGGCAAACCTTCAGTGCTTTAAGCGATATTCGAAACAAAATGATCGCATCTTAGTAAAGGCTCTGCATTGTGCAGGGCCTTTTTTGTCATCTATTACTTATTTCGCCCAATTTATTGTGATTTTGTTATTTTCGAAATCTGTTGATTTATCGGTTGCGTCAAATTTAACGTGTAAAACATGCAACGTTATAGGATGTTAATGCGATCTTGATCACCGAAGTCAATGAGGGATGTGCCTAGTATTGACTGCCTGATTTCAA
Source organism: Vibrio sp. L85 (assembly GCF_963871815.1). Taxonomy (NCBI): domain Bacteria; kingdom Pseudomonadati; phylum Pseudomonadota; class Gammaproteobacteria; order Vibrionales; family Vibrionaceae; genus Vibrio; species Vibrio sp. L85. Next base: position 279,742 of record NZ_CAWMYL010000020.1, read on the forward strand.
TGTATGAAGGCAGTTTTCGAACCAAGTGGTACGAAACTAGTCAAGCGGGTAAGAATACCATGACCACACTTTTAGCAATTTCAATTACAACTGGCATTCTCTCTGGCGTATGGGGCTGGATCGCTATCTCTCTTGGTCTGTTGTCTTGGGCAGGCTTTCTTGGCTGTACAAGTTACTTTGCATCCCCGACAAGTGGCTTAAAAGGGCTAGCAGAAAGTTTGATCACCAATATGACAGGCGTATTTTGGGCGTTGGTAATCATTTACGGTTCAACTTACGTAGGTGTAGAGATTATCGGTTATGTAATTACTGCTGTAGTTGCGTTCTTTATGTGTATTCAAGCGAAACAAGCTTGGCTAGCGTACATCCCTGGCACTTTCATTGGCTCATGCGCCACTTTTGCTGCAGACGGCAATTGGCAACTTGTAGTGCCATCGCTGATTTTAGGTGGCGTGTTTGGCTACTTAATGAAAGCAACAGGACTTTGGTTACATGCGAAATCAGCCGCTACTTCTTCGCTCGCTGAGCAAGTACAGTAGTGAACCCCCGATCTTATTTGTATCCGCTGTGTGTTGAGACTTATCCCGCTCAATACAGTTAATCAAAATTACTGATTCTTGATACAAGCACACCAGGTTGGTGTGCTTTTTTTTATTTATACGCTTGTTAGGTGTTTCCGTTTGCCATGGTAACGACACGTTTCAACGTCCAGCGCAGTAGCACAGGGATGCAATCTACACCTCGCTCCTCACAATGAGCGACAATCGCTAAGGCGAGATCGGGTTTTGCTTGTTTCTTCAGAACGCGATTTACGACTTTCTTTGCTGGGATTGGATGCTCATGAGGAACTTTGATAATGTCCTTAAAGAAAAGTTCGAAACCATTGTTATAGAGAAAATGCTCGATGTCTCTGTCAGGTAATTCCGTTAAGCGATGGCGTTCTTGGTCGTTATCCAAATGCGCTCTTACTGTATGAGCGTATTTCTTACCCGCAGGATCTCCGTCAGTGACGACGTGCCAATCTATCCCAAATTCTTTGGCGACTTTGATCAGAGACTTCAACCCAGACTGGGCAAATTCAACGATTTGTACGCCTTCTGCCGCTAAGTCATACCCGCATTGACGTGCCAGTTCGTTAAATAACCAAACTTCTGTTTCACCCTCAACCAATAGCCAGCAACGAGCAAATAGGGCACCAGCACGATGAAAACGAATGTGGAAGCCAATCCGACGGAGTTGGTCGACACTAAAGCGGTTTGTGTTGAGTGACTTTGCAATGGTTCGATCTGACAAACGAACTAATCGACGAATCGATGCCAACGGTACAGAGCCAAGTAAACGGGCACTGTTTGTGGTGAGAATCTTCTGCATCGGAAGCAGTTGCAACAAGCTCCAAGCGCGGGATAGATGAGTAGGATGTAAACGACCTTCTGGATCTTCAATGATCAAGATGGGACGTGCACAACGTCTTAAGTCTGTCGGGCCTTTGGCTTGTAGGTACGCGTTTAACAATCCCATAAGTAGTAAGCGAGTTTGCTTGTTATTCGTCTCTTTCAAAAACTGCGATAACCCTTTTTCAGCAGAAGGGCTGGCATAGAACAGACCGTCTCGCGGTTTTCTCGGGTGACCTTTCTTCACGCTTCGGAATGCAAAATAGTGCTCGACTAACGTGTGCATTGAATCAAGACTGCTGCGAACTTCACCTTTGTTCACATGACCAGGCATAGCAAACAAGCGACGGCAGGTATTATTAATGCGTTTTTCTATACGAGCATTTTTGTTGTCACCATTAATGTGATTGGGTTCGGGGAAACGGCGTGAGTCGCGTAATCGGATTACTGGGTGAAGGGTCATCAGTTCAATTGCGAGTTTCTCTGCATGATGCAGTTGCTTCGCTTCGCCATCACAGTCCAAGAATGCGTACTTGGTTGTGATGTGGTGGCCATCTCTACTGGCACTTAAACGGTAATAAATGACGTGTTCGTTGTCTTCGTTGATGCACCATGTAGGTTTAATGCGACGATAACGTCCAGCATTCACTTCTTGTTTATCTTGAGATTTAAAACAGAGTACGATTTGAAGATGCTGTGTTTGTGGGTGCGAGATGGAATAGTCGACGTGGAAGTCCGTCATTTCAAATTGATAGAGAGAGCCATCTGCAGGTAAGGCGAGAGACAGGGCGTCGAGTAGGGAGGATTTACCCCAAGTGTTCTCACCGATTAAGGTCGTCAGTTCGTCAAAAGAGAGTGAAAGGCGTTTAATGCCTCTAAACCCAGAGATTTCGATGCGTTCTAGTCTCATCTCACTCCTCCTTGCAATTATTTGAATTATCGAGAGTTCTTTTGCTCCTCATAAGCATATATGAAATTGATCATGGCAAGTTAAGCTCAGTTCACAAATTTAAGAGCATTCATCCTATGAATAGAGACCGTTTAGGCGTAAAGTCACTTTCAAACTTGTACGCAAGATGAATCTTGATCACGTAAAAATGAAATGACAATTTCTCTGTTTCATAAAATTCATGATTCTGTCATGATTCAGTTCTAATAATGATGTCCAAGTAACCTCGAGATGCTTAGTTCAGCGAGAATGACTTGGTTTGTAGACTAGGCAACGATTTGAAAACCTAGTGACCCTAAGTTAAAAAGCGTTAACAACGTATACAAACCAAGTCAACTCGCCCGAAGGGAGCGTGTCACTGATTCAATTTCTTTGTCAAACAATTGGGAAATAGATGACTATTACGCTGCATCGTTTTCCTTGAACTTAAATCAGTGACATCGCTCTGAATACTGCGTCTTGAGGTCACTTGGGCATTTCGGAATGAAAAGAGAGAAGATGACAATGAATAAAAATCATAAGCCAGTCAGAATCAAACTGGCACACATCAATGACACTCATTCCTACTTTGAGCCAACGTCATTACAGCTAAAACTCAATATTGATAACGAACGCACACTAGAGCCTTACGTGAGCGCTGGTGGGTTTTCACGTATCGCAACACGCGTAGAACAGCTTCGTGATGATGCCCAACGTCAAGGTCAGGGCATGTTGTTTTTACACGCTGGCGACTGTTTTCAGGGCACTCTGTACTTCTCGTTATTCAAAGGCAAAGCAAACGCCGACCTATTAAACGCGCTTAACATCGATGCGATGGCTCTGGGCAATCATGAACTTGATATGGGTAATGAACCGGTCGCTTTGTTTTGTCAGCGCACCAACTTCCCGTTGCTTGCAGGTAACTGGGACTTATCCAATGAATTGCCAACTAAAGATCACCGCATGGGCGATTGCGATAACGTATTGAGCTTCGACACTGAGACTCAAAGCGCGCAATATCTGGTGAAAGAATTTCACGGAGAGAAAGTTGCCATCTTTGGTTTGTCTATCGACAAGATGAGCGATATTGCCAACCCAGATGCCGACACACCATTTATCTCTGCAATAGAAACAGCAAAACATACTGTTGAAAACATCCACCAAGCGGGTATTAAAAACATCATCCTTTTGAGCCACTTAGGTTATGAAGGGGATCTCGATCTTGCAGCTCAAGTGGATGGCATTGGCATCATAGTCGGTGGTCACAGCCATAGGTTACAAGGTAACTTTACCGCTATTGGTTTAGGCGAAGATGACCCATATGGCGTCAAGGTAAACGATACTTATGTCGTTCAAGCTGGTTATCACGCATTAACCATGGGGCATTGTGTTCTTGAATTTGATGAAAATGGCACCGCGACCATGTTAAGTGGTCAAAATGAATTGCTACTCGGAAGACGCATTTTCTGGGATTCGACACTAAATGAGCAGCTTGACCAAGGTGTGTTTGAAGAAGCATGTGACTTTATTCATGGTCAACCAAACGTAGTTGTTTGTAAAAAGCACCCAGAGACACAAGCGATCTTAAATGATAAGTACATCCCAAGAGTGCGTAAGCTTCAATCACAAGTAATTGCAAATGTGGCAGAGAAGAAGCGCCATGTACGTATTCCTGACGAATTTGGCGGAAGCGAACTTGCTCCAGCAGTAGCGCATTCATTCTTGTATGCGCTTAACAAGCGTGGGCACAAGGTTCAGTTTGCCATTCATAATGCGGGAGGTGTGCGTACTTCTCTCAATCCGGGAAATATTACCGTGGCAGACGTTGCCGGACGATTGTTGCCATTTGCCGTTCCTATCGGTTTTTATGACGTGCAAGGCAAAGTTGTTCGTTTAGCATTGGAAGGCGCGATCAATAATGCACTTAACAATGGTGTTGAAGGTACTGGTTCTGGTAGCTACCCATACACACATAATTTGAACTTTGAATATCAAGCCGATGCGCCAAAAGGACAACGCATTAAAAACCTAGAAATTTTTGATGGTAAGCGTTGGTGTGAGATGGAAGAAGAGGTTTGGTACCGTGGTACTTCGTCTGCTTATACTATGAAAGGTAAAGAAGGTTATGAAGCGTTGCTGGATATGAAAGGTGAAGGCTTTGTCAGTAATCTTTCCATGGCAGATTGCTTTGTTGAACTACTAACGGATGAACCAAACTGTTTGAACCAAAGTCACAAACTTTACTCGCAGAAGAATCAATAACCGTTATTGGTATCTTTTTTGCTCACTCCCTAATGCACATGCGATGAAGAGGGACGAGAGTATGTGGAAAAAAGATTGGGCTGACGCAGCGGTTGTCGTTGCTTGGGTCGCAGTTTGGTCAACACTGGTTTACTTTGTACCGCTAACTGGTTTTTAAAGATCGACTATTCAACAAATGAGGGGCGCATAAGTGCTCCTTTTTTGTATCTGAACCGGCTTGAATTCATGATGTTGATAAACATTCTTCACAAAATACTTTGTTTTTATCGATAACGATTTTTTGTTGGAGATCGACGCAAGCAGGGGTATGATGGCGGCGTTTGGGGAGTAGTTAGCGCAAGTTTATTTATCGTCATCTCGTTAAGCATCAGCTTATCCGGTAAATAAAGGTGTCACTTGATTCATCACGTGATCACTTCAACGAGACCAACGCATTCATTGGCTAGCAGACACATGGGTAATGTGACTGCTGGTTTGTATTGTTTGCGGAAGGTCAGCCCGAATAATGTCCTTCCGCGTGGGAGGAAGCATGTCTCTTATCGAAAATACCACCCAATTATCCCAGTCTGTTCCACTACAAGAATCACTGACAATGTACGGTGCATTCGGTCTATTTACTTTGGTTTTAGTCGCCCTCGATATCTATCAGACTCGTGGCGGCGTAATTACCATGAAAAAAGCAATTGGTTGGAGCGTATTCTGGTTCTTATTAGCGTTTGTCTTTGCAGGCTCTATCTATTTCTTCTGGGATTATTACGCGCCTCATAGCGTTTATACACACGAAAAAGCGACCATATCATTCTTAACTGGTTACTTGCTTGAGAAATCGTTAAGTGTCGATAACTTGTTTGTGTTCGCAATCATCTTTGCGCAATACAAGGTGCCAGAGCATTTGCGTCCACGCGCTCTATTGTGGGGTGTGATTGGTGCGTTAGTTCTACGTGCAATCATGATCGCAGTAGGTGCTCAATTACTTGCTCAATACCATTGGGTGCTTTACCTATTCGCAGCATTCCTAATTTGGACTGGTATTAAACTGGCGCGAGATAAAGGCGAAGAAGAAGAGGTGAACCCATACCCTGAGCAGTTCATTCGTAAATTCTTACCAGTGACAGAAGAGTATCAAGGTAACCACTTGATCTTGAAACAAGCAGGTAAGTGGGTTGCAACGCCAATGCTGATCGTTGTTGGTGTGATTGCAGTGATGGACGTGATGTTCGCACTGGATTCGATCCCTGCAATCTTTGCGGTAACGCGTGAACCGTTCTTGGTATTAGCAGCTAACGTGTTCGCTCTGCTTGGTTTACGTTCTCTGTACTTTGTACTGCAAGCAATGTTGGACAAGTTTGTGTACCTAAAACCAGCGCTGTCAGTGATCATGATGTTCATTGGTGTGAAGATGCTACTGGTTGGTACGCAATACGAAATCCCAACGGTTTGGTCATTAACTTTCCTAGTGACAGTGATGACGACAGCGGTTATTGCTTCTATCTATAAGAACAAAGAAACCAATAGCTCTAGCGTTAAAATTACTAATCAAAACTCTTAAGTATTTTGTAAATTCAAAATCCTTTAAAAGAATATTTGGTTAATTAAATGTTGCAAATAAACTTGGATTTACCTGTGTAAATCCAAGTTATTCAACTAAAGATTCGCTTTGTTGAATAAGTATGCGGTTAGTTGGATTTTGTATTCTTATGGTTTGTAACGGAATTGTTTTATAAGAAAAACTAATCTGAATAACCAAATTTTGTCATTTTTTGCTCAAAGAAAAAATGACTAATATACAACCAACAAAATAAATTACTGCTTTATAGAGAGGCAATCATGGCACAAGCAATGCAAATGACAAATGTAGCTTTACCAACCTCTATGGATAAGAAGACCTACGCGGTTAACTTCAAAGGATTGATTGCTCACTTACTGGATATTCTTTTCGTAGACAACTCTGCACCTCGCAGTTACTACGCAGAAGACCTATCTGCACACATTCAGAAAGACATCGGTATGTACCGTTAATCTGAATGGAAAGCGAATTCGAAATGCCGGCTTAATCGCCGGCATTTTTGTATCTGAAATCGCTACACCTAAGACCGCATTGAAAGCTATCTCTTGCTCGTACGGTCATAGTCAGTATCAAAGAAAAGGAGCTGCCTATGATTAACGCGATTGCACTTGCTGCTATTACCAGTCTTTCTGCATCACAAAGTTGGGTTCATGAAGGACAGCCCGCACAAGTGATAGAGCTATTTACTTCAGAAGGCTGTTCAAGTTGCCCACCTGCAGACAAATACCTTTCTACGTTTCAATCCAACCCTGATTTGTGGGAAAAGTACATTCCTGTCGCATACCACGTTGATTATTGGGACTATCTTGGTTGGAAAGACAAATTTGCAAAGCCTGAATTCTCTCAGCTGCAACGTTTGTATCGCGCTTATGGCGCGGTAGGGAGTGTCTATACTCCAGCATTTGTCGTTGATAGTGAAGAATGGCGCGGCTTTTTTAATTGGCGCAAGCGCGTATTACCCAGCAACGACAACGTAAAAGCCCAATCATTGACACTAGAGCGCTCTGGCAACCAATTCTCTTTACGGTTTGAAGAGAAAGGCTCGTATGACGCAACGATTGTGTTTCTCTCAAGTAATGAAACTACATCAGTTAAGCGCGGTGAAAACCGAGGGAAAGTACTAGAGCATGATTTCGTTGCATTGGAGAAACAACAAGGTCGCTCAAAGAGTGGAGAGTGGACGTTTAAGCTCAATCAGCCCATCAACAACATTGATGCTGTTGCGGCGTGGGTGACTGAGCCAGGGACTTTTAATCGTGTGCAGACTGTCGCGGGTGAGATTCGATAAATGAACTAGAGGGATGCCTTCCAATCCGAAAGCGCTTTGATGTGTTCTGGTCCAATACCGCAGCACCCACCTATAATGGTTGCCCCGCACCGATGCCATTTTTGTGCAAAAGTTAAGTACTCTTTTGGTGAGAGTTCTCGCATCGCTTGTAATGCGCTGTTGGCTTCGTGATTAGATTTGATTGCGGTGAAGTTGTTCGCGTAAACCCCAATTTCAATATCTAGCTTGTGTTGGTCTAAAACTGCTTTGGTATCACTGACCGCTTTTGCCATTACTTCAGGTACCGAGCAGTTAAAGTAAACGCTGATGGTATTGGTGTTGTCTGCACTTTGTGCAATATGCTCAATGGCTTGGATAACGGTTTCCCCAGAGCGCAACAACGCGGTTTCCAATGAGTCATCACTTAAAGAAAAGGCATACGCAGTAGGTTTGGTGCTGCTTGTGAAGACTCTTTGTAAACACTTTAGCTCCTCTAAACTGCATATGGTCTCCGCTAGCCAAAGGTCTACATAATCTTCTTGAGCTTCAAACAAAGTCTTGAAAATGATTTCACCTAATTTGGGTTCGAACAGATCTGGTCGATAACTCCCAAACGCTGGTGGAATACAACCAGCTACTAGAACGCGTTCCGGTGACTTATCTGCACATTCACGAGCAATTTGGGCTGCAAAGCGTGCTAGTTCACTACCTTGTTGTTGGTAAAGTTCTTGTCCCAGATGGAATGGTACACAAGCGTAGCTGTTGGCAATGATGATCTCTGCGCCAGCGTGGATAAAGTTGTTATGCGCTTGGTAAACGAATTCTGGCGATTCAATCAGTGTTTGTGCGCTCCAAAGTGGTTGAGAGAATGGGGCTCCCATGCGTTTCAGCTCTCTTCCCATACCGCCGTCAAGGATGGTTAACTTTTTCATACTACAGTCCATCTTAATTCTTCCTTGTTGAACCTTAAATGAAAATGGCTATGAGCGAAAGTGACGAGCGGAAAAGGATAGGTCGTGTAGGTGGGTAGATTAGTAGTGAGCTAGATAAGACAAAAGGTGCGGACTGCAGAAACGAAAACGGGATTCCAACTGGAACCCCGTTCAATTCGAAAGTAATGTTGGGATTACTTCTTACGGCAGTACTCAGCGATCACGTACATTGACTGACCACCGTTTGCCTTACCTGAAACAAGTTTAGGATCATCACCAAGGCTGATACCGCGAATAACAGTACCTTGTTTGATTACTTGGTTTGTACCTTTAACTGGTAGGTCTTTGATTACTGTTACATCGTCACCTTTCTTAAGTTCAGTGCCGTTGCAGTCAACAGTTTTATCGTCAGCAGACATACCTTTCATTGCCCAGTTCATTTGCTCTTCTTCCATGTACATCATGTCAAGAGCATCTTGAGCCCAGCTTTCTGTGTTTAGGCGAGTAAGTTGGCGCCATGCAGTTACTTGTACTGCAGGAACCTGACTCCACATGCTGTCGTTCAAGCAGCGCCAGTGGTTAATGTCTTTAGGGTCTTCGATCTCACCATGACACTTATCACAAACCATGATAGCAGTATCAACCGTTACGTTGCCGTGTGGTGGCACAGCGTAAGCAGTTAGTTGAGTTTCAGAAGAACACAGTTCACATTTTGACTCGCAGCGAGCAAGCAGAGTAGCTTCGATAGACATAAGGACTCACCTTAGTAATGTTTTTTGGTGGCGGTATTATCCACTTTATCCTGAGAAATAAAAGGGTGTTAGAGAATTAAAGGCGAGATTTTACAATATTCCAACCTGAAAGGAGTGAAGATGTAAAATATTGGCTAAACAAATAATATCTAGAATATAAATAAGGGTGTTGATTGTTTTGAATGATGAATCAGTTGCATTGATGAATATTATCGATGGTAGGGAGATTGATTGAAAATGCCCCCTGACTTGACAGGAGGCAAAGGATCTAACGTTCGATAATTTGTACGATTTGGTCTTGTGAGATACTCATTTCTTTGCCATCCACGTCTTCATACTCGTACATGCCAGTATCTTCATTGAGATCTGGTTTGCCATACGAGGTGATGATTTTCCCTTCATTCGTTGACATAAGATATTGGCTGCTGCCGCAAGCGGCAAGAAGTAGTGCAGTGGCAATCACGGTCAATACGCGCATAGAGTTTTCCTTTTCAAACAAGTGAGTTAGACAAAGACATCGTTTTAACTATAGCAGAGGAAACTATGAGTGGATCTGAAAGGCATAGAAACAAAAAAGCCCAGTAGAAACTGGGCTTTGAGGGGATGTACAAGATTATTTTAGTACTGTCGCATTACTTACTTTGCTTAGTGCATCATCCACTACAAAATCAGCATTCTCAGCCTGCATTTCTGCGTGGTGAGGAAGGTCTGCCAACGTACCTGCCGGAGAGGCAAACGTGCTGTGTGATGCCGTTGCGTTAAATTGGACGAAGCTTGCTGTTGCATTCACAGCAGTGTCTGAGCTGTTAACCGTTTTCAAGCCTAGCTTCTTCGCAAGTGGCTCGGTACCTGCAAATGGCGCATTAGGTACGTTGTTTGGAACGGTTGCATCACCATCTACTTCTGTCATGAAGAATGGTGTTGATAACGAACCAGTCTTCATAAGATCAGCAGCATTTGTGAACGGGTCAACGGTATCAAGTGTTGTTTGCGCAGCATAGATAAAGCTAGAGAAACCAGCGTTTAATTGAGCCAGAGCTTCAGGGCTTGCGCCTTTCTCAAACGTTTCGTAACACACTTTATCGCTAAGTTCTGCACAAGATGCATCTGCATAACTCGCATAGTCTGCGGACGCCGCGTACGCTAGGTTATGTTTGATTTGCGGACCAAAGTTGGAAGAGCCAAGCAGTAAGTTACCGATTTGACCACCAGAGTTTTGGATAGATGCACTACTGAAGTTGTACAACGCATCTGCTGATACTGAGCCCAGAGAGTTGTTTGCCGCTGCAACGGCTGACGTACCAACGATGCCTCCTAATGAGTGACCAAGCATCTTAACTTTTGAGCCAGTTGCTGGGTTAAACCCTTTAAGTGGGCTATTCGCAAGAAGACCCGCTTGAGCAGAAACCACAAGACTTGCGCGAAGACCTAATACGTCAAGGACACTTTGGCGAAGGTTATCACGCGCTACTGCCAAGTTAGACAAGTTCAAATATGCTAACACGTTTGAATTTGCAGAACGTTGGTCATCCAAGCTACGAGTGCCATGAATTGGTAAGTCGATAGCGATCACCGCTACGCCAGCTTTAACCATGTTAAAGGCAAAAGCGTAAGCATTTTCTTTTGCTGAAGTAATACCATGTTGATAAATCACAACGTTGGTCGGCGTGCCAGTTTCTGGAGTGAACAACAGGAACTCGACATCTTCTAGAGACTTAACCGCTGGCACTGGTGAGTATCGAGTGATCACTCGGTCACTATCCAGTGGAGTGCCGTCAGATAGTTTTAGATTGGCGCCAACAAGCTTTAGCTGCTCAGTAGGATCAGTAGCGAGCTTGCTCACATCAACAGGGTCATTTGCAAATTCACCACTAGACAACTGCTGAATTATGCCTGCTTGTTCATCTTTGTTTGATAAGGCGGCTTGCAGTTTCACAAGGCTTGGCATTGCTGAAACCATTGGCTGCATGTTCCAGTCAGCACCTTTCTCTAGATAGTAAGGTAGTCTCACCACACCCTGAGTTACGTTGACTGAAACACCGGCATTCGCGTAAAGCCCTTTTATTGCGGTCTTTGTTGAGTCTAAGTCACTGATGTATTTGTTGAAGTCTTCATCTGCGTCTAACGCAGTAATGAAGTCTTGAGTCGCACCCAATGACATCGTGTATGCAGTCGCAAGGTCGACCGAACCTGGGTTAGTGTCATTCTTGTAAACCGTGTTGAGCGTGTTTGCTCCGGTAGCAAAACCGGTTGCGGTTACGCCTTTCACTGCTGCAAGTGTGTCACCTACCGACTGTGTGCTAAACCATGATGAGTAGATGATGTCTGAAGGTACAACGTTTAGTAAGCCAGATTGAGTAGCAAGACCAAAGATTCCTTCAACCGCCGTTGTTGCAGCTTGTAGAGAAGCAAGATCACCAGATTCGTATACGACTTCTTTCGATTTTGCCGTCGCGTAACTACCGGATGTACCGATTGCGTCGCCATTTACATCTTTTACTGCTTGAGTTACTGCAAAAATGTATTCGCTTGATTCATCGAATGAGTCTGCGAATTGGATGTAAAGACTCTTACCACTTGATACGACTTGGAAGTCTGCATCAGCAGTTGCGCCATCTTGGATCTTTAAAACTTTTTCGATTGGGTTTGTCTTACCATCCCAATCGGTGATGCGTTGATTTAGCTTAATAACGCTAATACCCGACGTTACTAGACCATCAGCGAAGCCTGCACCGTTGAAATTCAGAACGATTGGCATTGATGTTGACCAACCATCCATGGTGTTCATGGCGGCGCGAGGGTTGGTTAGCGCATCATCACCACCGGTCGGCAGACCGAGCGTGCCATCTGTTTTATCCATTAGCAAGTAAGAAGGCGCTGGTACATCAGCATTCGAACCTTGAACCGTGAAACTAACCGACGTGTTACGGTCAAGTAGTGCCTGAACCGCAGGTTCAAACGTTGCGGTATCTAAAGTGCCTGAGCTAGAAGTGTCGTCACCACAACCTGCAAGTAGGATTGCAGAACAAAGCAGTGATAATTTAAACGTATGTTTCATTGGTTTACTCCGTTAATCCTGATTATTTGAAGGTGTAGTTCATCTGTACAGCACTGATGTAAGCCGTACCTTCTGAATCAAATGTGATCTCTTGATCTGCTGCGTTTGTTTCAGTGAACGAGCCAGACTTACTCTTAACAAAGGCAAAACCAGCATCGAAGCTTAAGTTTTCTTGCATTACATAAGTCACCCCCGCGCTGTACCAGAAACGGTCGCTATCAGGAATACTCAACGTCGCTTTACCCGCTTGTTCGTCAAATGCGATACCAGCGCGTAATGTCCATTGATTGTTCAGAGTATATGTACCACCGAAAGAGTAGCGGTTATTGTCTTCGTATTTCTCAGGTTTAAAGAAACATTGACCAGCGGTGCCGTCGTTACATTGTGGGCTCGTCGCTTTTAGTTCTTTAAATGTGCTCCAATCTGTTTGCTGCCAACCGTAGTGGATAGCCCACTTGTCGTTTAGTTGGTGGAATGCTGAGAGTTCGATGATAGAAGGAAGCGAAATTTGTAGTCGACCATCGACTTTTGGTGCTGTTGCGATGCCAGAGTCATAGCTACTGAACTCACCATTGTCGAAGTCTAAATCCACTTTAGAGCGATAGCCGAAACCAAAGCGGTTATTTTCGTTGTACTCATATAGCGCACCGATGTTCCAGCCCCAGGCAAACGTATCGCCTTCCATACCAATTAGGTTGTCAGACTTTTTACTACCAGGACCAAATAGGGGAGCTAGGGCACCTTTATGACGAGTCAATTCCGCTTGTGCGTAGACAAGGTTAATACCACCACCAACACTGAATTGTTCATTGATGCGGTAAGCAATGTTTGGGTTGATATTTACAGACAGCAAAGAAGTATCGCCTGCCATATCACCGGCAGAGATATCATTCGGGTAGTCAGTGGCAACACCGTAGGTTGTGAACATACCAAGACCCCAAGCCCATTGATCGTTAATAGGGCTAATGTAGTAGCCAGCAGGAACGATTTGCAGCGGAGCTACGTCTTTTGCATGTTCTTTATGGTAAGTGTCGTAGACGTTAACTTCAGGATCGACGATGGATAGCGCACCTGAAAACTGAGCTTCTTTAAAAAGTGTCATCGCAGCCGGGTTACGCGCTAAAACGCTTGCGTTATCCGCAACCGCGCCTTCACCTGAAAATGCTCTACCAAGACCAGATGCCGAGTGTTCAGCGACCTGAAAGCCCGCAGATTGGGCATTACACGCAAACAATATTGAAATTGTAAGCAGAGAGCAGTGCTTCTTGTTCATCCTTGACCCTCCTAGGGTGTCATTATGTTAGACCGAAGTCTTTGTATTTGTTGTATGCCTTTTACACCAGTTGCTGTCGGTTAGAATTACAACTGCAATGTAAATATAATGTTAATTGTATGTTTATTATCTTGTCAAAGATTAGACGTATATTGCGTTTTAAATTTGATGCATAGGTCAAACAGCAATTAATAAGGTCATGTATTATGGTGATATTTTTATAGCAAATGGTACGACCAGACTTGTTTTGTAAATCTTATGGTTAATCGCTAACCAAACACCTGTTGTTAACATGCTTTGCGTTCTATTCCATTACAGGCATAATTCCCACTTTGTGTTTATCGCATTGGAAATCGCGTTGGAATTACTACACATCGAATTTTTGGGGAAATCGCTTAGGCTGGAAGGTTCTATGGCGGGTTGGCAACAACTGTTTTGGGATAACACTCTGGTATCACAAATTGATGCTAGTGATGATGATTCCGGCAAGACGCAACATCAATTCAAACTTTCTTCTGGAGAGCAGGTATTGAACTGCCAACTGAGCTGTGAGTTAAATTGGCAACCTTTTGACTTCAAATATCAAGCTACGGTTAATGAGGCTCTTGTGGCTGCAGGAACTCGCAATGAAAAGGATATTGAGCAACAAGTTCCAGTTGAGCCGCCACCAACAGAAAAGCGCTTTAGCATCATTGGTCTTGTGTCGCTGGGAATGAAAGCGCTTAAGAGTGCGAAAGTGATTAAGGTTGCGTTAGCGTCTGCGAGTTTAGCTGCCTACTCATGGTTGTTCTCGATAGAGTTCGCGCTTGCGCTTGTTGCATGCCTGGTCTTTCACGAATACGGGCACATCCGTGCAATGAAATACTTCGGTATGAAAACGAAGGGGATATATCTCATTCCTTTTTTGGGCGGGTTGGCGCTAAGCGATGAAAAGATCAATACACGCTGGCAAGACGTTGTTATCTCGATCATGGGACCTTTCTTTGGATTGGTGTTGAGTATTGTATTTACAATTTTGTACTGGGTGACGGGAGAGATGATCTTTGCCGGCCTTGCGGTATTTAACGCCTTACTAAACCTCTTTAACCTATTGCCGATTTTACCTCTAGACGGTGGACATGTACTGAAGAGTATTACTTTCTCCATGAACTCATGGATTGGTCTAGCCGGTAGTGTCGCGACTGCAGTATTGGGTATCTATATTAGCTACGCATTCGGTTTAACGTTGTTGGGATTCTTGCTCATCATGGGGATGTTGGAAGTTGTGGTGGAGTGGCGCACAAGACACCATAGTCATTTGTTGCCTTTAACTCGATATGGGCAGCTTTTCTCTTTCGCTTGGTATCTAGTGTCCATTGGAGGCTTCATCGCTATCATTTGGTATTTTGCGGGTCTTGGCGACAGCCTGTTAAGCCTGCCACTGCAAATCCTTGGTACGTAAAGGGCTAATGCGCATTAAATAAAAAAGAAAGCTCCCAATGGAGCTTTCTTTTTGACTTCTATTTGCTCGTTTAACTCGTTTGAGAAAGCGAGCTAGAGAGTAGTAAGCTGCTTACACTAGATTGGCTAAGCAATTTAACCACATTTCGGTGCTTTTACGTTTGAAGCAGGCAGCGTTTTAATCGTCGCCTGCAAATCACGAATACGCGTGCTGTGTGATGGGTGAGTAGAGAAAAATTCTGGCGGTTGGGCGCCACCAGCCGCGCTCATATTTTTCCAAAGATCGACGCTTTGATTTGGATCGAAACCTGCTTTCGCCATGTACCCTAAACCCACGATATCTGCTTCGGACTCTTGCGTACGACCGTAAGGTAAAATTACCCCATATTGCACGCCAACACCAAGCGCTGCCATTGTCATTTGTTGGTATTGTTTATATTCAGATGCACCAATTGCGACATTGGCTAGAGACAATCCAGCATTTGCTAATTGGCTTTGAGACAGACGCTCATTACTGTGGTCAGCAAGTACGTGTGCAACCTCGTGACCAATTACGGTCGCTAGCTGATCTTGGTTCTTCGCCACTTTCAATAAGCCCGTGTATACACCAATCTTCCCTCCAGGAAGGGCGAAGGCGTTGACTTGGTCACTATCAAAAACCACCACTTCCCAATCTTTAAAGCCCGGCTGAGGAGGGATAGTGTCTGTGATTTGCTTCGCCACGCATTGAACATAAGCGTTGGTCTTTTTGTCTTTGCTAATCGGTATTTCTTTCTTCATTTGCTCGAAAGATTTGGCACCGAGAGAAGACATCTCTTGGTCGGAAAACATCAAGATTTGGTTTCGACCTGTCGGTGAAGCGCTACATGCTGTTAAGCCAGCAGCGGTCATAAGAATTGAGGCTTTAATCCATGTTCTCATAATGGGGTCCATAAGTATTTTTTCTGTTTTGTACCAATAGTATAACGCTTAGTAAAGAAACTTTAAGCCATT
This sequence comes from Vibrio sp. L85, assembly GCF_963871815.1. Classification (NCBI taxonomy): domain Bacteria; kingdom Pseudomonadati; phylum Pseudomonadota; class Gammaproteobacteria; order Vibrionales; family Vibrionaceae; genus Vibrio; species Vibrio sp. L85. Next base: position 295,605 of record NZ_CAWMYL010000020.1, read on the forward strand.
CTCGCTTAACGACGTATCTCTAGGTTATTTGGGAATACATAAATCACATTATGTGAGGCGTTGCGCCTTGAAGTAGCGATGCATTCAGGTCTATGCTAGACGCACTTTTAAAGACTGAGCACCAGTGCAATACTGGATGAGATAAGAGCGAACAAATGAGTATCTGGAAAAAGCCAATCGACTTGGACATTCTTAACGCCACATCAAAAAACACCATGATGGAGCATCTGCAAATCGTTTACACCGATTTTACTGATGATTCGTTATCAGCAACCATGCCTGTTTGCAGTTTTACACATCAGCCACTGGGTATGCTTCATGGTGGTGCGTCTGTCGTCTTGGCAGAGACTTTAGGCTCGCTCGCTGCAAACTTTTGTGTTGGAGAAGGCAGTTATTGCGTTGGATTAGATATTAATGCTAACCACGTCCGTGCAATGCGCAGCGGCTATGTCATTGGCACTGCAAAGCCCGTTCATCTCGGTGTCTCAACTCAGGTGTGGCAAATCGACATCGCTGATGAACGAGGTCGATTAGTTTGCACCAGTCGACTGACGATCGCCGTGAAACACCAAAAAGAAAAGTCACATTAACGAGTAGAAGACGAACATGGTTATTGAATTTTCTCTTGGTAAAATCATCGCAACGCAGCGAGAAGTCGTTATTAAACTCAATGGTAGCGGCATGGTTACAATGCAAGCACAAGTCGATGCGATTCAGTTACTTGGTCGTGGTGCAAACGTTGTTTTGGCACATGGTGCAGAAACAAAATGGTCGATCAAACTCGATGATGAAGATCAATTACGCCAACTAGCGCAAGAAATTGGTATCGACATTCAATAATTTGCATGTCTAGGTTTGCACTTTTTGCAAAAAATGAGGAAACTTAGTTTATCGTTATGAAAACTAAAATTTCCTCTTTATGAGTAGCCCTCGTTTACGTGTTCAATTCGAAACACTGTTTGAAAAATTCTCTGGTAATAACACGGAAGTTCAACTCGAAGATATTACCGATGCACTTTTCTGTACTCGCCGAAACGCTCGAATCGTCCTCAATAAATTAGAGGAAGAAGGGTGGGTTGAATGGCATCCTGCCGCTGGTCGAGGAAAGCTTTCTACACTCATTTTTAAACGTAATCGCAGTGATGTTAGCGAGAACCTCGCACGCCGTTATCTAGATGAAGGTAAAATTGGTCAAGCATTGGAGGCGCTAGATAATGACGCCGCCAAGCTTACCCAAGTTATTCAAGGTTATCTTGGTCTCCAACATCGTCAAGGTGAGCAAGTTGTGCGTTTGCCGTACTACCGACCACTTGCGATGTTAAACCCTCAAAAGCCGATGCGCCGTTCTGAGCAGCATATCGCACGTCAGGTATTCAGTGGATTAACTAGACTGGATGATAATGAACACCTCCAACCGGATTTGGCGCATTATTGGGAAGCGCTTTCAGACACTCATTGGCGTTTCTATTTACGTCGAGGTGTTCGTTTTCATAACGGTGAATTACTGACCACCGACTGTGTCATTGAGAGTATTAGTGCGTTAAGCGAGTTGAATCTTTTCTCTCATATCGAAAATGTAATGTCGCCAGAGCCTTGGACGGTGGATATTCATCTTGTTCGTCCAGATAAATACTTACCACTTGCTCTGAGTGAATCCCAAGCAAAAGTACTCTTACCGAGCACGCTGCGTTCGGAAGAGTTCGATAGAAAGCCAGTAGGGACTGGACCATTCCAAGTTAAAGTAAATGACGACAAGCGCTTAATTTTGACTGCGTTTGATGGCTACTTTGGGTTACGTCCTCTGTTAGACCAAGTAGAGGTGTGGGTGATCGATGAAGCCTATTCGTCAATGGTTTACCCAAGTTTGACCAAACCCCAAATGGATAAACAAGCCTCTACTGACGAGGTTGAGCTGGATCCCGGTTGCACCTTCTTACTACTGAATAAAAATACAGGTGTTGCAAAAGACCCACGTTGGGCTGAGTTTCTTAGTCAAACATTAAACAGTTACCAGGTGTATGCTCATGTACCTCAAGACAAAATCATAGAGCTGGGTGTGTTACAAGCCTTTGGTTTGAAGCCGGGCTGGATCGATCTGAGACCAAGTGCTGCGGGGGAAGTACCTCAGAAAGAGAAAGTCATTTGCGTCGCTTACCAAAAGAAGCACCCAATGTTTCCTGTTATTGCTAAAGCGATCAAAACCTTGCTAAAGCCACATGGTGTTGAGGTTGAGTTCATCCGTTATGACACGCAACCACCGTCACCAGAAGAAGTGGATATTTGGATCAAAGCAATGGGGATCGCCACCAACCGTAACGATGCGCTCGCAGGATGGTTGTTAGATTACAGTGACATTGACAAATTCAGTGCTGGATATGATTTCTCTGGTTGGGCAGGGCTGGTGGATCAATGGCGTGCTGGTCAACACAGCGATTTCCCAGCTCGTGAGTTAGGTAGGCAACTTGTGAAGAGCTGCCAAGTGATCCCTATGTTCCATTGTTGGCTAGGCGTAAACAAAGACCATAGTGGTGCGCTACAAAACGCCAAATGCAATGCACTAGGGTGGTTCGATTTCAGCAACGTATGGGTAAAACCAAAAATAAAGAAAGATGGCGAAACCGAATAAGAAGCAACCGACTAAAACCGTCGAGATATATTGCGCCAAATGTAAAGCGCAGCTGTTCAAGTACCGCAAGGGCGGTAAAGGTGCCCTCGTTAAATGTTTTAAGGAACGTATTGTCGAAGACTTTACCAACACGCCTTGCATTTGCCCTGGTTGTGAACAAGAGTTTGCAAGAGACACCTTAGTAAGAGGAACGCCTGCCTACAAGATGATTGGTGGTAAGGTTACGATGAAGTAAGAGTAAGTTATGAGCGAACAACACGAATACTGTATGGTCTTGAGTACTTCTGGTACAGAGAAGAACCGGGACGAAATCATCAAAGGGCTACTGGAAGGGCAGTTAGCCGCTTGCATTCAGACGATGGCAATAGAGAGTCATTATGTGTGGAAAGGTGAAGTCTGCAGCGACAATGAATGGTTGTTGATCATCAAGACACGCAAAGATCTCTATGCATTAGTAGAAGATAAAATAAAAGACCTGCACGAGTATGAGGTCGCTCAAATCGTACAGGTCCCAATTGTCGAAGGTTTTAACCCGTATTTAGAATGGCTTCGCCAGTCGACGCTGAGTTGTCAGTAAAAGTAACGACACAATTGCTCCCATGGTGTCGCACAACATGTCTTTCTGGGCATCCCATATATCACCCTGTGAACCCAGAAAGGCAATACCCTCATCACCACCAGCTATTGCCGCATACCACCATTCAATGATTTCGTAACCAGCTGCGAGTGACATAATCGCAAACAACGCAAACCAAGATGCAAATCCGGAACTGATCCTTTTCTTGTTAATTAGATATTCAGCAATAGGATAGGCATACAAGCCGATAGAAAAGTGAGCGACGCGGTCAAAGTTATTACGCTCAGAGCCAATTAAGTTATTAAACCAATCAAATGGGACTTCTGCGAAGGTATATTTTGCGCCGATCGTATGAAGGCATAACCAAATAAACATCAGTACATAGGCTGTGTTACTAAACTGATAGCGAATAGACAGTGCCCAAATGGCAATAAGAATACCGATAGCTGGTACGATTTCCGCGAACCAAACTGCGCGTGAACTTGGCTCGAGAGCAGAATATAGAAAAACGATGGCGTAGAAAATGGTCAAACCCAACAGGGTAGAAGTGCTTTTCATACAGAAATTGATCCTTCAATTAAATACTGGCTCTATGATTACACTTAATTGAACGGTGTGCAATTAATAAATTTAACAAGGAGATGATTACTTTTTATGTTGATATATTGCCAAACTGCTCAACAATAAAACGTTTGCGCGTAAACATTTCATTAAAGTTTGATTTACAACATACCCATCCATAGAATTCACCGTTCAGTCTAATAAAAAAGAAGTAAAGTCATGAAACTGGAAACTGTCGATTATCTTGCTGACGATGCTGCTCAACAGTTCGTCACCTCACTGCGCGAAACGGGTTTTGGTGTTCTTAAGAACCATCCAATTCCTCAAGAGCTGGTCGAATCTATTTACAAAAACTGGTACGAGTTTTTCTGCTCAGAGCAAAAGAACGATTTCCACTTCAATGTTGAAACACAAGACGGATATTTTCCACCATCAGTTTCTGAAGTTGCGAAAGGTCATTCAGTCAAAGACATCAAAGAGTACTTTCACGTGTACCCTTGGGGTCAGATGCCAGAACAGTTAAGAGAAGAGATTTTAGAGTACTACGAGCGCGCTAATGCATTCGCTCAAGAACTGCTTGGTTGGGTAGAAGAATACGCACCAAAAGACGTTCAAGAGAAATTCTCAATTGCGCTGTCAGAGATGATTAACAACAGCGATAAAACGCTACTTCGTGTTCTTCACTATCCACCAATGACGGGTGAAGAAGAGCCTGGCGCAATTCGTGCTGCCGCGCACGAAGACATTAACTTACTAACGGTTCTGCCAGCAGCAAACGAACCTGGTCTGCAAGTAATGAGCAAAGAAGGTGACTGGTTAGATGTGCCATGTGACTTCGGTAACTTGATCATTAACATCGGTGATATGCTGCAAGAGGCGTCTGGTGGCTACTTCCCGTCAACAACGCACCGCGTGATTAACCCAACCGGCGGTCGCCAAGAAAAGTCGCGTATTTCGCTTCCGCTTTTCTTGCACCCGAAACCAGATACGGTACTTTCAGAGCGTTACACTGCGCACAGCTACCTGATGGAACGTTTAAGAGAATTAGGCGTTATTTAAGTTAACGAGATCTTGCTTCAAAAGGCTGATGGTTTATGACTGTCAGCCTTTTTGTGTTTATGGTACAAATTGACTAGCTTTATATAACAGGTACTTAAACGGTTAGGGGATACATGGACGAACAACTCAATGTTTGCCAAAACAGTCAGCAATACATGGAAAACCCATTATTGTGGCCCATTTTAGACATCCTCAGAAAGCAGCCTTCAAATTGGAAGGTGCATACTTTAGCTCATGAGCTCAGCCAAAAGGGCTACATACAACAGTTAGATGAATCTCCGGATAAAGATCTTTTCAAGCGAAATTTCTTATTAATGAACGCGCTCTATCAATTGCAAGAAACGCTTTATCCCGATGGTTGGTTGCAAGTCGAAGCAATGAATATTGTGCTTATGTCCGCAACAGAAGCCTCTCGCCACAGCGTTGATACCAATGATCCTCTAAGAGAGTATTACCTTGATTGGAAGAACTACGAAGCGGACGAAGGCGAGGTGCGCCGACTACTTAATGACTTCTGGAGTCGATATCAACGTTACATCGGGGGAAATGTCTCTGATGACCTAGACCGAAGTAAAGCACTACATTTGTTTGAGCTAGATGCAGACGCAACCCGAACTGAGATTCGCCGACAATGGCGTAAGCTGGCATTACGTTGGCACCCAGACCGAGAGAACGGTAATGCAGATAGGTTTAGAGTGCTATGCAATGCTTGGAACGTACTTCGAAACGGATAATGAATTCATTTTAAGTTACATTGTCACGTATTGGGCGTCATGATTCGTACAAGATTAAAAAGGCAGCGTTTATCGCTGCCTTTTGTTAGCTGATCGTTGGGTATTAACGAGAAGGTTTGAACTGAGACTTACGCATACGGTTCAGCGCTGCCATTACGTCCAATGTACGAGGTTTCGCTAAGTCGCCTTGTTTAGGCAAGGTCGCGTACCATTCACCAGTAAGCATGTCTTCGATTTCTTTTGCAGGGTGGTTACACCAACCCGGAAGCTGAGCAATTTGGAACCACAACCAACCAATCGTGTTTACTTCATCCGCTGACTCAAGTTGCTCAAGAGCACTTAGATCTGCGAATTCTTTACCGAAGCGAAGAGAATCTTTGCCTTTTGCATTCACACGGAACTTGCCGTCTGTCAGGATGTTCATTAGCGCTATACGGTTTAACGCACGAGGGCGGAATGTTTGCAGGTTTTCTTCTGACTCGTTGTGACGCTGAGTCGGATGCTGTGCAATAACTTGCTTTGCTTTTTCTGTTACATCAACTGCTTGGTAATCGTGCATTTGGATAACGGTATCTGCAACGTCTAGGTAGTCACCTGAGCCACCCATAACGATGATGGTCGAGATTTCAAGCTCATCACGCAATTGTCCGATGCGATCTACCAAAGGCGTGATAGGCTCGTCGCCTTTGGCAACCAATGCCTGCATACGTTCATCACGAATCATAAAGTTAGTTGCTGACGTATCTTCATCAATAAGCAATGAGCTAGCGCCGGCCTCGATAGATTCTTGCAACCAAGCAGCCTGAGAGGTTGAACCAGAAGCGTCTTGCGTAGAGAAATCTGCCGTATCTTTACCCATTGGTAAATGGTTGATGTAGTTAGATAAATTCAAGTGATGAACGCAGCGACCATCTTCTGCACGAATCTTCATCGCGTTCGCATCAGTGACGATGTATTCGCGACCATCACCAGGGATGTGATCGTAAATAGAGCGTTCAATTGCATTTAGCAACGTTGATTTACCATGGAAGCCACCACCAACAATCAATGTGATGCCTTTTGGAATACCCAAACCTGTTACGTAACCTTTGTTTGGCGCATGCAAAGTTACTTGAAGTGACTCTGGCGCTTTAAATTCAACCGCGTCTTTCATCGGCAAGTCACAGTTACCTGCAATACGCGGAAGGATGCTGCCATTCGCCACAAAAGCGACTAGATTGTTTGCTTCAAGTTGCTCGCGCAGAGACGCTTGGTCTTCAACCACTTTACAGTGCTCAATCAATGCGTCTTTGTTCAGCTCGCGCTCTAATGTTGCGCGACGAATAAACTTCGGCAAGTAGAAAGTCAGAATGTTATTCGCTTTTTTGCCAAGAACAGAGCGACCTTCAGCTGGCAGGTTAACACGGAAGCGAAGCTCAATACCTTCTTCAGTGAAAAGTACTGCCGTATTGTCCAAAACGGTTTGACCGCTAAGTGAGATAGCTACGGTATTCTCTTGCTTTGCAAACTCATCAAAGCTACGCGCAATGAAGTCACGAGCTGCACGCTGGAATGCTGGAGATTCATCTTTTAGCCATTCGAGACCGGTCAAAGACCACGCGCGAGTTGCACGTAGGCGAGAAGCAGATGCGTACGGGTCACCTTGTACGTAGTCGATGTACAAGTCGAAATCACCGAAGTCGTATTGACCTTTGATTTGTTGGTATGCGCGGTAGTTCTGCTTTTCGATTTTCTTAAGCGTGGCAGTCAACTGATCCATGAAGATAATGGCCTTTTTATTGGAAGCGGGCGGCGATTATAGAAACCACCGCCAACAGAGTAAAGGAAATGCTTAGGAAGAATAGGTGTATTGACCACCTAATAGGTTTTGATTAAACAAACTTTGTTCGAATTCATTACAAGGCATTGGCTTACCATACAAAAAACCTTGTCCGATATCGCAGCCTTCACCAATTAGAAACTGCTCTTGTTGGCTGGATTCAATACCTTCAATGACAACTTGGAGATCAAGCTTTTTAGCAATATGGATAATGGAACAAATGATGGCTCTGTCATCGTCAGATTTTTCCATCTGCTGAACAAAGCTTTTATCAATTTTAATCGCATCAAAAGGGTATTTCTTCAAGTAACTGAAAGAGGCATAGCCCGTCCCAAAGTCATCTAGTGACAGTGTAACTCCAAGCTTGTGTAGTTTATTCAACGTGTTACGTGCAACGACTTCATCTGCGATTAAAGCGCTCTCAGTCACTTCTAGCTCAAGGAAGTGTGCTGGTAGATGGAAGGTTTCAAGTAGATGTTCTATCTGTTCGGCAAAGTTAACGTTTTGTAATTGTATAGGCGAAACATTAACGGCAATTTTGAAGTTATCCACTAACTCAGACCATTGCTTGGCTTTGTCTATGGCTGTGCGTAAAACGAATGAACCCACCTCAAAGATCAAGCCGTTTTGCTCTGCCATATGAATTAGCGCTTCATTTGAGACATCACCTAAGACAGGATGACGCCAACGTAACAGCGCTTCTGCACCTATCCATTTGTGTGTGTGGGGAAGCACCTTAGGTTGGAAGTACAACATCAGGTCATCATTACGAACTGCCTGTAGAAGGTAGCTTTCTAGTTGATTGTGGTTGTTGAGATCTTGCGTATGACTTTCGCAGAAATAATTGTATGACTCGCCAGACTCTTTGCACAACAACATTGCATAGCAAGCATTTTGCAGCAGTTGCTTGGCATGGCTGTTTCGGTGAGCTTGGACGACACCAATGTAGGAATGAAGATGCACTTCATTGTCATCGATATAAAAATTGCCAACGCTCACATGAGTAATTTCGTCGAGTAAATGTTGGACTTTCGGCTCGATATCTTCGCCTGAAACAATGAGCACAAGATCGTTGGAGCTTGGTCGCCCTGTGACAAAATAACTGGATTCACTGTGACCAAGACGAAAGCGAAACTCCTTCAATACTTCGTCGAAAGCTTCGAATCCGTATTTGGTTTGGATGCTACGGGCGTTACTGAATCCAATGTTAATCACGACCAAAGATTGATCGTCATGGTTGATGGACTCAATGACTTCGTCTAGTTGTTCTTCTAAAGCAGCGCGGTTAAGAAAACCAGTGCCTTGGTCATGAGTTTGCTGATAGTTGACTTGTTTCTCGGCAGCTTTGCGTCTGTCGATCTCTTTCGTCAATGAATAACTGAGTTGCGCAAGGTCGGTAGTGCGCGTTTCGACTCTGTTTTTTAGTTCGCTATTTAGCCTTACTAATTTGTGTTGCTGGAATACAACCGCAAGTTGTGCCTCGATAGATTCTTTGAAAGAACTTAATAACTCACGGTAGGTGTCGCTGTATTGGTTCTCTTTAGTATCTAGCATACAGATGGTACCGAAGGTTTCACCGTTCGGCCAGTACAAGGGCAGACCACAATAGGAGATCATACCAAGTTTGATATCCGGGTTGTCTTTCCACTCCTGGTCTTTGAGTGCATTCGAGACCAGGAGTTCGCGCTTGTGTTGAATGACATGTTCACAATACAGACCATGTCCAAGGGCTTCTTTGTCACCCACTTTATAGGGGTTATTTTCCGTTTCGCTAGAGGTATTGACTTCGATATGCTCTGGATGCACACGCATGATAAGCGTAGTGGGAACATCCGCAATGCGGGCTAACAAGTTGACGATGTTTTGCCAACTTCTCCGCATCGAATCGGGGATCTCATAATCCAAGGTTTGCAATGTGCCCATAAAGATAATCCTTTCCCGTAAGTTCACGTCCTGTGAATGAAAGTCGTTGTAATTTTTATGTGAGCTTATTCTTGTTGTTGAGTAGTTATTTAACCATTCGTTTAGTTTAAGTATAGGGGCGGCAGAACCCGAAACAAAAAAAAGTCCTGAAAACCTTTCAGGACTTTGAAATACTTGGCACTATCTCAGTAGTGAGACGCTAGAATCCAAGTGCAAGCTTATGGCTTGAGCGCCTTGAGTGCTTTCATCGATATATCTTGAGAGTAATCGACGCCTTCAAAGTTGAAACCATTTAGCTTCATAAATTCGTCTTTGAATCCAGCATAGTCACCCACTTGTTTGAAGTTATCTGCGTTCATTTGTGAAAGAAGTTCACTGACTTCTTTCTGAACTTGAGGATCTAACTCCAGATCATCGATTCGAATCAAACGTTCACCATCGACAGGTACTTTTTCTTGGTCGTACAACTTCGTCGTGAACAGACGTTGCATTTGCTCGATACAACGTTCGTGGGTACCTTTTTCCTTCATCACACGATACAGAGCGAGTAGGTAAGGACTGAGAGCAGGAATAAACACACTCGCTTTTGTGACAAGCGCTTTACACACGGTCGCGTAAGCACCACCACCAAAGTTTGCCATCTTTATGTTCAATGCATGACTGGTTTGGTGTAAATCGACTTTTGCACGACCTAGCGTGCCATCAAGATAAATTGGGTGTGTGACTTCGGGTCCCATGTAAGAGAAGGCGATCGTTTTGCAGCCTTTTGCCACCGATTCAGAGTTGATCAGCGTATCGATCCAGCTTTCCCAATCTTCTCCGCCCATCACCTTAATTGTTGCTTCAGCTTCTTCCTCTGATGCTGGAGCAAGAGTGGAGTCTATCCACTGATCGTTTTCCAGCATAATCGATGCACCAGTGACAGATTCACCAATAGGTTTGATGACACTGCGCCAAAACTCGTCAGATTCTGCCTTCGGACGAACACCAGTCGCCAAGCTGTAAATGACTAAATCTACTTCACCTTCAAAGTGAGTTTCGATAGCTTCGATTACTTGGTTGCGCACAGAATCAGAAAAAGCATCGCCCACGATGTTTACTGCTGTTCGACCGTGATGAGTCGCTTCTTCTTTAAAGTAAATGTTGTTGTACCAACCAGCACTACCAACGCCCTTATCAGATGGTCCACGCTCGAATGAAACGCCGATCGTGTCGGCCTCAGCGCCGCCAAAGGTGAGGGCGATGCGAGCAGCCAATCCGAAGCCGGAAGACGCACCGATGATCAAAACCCGTTTGGGACCATTTTGGATCTGCGGAGCTTGTTTTACGTAATTAATTTGCTCTTTGATGGAAGCGCGGCACCCATACGGATGTGCCGTTCGAGCCACAACACCTTGAATTAACGGTTCTATTTGCATTGTTATTATCTAACCTTGGTGAATAAGATGCCGAGTAGAGTAACGTAAAGTTTGGTAAAACTTATTGAGCTAGACCATCAAAATTAGAGATGTTTAACCAATTCTTGCGCAACGAAGTCTGCGATAAAAGGCTGAGCTTCTGGTTTTGGGTGCAGACCATCATCCATCATCCATTCAGGTTTAATGATGACGTGCTCTAAGAAGAAGGGTATCAGAGCAACTTTTTGGTGTTCAGCAAGCTTAGGGTAAATATCGTAGAACATATCGCTATAGCGCTTACCGTAGTTTGGTGGCACACGGATTTGCATCATCACAACATCCGCACCAGAATCTTTGATCATGGTAATCATTTTCGATAAGTTCGACGTAATAAGTTTAGGTGGGAACCCACGAAGACCATCGTTGGCACCGAGTTCAATAAGGACGACGTCAGGAGTGTGCTGCTCAAGGAGAGCTGGTAAACGCGCAAGACCATTACCTGTGGTGTCCCCTGAGATACTGCCATTTACAACTTTTACATCTTGACCATGTTCTAGTAACGCATCAGGAAGTAAGCTAGGCCAACTCTCTTCGATTGGCATTTGATAGCCAGCGCTTAGGCTGTCACCCAAAACAAGCAACTTTTCGTTCGCCTGCGCAGAAGCGGAAAGACAGAAAAAAAGAACTAAGGAAAGTATACGAATCATGCAAACACCTGTACTTAAAGCACCCATTGTTCAAGCTAATTTAGTTTCTAAACAAGTCTCTACTAATCAAGAACATTTAACAATCCTTAAAAATGTAAATGTTGACATTAGAAAGGGCGAGAAGATTGCCATTGTTGGTACCTCTGGCGCGGGCAAGTCTACATTGATGACACTACTCGCTGGATTAGATACCCCAACTTCAGGCGAAATCACCTTATTAGGGCATGAGCTTTCAAAGTTAGACGATGAAGCTCGTGCAAAAATTCGTGCGGACTCGTTGGGCTTCGTATTTCAAAGCTTTCTTCTAATTCCAAGTTTGAGCGCATTACGAAATGTCACGTTACCTTGTCTTCTACGTGGTGAAGCTGAAGATGATGCAAGAGCAAAAGCATTGCTGACAGCGGTTGGGCTGGAAAAGCGTCTCGACCACTTACCAAGTCAATTGTCGGGGGGAGAACAACAGCGTGTCGCTCTTGCACGGGCATTTATGACTCAGCCAGAACTGCTGTTTGCCGATGAACCAACGGGAAACCTCGACCATCAAACCGCCGAAAGAGTCATCGAGCTTCTGTTTGATTTGAATGAACAGCATGGCACAACGTTAATACTGGTTACTCACGACAGTCATTTAGCCAGTCGTTGTGACCGTGTATATCGAATGGAAGCAGGCGAGTTGCAGGAGGAGATGATATGTCCGTGATCTCTTCAAGTGAGCAAGACTCAACTCAGATGCCTAAGCAGGCTAAACAATCGCCAAACAAAAGCTTAGTACGTTGGAGTTTCGGTGAAATCCGTCAAGGAAATTTATGGCCGATCAGTGTTGCCTTAATTCTCGTGATTGCCAGTATCTTTGCGCTCTCGGCTCTGGCAGAGAGAATGGAGCAGGTGATCGTTAAGCAAGGTAAAGATGCGTTAACAGCAGATGCTGTTTTTGTGTCTGCTAATCCTATACCAAATACTTTGCTGGCTGCTACCGACGAGATGCCACGCTCTACCATGACACGATTCGCTACCATGGCATTCAGTGATACTGGCATGCAGCTTATCTCTGTTCGTGCCGTTGATGAGCAGTACCCTCTGATGGGTGAATTAGTCTTGGACAATAACTCAGCCGGCCACGTCAAAGAAAACCAGCTATGGCTTGATGAACGCATCATGGCGCAGCTTGATGTTAAAAAGGGTGACGCTGTCACTATTGGCGATGCGGACTTTATCGTTTCAGGTGCAGTTTTGATGGAACCAGGTTTGAGCTTTAACCCATTCCAACAAATGCCTTCAGCCTATATTCATCAAAGCGACGTTGAAAAAACAGGGGCAATCCAGTTGGGGAGCCGTGTTCAATATCGTTTGTTTTTAAAAGGCGACGATGCAACATTAACGCAACTGCAAGACAGTACTGAATTGTCACCAAGTGATCGCTGGAGAACGCAAGATACTGCAAGTCGAAGTAACGAAGTCTTCGAACGAACAACTCAATACCTGTCTTTGACGGTTGCTATTGTTATCATCATGGCGGCAACGACGTTGGTTTTGACTTGCCAAAGCTACGTGAACAGCCGAACGCAAACCATCGCAATGTTGAAAAGCTTGGGGGCGAGTCGCCGCTGGATTGAAAAGTGGCTTTTGATTCAAGTCACTATTTTGCTGCTTAGTGCCAGTATTGTTGGTCTGCTATTCGGTAGTGGTTTGGAGTATTTATTGCGAATTCCCCTCAGGGATTTGTTGCCTAATCCACTGCCTAGTTACGGCGTCACTCCTATCTTGATTTCAGTTGTATCAGCGGTTCTTATTACTGTTCCAGCGCTTGGGATTCCCTTACTCGGATTAATCAAAACACCTGCTCTAGAAGTTCTTCAACAAGGTTCTGGCAAACGCTCTTGGAAACGCATGTGTCTTATCTTAGTGCCCGTCGTGCCTTTGCTTATCCTTTATGCAAACAACACTCTGGTTTGGATTGTACTTGCGGGCATTGCGATGTTATTTGCCGTGCTTGCGGCAACGAGCGTTGCGCTCACTAAGTTATTTGCTCGAGTTTCTACTCGGCCAGCAATGAAGCTTGCACTCAGTCGAATCAATCGCACACCAGTTACCAGTGGTTTGCAGTTTGGCGCTTTATCGCTTTCTCTGATGTTACTTTCGATAATTTGGTTAGTACGTAGCGATATTCTTGCTGATTGGTCGAGAACACTTCCTGCGGACGCACCTAACGTATTTGCTTTGAATATCGCTGATTACGAACTAGACAGTTATCTAGAAACATTGGACAAAAACAACGTGACGCGGTCACGAGCCTTCCCAATCATTCGTGGTCGATTAGCAGAAATTAATGATGTAAGCGTTAAAGAGATTAAATCAGAGGGGCAAGGTTCAGATGCCGTGAGTCGTGAACTTAACCTCACTTGGGGGGAGACACTTCCTGAGTACAACGATGTCATATCTGGTGAGTGGAAAAACAAAGCCAGTGTATCGGTAGAAGCACAGGTTGCAGATGAACTGGGTATCAAACTTGGTGACAAATTGCGGTTTGTTATTAACAGCCAAAACTTCGATGCCACTGTTGATAGCATTCGACATGTTGAGTGGCGTGATATGAAGCCTAACTTCTATTTCATCTTTTCGTCTGACGTGATGGCAAGCTTACCAGGCTCTTATTTGATCAGTTATCGTATCGACGATGATAACAATGCATTGTTGACGTCGATGTCGCGTGCACATCCGACGGTCTCCGTACTCGATATTCGAACCATGGGTGACAAAATCCAAACACTTATCCAACAAATTGTATCGGCAATCACCATATTGGCATTGCTTGGTGTAGTGGCTGGTCTTTTGCTGATATTTACATTGCTTCGTTTGAGTTTGTCTCAACGCCAGCAGGAAATTCGACTCTATCGAACATTGGGGTCAAGTAAGAAGCGTATCAACACTACGTTATGGGCTGAATACGGCATTATGGCAATGGTGGCGAGTGGCGTTGCAGTGTTTGCAGCAGAGGTCTGTGTCGCTGCTGTGATGAAATATGGCTTTGAGCTTAATGCGCAGATCCACCCTGAATTGTGGATAGCTTTACCTTTCGCTACGTTTGTTGTTCTTGCTTTAGTGGTAATGAGCCTTTTGAAAAGATTGTTAACGCCAGTAAACACTTAATTAGCCTCCGTTTAACTACCGCGGATGCACTCCATGACAGTTTTATTTTAGTTATCCACAAAAACGGTGGATAACTTTTGGGATAACTGAGTCGTTAGTAAAGTGGGGTGTTTCCGCAGGCTTTATGCCATGGGTGTTAGCGTAAAAATATTATTCACACAGGGTCAAAAACACGCTTTCCTAACAACCTCGTCAAGCACTTTTTTCGGAAATTTTTTGCTCTCAAAAGTAACTTTTGACGTATACCGTTAACAAACGCAAACCCATGAACTTTTTGTGATTTTAATCATACTCAAACCCGAGTAGAATCGACACTAAGTAAAGATTTCTCCTTATAAAATTTTCAGTGAAGCAATGAAGTCTGAGTTTCCAAATCGTAAAGATAAACACATCGCTATCGTTGGTGGTGGCGTAGCAGGTTCAACTGCTGCGATTCACTTTGCCGAGTTAGGTTTTAAAGTGTCCGTAATCGAAAAAGGGGGATCGTTGGTGAATGGTCCCCCAATATGCCATTTGCATGCTGGCGGCAACCTGTATCGAGAGATTTCTGAACAACAATGTTTAGATCTTCTAACCCAGTCTATTGAGACAATTCGCTTGTATCCCCGTTCACTGAATATTCGTCCGACTATTATTGCTGTTCCGTATTCAGACGGTGGTGATCCAGAAACTTTGTTACCACGACTGGAAGTGATTAAACGTGCTTACCAAACGCTGGTTGCCCAAGACGCTCGAAACCAAGTTCTAGGTGAACCTGATGAGTACTACAAACTCTACTCGAAGGAAGCGTTACTACAACTTGCGAGCCAAACTCAACCAGAACAGCCTCAAAGCATTGATGAATGGTGCATCCCATTTGCTCAGCATGCCGATCTAGATGAGCTTAAATACCCGGTTGTGGCGGTTCAAGAGTATGGTTGGAGCGTATTCCGTCTTGCTGCAATCGCGAACATGACTTTAGAGCAGATGCCAAACGTCGATGTAATTACACAAGCGGAATTGGTGGAGTCTCATTGGAATGGTTCTGCTTGGACTTTGGCTTATACAAAAGATGGTTCTGAACATGCGTTAAACTGCGACTTCTTAGTGAATGCGTGCGGTTTTGAAACCGGAGTCGTGGACGACAAGGTAGGTGTCCGGCGTGAACGTCTTGTTGAGTTTAAGGCAGCATACGTCACTCGTTGGAACGAATGTACTCAACAATGGCCAGAGGTTATTTTCCATGGTCCTCGTGGTACTGATAAGGGCATGGCTCAATTAACACCTTATGGCGATGGTTATTTTCAACTACATGGGATGACCAAAGGTATTACGTTGTTTGACGATGGCTTAGTCGAAAGTTCACAGGCTTCTGCGCAGCCAGAACTACCGACAAGTTTGTTGTCGAAAATACGTCATGGTTGGCGTCAAGAGATACTTGATGAACGTACCGACAATGCGATAGCACACATGGCTCAGTTCATTCCAGATTATCACACGGCAGTAAGAGGTGGTAAGGCGTTATTTGGTGCTCAGCAGATCCCAGGGACAGATCCAGTACTGCGAGCCGCGGACGTCACGTTTGAAGAAAATAACTACGCGCGTATCGAAGTGGTTAAAGCGTCGTCTACATTACTCGCTGCGCAGAAAATGGCGCAATATTGGTTTGATATTGAACCTAGCGATAACGTCGAGCAGCAGCATCCAGTGACTGTCCATTGGACTGATCAAGAAGTAGAGGATTGTGCGATCAAACTGACCTATGAGCGTGGTTATCCGCAAGCATTAGCAGAGCGCTACGGTATGTAATATCCGCGCTTGATACTAAACTACTAGAAGGGCTCAATAACCAAAAAATTGAGCCCACTGACGCCATACATCTTGTAGACCTTGTCTATCTCCTCGTATAAAGCTTACGGATTGTCCCGGTTTTGCCTGAGCCAAGCGCGGCAAATCAATCCTAGCGACGCAGCCAAACTTAGGATACCCCCCAATAGTCTGATGATCATTTAACAAAATGATTGGTTTCCCGTCGTTTGGTATTTGGATAGACCCAAGCGCAATACCCTCAGATAAAATGCCATCGTAAGGAGGAGTGATAGTTTCACCTTCTAGGCGATAACCCATGCGATTCGAGTTTGGCGATATTTCAAATATCGTGGAATAGAAACGGTCGATCGCTTCTTGAGAGAAGTCGTTGTATTGATAACCCTCAATAACGCGAAGCTTGATAGGAAGGTTATAATCAGGCTTAAAACGAAAAGTCATTTGCTTGGACTTTCGGCTAGGGAGTGCGTGTGGGTTGAAACCTATGATGTCTCCAGCTTTCAATGCCAAGCCATTTTGTTCGATGCCTCCTAAGGATTCTCTTAATACTGTTGATGAACTCCCTAAATGTTTCTCGACATTAAAACCGCCTTTCACGGCTAAGTAAGCTCGAAGACCATTGCGTGGCATTCCAAACTTAAGTGTTTGTCCTTTTTTTAACGAAAAGTCAGACCAATTGGTGAGTGCTATTCCGTCAATAGAAGCGTTTAAATCGCCCCCACAAATAGAAAGGTGACAGTCTTCTAGTGCTTTGAAGCTGGCATTCCCAAGCGTAATTTCAATGACTGAGCAATTTACAGGATTCTTTAATAGATGATTTGCCCAACTGTAAGCGTAATCATCAACCGGACCGCCTTGCGTAATACCAATATGAGCGAGCCCAAAACGACCGAAATCTTGAATCAATGAGAGTGGACCTGGCTTCTCTACGATTAAACCTGAAAAACTCATAATTTGCCCCCTAAATTGATGTACTCCTGTCTTGTGATTGAACCAAAAGTGACCTTGTCACCAACTTCAAAAGGAATAAATGGTGGCGTATCAGTGAACAACGAGATGGGTGTTCGACCTATGATGTTCCAGCCTCCAGGGCTATCTGAAGGGTAGACAGCGGTTTTACTGTCCGCTATCGCGACGCTGCCGGCTGGAACGTGAGTGCGGGGGGTATTGTGTCGTGGCATGTGTAATGCCTTTGGTAAGTCTGAAAGAAACGCGAACCCTGGCGCAAAGCCGATTGCTGATACCGTGTAAACCGTTTTGGTATGCAGCTCGATCAATTCAGCCAACGGCAAACCAGCATCGTTGAATCGTTCTAAATCGAGCGCGGTCTCTTCTGAGTAGTAAACCGGAATGGAAATGTAGTTAGGTTGCTTATTATCCATCGAGCGGACATCAAAACGAGTAACGAGTTGGTTCAATTCTTTGAGGATGATGGATTCGTTAATTCTAAAGGGCAGGTAATCGATCAAAATAGTTCGGTATGACGGAACAACATTCATGATAATGAGGTTAAGTTTATCAGCAATCTGATGTGCTAACTCACCAATGTGTTCGACGGTCACCGCTTCATGAAAGCGAATCAGAATACTGCATTCAGAGATAGGAGAGATTGAAAACTGCCCTTGATTCATTAATTTCCTCCGGTGTAGAGACTTTGGCGAATCTTTTTAATCAATGCGATGGATTCGTCATTATCTCCGTGGACACAAATTGTGTCAGCTTCTAACAAAATATATTGACCCGATGCCGTTTTGACTCTTCCTGATTCAGCAAGCATTTTGACTTGTTCTAATATAGCGTGTTCGCTGTTTAAGACCGCATTAGGTTGTGTTCTGGGTGTGAGCATTCCATCATCTTGATACAGACGGTCCGCAAAGGCTTCAAATAACAGAGGTACATCAAAATCATCTGCTATTTCGAGATACTTTTCATTTTCTTGAGAGGCGAGGATCATTAGTGGAACTTTAAAAAGTGCCGCTGCTTTCACTATGGCGAGAAAAACGCCATCGCTTTGCATCATATCGTTATAAAGCGCACCATGGGGTTTGATAAATCCTATGTCGGTATACTGCGCTTTGCACAAAGCTTGTAACGCGCCAACTTGATAAATCACCATGTTGGTAATTTCATCATTGGTCATTTTTAGGCTCCGACGACCAAAGCCTTGTAGGTCGGGATAACCAGGATGAGCACCAATTTCAACGTCGTGTTGGTTAGCGAGAGTAATCGTATCGTGCATGACATTAGGATCAGATGCGTGAAATCCACAAGCGATATTCGCCATGTCAATGTGAGGCATTACACTCTCATCGGCACCCATTTTCCACGCGCCAAAGCTTTCGCCCATGTCGCAATTCAGTGTCAGTTGTTGGTTATTCAATGTCATACGTTTATAAAAGTCCAAAGTATGCTCTAAAAATGCAGGAAATTACGTTTAAGTTCAGTGACTAACTTCATTCTTCAAGAAGAAGATTATCAAATGAAGTGGTGAAAAGATCGTCGTGTTCTTTGAAATGATCCGAAATTTTAAGAAAATCATGACTAATCAGTCTAATAATTGAGATTTACGGCTTCATTTCAAGATTTGTCGTGTTAGTCTTGGCTCTTCTTTTTTGTGTGATAGTTTGCATAGCAATCCTTTCGTTATTTTGATTGCTTTCTGCGACAGGAATATATATGTCATTACGAGCAAAGCTAATATGGCCGATTCTCGCTTTCATCACGGTCATCTTTGTTACATCTCAAAGTTACACGTCATATAACACTTATCAGTCCGCCAAACATGAACTGGTCGAACAGACCAAAGTTCTGATCAATGATGCTTCTCACTCAATTAAAGATGCGCTTGCAACAAAGAACAAGCCAAAAGCGCAAACCATTTTGGCTGATCTGCTTAAGAAGCCAAACGTATCACGCGTAAAGCTTTACGACAAAGACAATAATCCATTTGCTGTATTTGCTTTGGATGGCTTTGCTGCACCTTCGCCGACAGTTAAAGAGCGAAGTCGTCTGCATGAAGTAGGATACGCACTATCTGCACACTTTCTGTACGTTTTTGAGCCTATTATTCACGAAGGACAAGTCATCGGATCGATTAGGGTGACGTTGTCACGAATTCCATTGTTCGAAGTACGAGATGCATTGCTACAAGACGGTGGGCTGTTCTTAGTCATTCTTTTAGCTGGTGGAGTTATGTTCTACTTTGGGGTTGAACGACGAGTTCTTCGTCCCATAGAGGAAGTCAATCGAGCGTTGCAAGATTTAGCTAACGGGCATCACCTTAGTGGAAGGATTCACCATAAATCAAAAGACGAGGTCGGTGCATTGGTCGCTTCTTTCAACTTTATGGTTGAAAAACAGCAGCGACTTGAAAAGCAGCGCAAACATAGCTTGGAAGTGCTAGAGCGCCGTAAGGTGTTCGCCGAAGAAGTGATTGATTCTATTCAGGATTCGTTAATAGTCACGGACAACTTAGGGAGAGTGATTCATTGTAATACTGCTACGCAACGTATTTTTGAACATACTTACCAAGGGATAGAAACGGCAAACATTTGCGATCTAATCCAGACCAAGACGCCAAACGAGCTTGGACAAATACTAAGCCGAGGGCTTGAATGTGATGATATCCACCTGGAAAGTGGTGAAGGGAAGCAACAGCTAAGTTTAACCAGTCGACGCTTAGCGAAAAACGGCTATATGCTTTTCGTAATTCAGGACATCACAGAGATTGAAGAAGCGATGAATCGCCAAAGAGTAGCGGGTCGTGTATTTGAAAGCAGTCAAGATGGTTTAGTGGTGCTTAACCACCAAGGCATTATTACCATGGTTAATCCAGCAGTGACGAAGCTCGTCGGTGTAGAAGCTGACCAATTAGTGGGTAAGCCGTTCATCAAATCAATTCGCTGGAGAAAGCTACAAGCTATGATGCCGAGCATTCAAGAATCTATTGAAAACTATGGTATGTGGCAAGGAGAAGTGATTGAGAAGAACCATCTAGGTCAACTCGTTCCAATGTTTGCAAAGGTTAATTGCATTAACAAGAGCGATGACCAAAACACTTATGACATGGTCATCATTCTAACCGACCTATCAAGTGCAAAAGAGATGGAGCGTTTGGAGTATCTTGCACATCACGACGCCTTAACCGGGTTGGCAAATCGTTCTAAGTTCCACCTAGAGCTCGAAGAATTGGTACAAAGATCAGGCTATTTGCGCGACGAATTCGCGGTACTTTACTTGGATTTAGATGGCTTTAAGAATATCAATGACACTTATGGTCATGATGCAGGTGACGAAGTGCTCAAACAAGTGGCAGACCGGATGGCTGCGGCAACTCGACATAGCGATTTGATTGCTCGTTTATCGGGAGATGAATTTGTCATGTTGGTCAACCCAGCAAATCAGAAGGTCGTAACAAGGATTGCAGAACAGTTACTTGAAACGGTTTGCTCTCCAATTGAATACCGAGGCTCCCTGCTTAAAGTTGGCGTGAGCATTGGTGTGAAACTGGTTGGCGTTAACGAGCGTGACGCGACGCGTATTCTTAAGAGTGCCGATACAGCAATGTACCAAGCTAAGAAAGCAGGTAAAGGTCAAGCAATTTTAATGGGTTGCGAATCCCCAGAGACTGTTTAACTGTGGGCTAAAAACCTTTAGACTAGCCCGATTCGCGTCAGAAGGATATATAACATGAAAGTACTTGTTACGGGTGGTATGGGCTACATTGGCAGCCACACTTGTATTCAAATGATCGAAGCTGGTATG
The DNA here is from genome assembly GCF_963871815.1 of Vibrio sp. L85. Taxonomy (NCBI): domain Bacteria; kingdom Pseudomonadati; phylum Pseudomonadota; class Gammaproteobacteria; order Vibrionales; family Vibrionaceae; genus Vibrio; species Vibrio sp. L85. The sequence continues at coordinate 316,725 of NZ_CAWMYL010000020.1, forward strand.
ACGCCAGTGATCCTTGATAACCTATACAACAGCAAACCTACGGTGCTTGATCGCATTGAAAAGGTTTGTGGTGCAAGACCTGAGTTTATTGAAGCGGACATCCGCGACAAAGCCGCGCTTGTTGAAGCAATGAGAGCGCACAACATTGAAGCTGTTATTCACTTCGCCGGTTTAAAAGCAGTGGGCGAGTCGGTAGAAAAACCGCTTGAGTACTACGATAACAACGTTAACGGTACGCTAGTGCTTGTTGATGCTATGCGTGAAGCAGGAGTTAAATCCATCGTATTTAGTTCTTCAGCGACAGTATATGGTGATCCTGCATCTGTGCCTATCACTGAAGACTTCCCAACTAGCGCAACTAACCCTTACGGTCGCAGTAAGTTAATGGTTGAAGAGTGTCTAACAGACTTCCAAAAAGCGAACCCAGATTGGAGTATTACGCTTCTCCGCTACTTCAACCCTGTTGGTTCTCATCCAACGGGTGAGCTAGGTGAAGATCCTCAAGGCATCCCAAACAACCTAATGCCTTTTGTCTCGCAAGTCGCAGTAGGTCGTCGTGAGTTTTTATCTGTGTTTGGTAGTGACTACCCAACAAAAGACGGTACTGGTGTGCGTGACTACATCCATGTAATGGACCTATCTGATGGTCATGTAGCCGCTCTTGAAAAAGTTGGCAATAAAGCTGGCCTGCATATTTACAACCTTGGTACCGGTAATGGTTATAGCGTTCTTGAAATGGTTAAAGCATTTGAAAACGCATCAGGCAAAGAAGTGCCGTTTAAGTTAGTTGATCGCCGCCCTGGTGATATCGCGGAATGTTGGGCTGACCCTTCAAAAGCTGCAAACGAACTTGGTTGGAAGGCTGAGCGCACGTTAGAAGAAATGACAGGTGATACTTGGCGTTGGCAGTCAAATAACCCTCAAGGTTACCCTGACGCTTAAAAAATCAAGTTTTACATATTAATAACAAAAAGGCGCACTTCTGCGCCTTTTTTGATCTAAATCGGAAAAATTCGTAAATTACTGGTTAAAAGGTAGCTTAGATAAATAGAACTGCTAAACTATGTCCGACTCTTAATTTAGGTCGTAAATTTTCTTAAGACTATCGGGGTAGTTCATGGAACTTGGTCTAATCATCGCTTTCATCGTGGCAGCAGCAATCATGGTGAAAAAAGAGATGGCAAAGCAGTAAGTTTTCATTTTTCATTCTTTTCTTAACATTTTTGAAATGAAAACGCGTAAAAAAGTCAGCATATTGCTGGCTTTTTTGTTTTTGTAGCGCAAGTTCTTCGTTTATGACTCATTTATCAATCATTTTCGCAATGTCGCTGCAGATAGTTAGCTTTGTTTGAAAGTGGAAAAACAAAAAAGCACCCAACTAAGCGGGTGCTTTACGAACAGTTTTATAAATTGATGTCACTTAGAACTGGTAATCTACAGAAATTGCCCAGTTACGACCCGGTAAGCTATGGAAGTCTTTGTTGTCCGTACTTTCGAGACCGCGAACATCTTGGTATGTCCAGTATTTCTTATCAAATGCATTGAACAAGCCTGCTGTCAGCGTTAGGTCTTTGATAGGCATGTAATATGCGGTTAAGTCCATTACACCGTAACCTGCCGAATCAATTTGGTCATCACTAGACCAGTCGTCTTTCTTAGCTGCAAGCTTAAGAGACGCAAGACCACCAAAATGATGCTCGACGTTGTCGTAACCTAAACCAAGTACAGAAGACAAAGGAGCGACACTATCTAGTGCTTTACCTGTTGTTTTATCTTCACCATCTAGGTATGTCACAGATACTCTCGTGTACATACCTTTAGGGGCGTCAAAAGCTTCATCTAGCAAAAGTGTAGAGCTAAATTCAACACCAGAAATGTCGACTTCATCTCGGTTTACGATCGTGAATCGGTCTTTATTTGGATCGATTTTTGGTAGTTCTTCTGAGTCGATAAAGTCTTTGTACTGAGTGATAAAGCCTGTAAGTTCAAACTGCGCAAAGTTGTTTTGACCACGGAAGCCAATTTCGTAAGAAAGGCTTTTCTCAGCTTCTAAATCTGGGTTAGGAACGAATTCAGCACCAGTGTCGTATTCATAGTAAAGCTGCTCAACTGTAGGTGCCTTAAAGCCCTGACTGATTTGGGCAAAAGTACTTAGTTTGTCGTTAAGGTGGTAAACCGCGCCCAGTTTCCCAGTAAATGCGTCATTACTGTTCTTACCTCGTTCGGTAGTAAAGCCTGCGTCAGATGTTGGATCCGCTTCAAATGAATCGTAACGGATGCCCGCATTTAGTACTAATGTATCGTTAAGTAAGAATGCATTGTCTTGAAGGAAAATACCCCATTCGGTGACGGTGGCATCAGGGATTGTCGTTGAGCCAGGTTTACTAGTGCCATTGTCGTGGTAAATATCCACATTCGTTAGACTAAAATCTGTCACCACAGAATTTAGACCGTAGGTCAGTTCGTGAATTGCATTTCCGGTTGTGATTACCTTGTCGAACTGAGCATCAAACTGAAGTGACTCGTCTTCAGCTTGACGTAGGCGAGTGCGATCCCCGTTATAGCCAATGTAACCTAAATGGTCAGTGACATTAGCGAAGTTAGAGTTTTCGCTCTCTGTGACCTGATAGTTAAGGTCTAATTTCATTGAGTCGAAAGCTGCATTTGCTTTAGTGAGTTCGTAGTTTATGCCATAACGCGTACGTGTCATTTCATCACTAGCTTTTGCGTTAGCATAAGTAACGCCAGGTCTTGGACCAAAATTAAGTGTGTAGTTGCCACGACGATCGTTTTCATCGTAGTTGTAGTTATAGCGCTCGAAGACAAAGCCAAGTTTGTTGACATCGTTAATGTTGTAATAAGCTTTTGCCAAAATGTTATTTAGATCTTTGTCTGCTGGGTTCTCAAGACCGCGTGCAGAACCATCAATGTCGGAACCATCACCGTAGGTTTCAAGCTCGCTGCCGGTAGAGTAAGTTCCCATCAATAGTGTTTCAAACTTGCCACGGCGCATTGCCCAAGTTAACGTGTTCTTGAATTGTTCGTCTGCAGAGAAGTAGCTCGATTTAATGCCAAAACGAGTCTCGTCACCGTCAGTTTTTAGAACGTCTGAAGGATCTTTTGTCTTAAGTACAACAACGCCACCCATTGCATCAGAGCCATATAGGGTAGAGGATGGACCCTTGTTAATCTCTATACTGGTCAGTGTGTCGAGTTCAATCGCGTTCGGATAAATTGCTTGAACCGCACCGCCACCTGGATTGAAAGGAGTAGCTTGCTGAACGCCATCAATCACAACTTTCACGCGGTCGCCTTCCATGCCGCGAATGTTAAAGCCCGAAATGCCAAAACGACCGGAAGTCGTTGCTTCCACGCCAGGGGTATATTGAACGGCATCATAAAGGTTCTTTGAAAGTGTGCGGTCAATATCTTTTGACGATACGGTCTCAACTGAAGCTGAAACATCATTAACGTTTTGTTCGGTACGAGTTGCAGAGACGACAACTTCATTGAAAGTTGAGCTTTCTTCTGCGTATGCGCCTTGTGATAGGGCAATGAGAATAGAGGCTGACAAAATTGATTTTTTATACATTGGCTTCAATACCTTAAATCCATAATAGGCAATAACAACGTGCGGTATCTTAGTTTATACAAATGGTAATTACTATCATTACTATTGTTATTTAGTGTTATTTTTGTCAATGGAAATTTGTGCTATGCGCAACCTAGTCTTTATTTATCAATCTGTTATATTGTTTAAAGCCATTTTCTAGTATAAATTTTTAAATACCACTACTGTGATTTAAATCACACAAATAGGGAGCTATAGTGCAGAGCCCAATCACTTTAGAAGCACTTCATATCTTGGATGCTATTGATAGAAGAGGAAGTTTTGCTGCTGCTGCGAACGAATTAGATCGCGCGCCTTCTTCGCTTAGCTATCAAATTCAGAAACTGGAACAAGATCTCGATATCATTATTTTCGATCGTTCAGGTCACAAAGCACATTTCACAGAAGCCGGGAAGTTGATTCTTGAGCGTGGTAGGGCAATTCTGCAAGCTAGTGAGAAGCTTGTTAATGATGCAACGCTCTTGGCCAATGGTTGGGAACTTGATATTACGGTGGCTTTTGATGGAATTATTCCTATTTCAAATTTCTTCCCAATGGTAGATGCGCTATCTAACGTGAGTAGTACAAGGGTGAGGTTACAAGAAGAGATTCTTGCGGGAAGTTGGGAGTCGCTAAATACCGGAAGGGCAGACTTATTGATATGTCCGGCTCTCGATACACTTCCGCAAGATGTTAAGGCCGAAAAAATTGGTAAAATGAGTATGGTTTGGGTCGCCGCTTCTGATCATTATGTGCATAAGCGAAGTGGGGATTTTGATGACAATGCCCGAGAAAAATATCGCGTTATTGCGATTGCTGATACGGCAAGAGAGCAGCCAGCGCTATCAATCAATGTAATGCAAAAACAGCCAAGACTCACAGTGACCAATTTCCCTGCCAAAGTTGAAGCACTAACTTCCGGGTTAGGTATTGGGACGCTACCAAGTCAAATCGCGGAGCCTTTAATTGAGAGTGGCGTTCTTAAACGCATTGAAGGTACGGAAGAACAGCCAATTGATATTATTTTAGCGTGGCGCAGAAATACGATGGGCGAAGCCAAATCTTGGTGCGTACAATACCTTAAGAAAAATTGGCGTCTCAAATAAAAAAATCCCAGCATATGATGCTGGGATTTTTCGTTAAGAAGTGTGTTGATAACTAAAATTCGTACTTCGCTGTAATAGCCCAGTTACGACCGGCTTGTGTTAGGTCTTTATTCTCAGTTTTCATTCCGCTTACATCATTCCAACTGTAGTATTCTTCGTCTGCCACATTAAATACCCCCGCTCGCAGGGTGAGATCTTTAATTGGCTTGTAGTATGCAGTTACGTCAACAACAGTTGCTGAAGAAATTGGTAGGATGTCATCACCATTGATATCACTGCTGTCTTTCGACGCAGTGTAGTTAACCGTTAGTGAAGACCCCCAGTTCTGTTCAGAGTCGTAGTTGAAGCCAGCAACTAGATTCCATGGGTTAACACTGTTTAATGGATCGTTGTTTCCGTCTTCACCTTCAGTGTAGGCTGCAGCAACTCGAGAACTAAAGCCTTTTACTGGCATGAATTTATCCCAAGACAGTTGGTTGGAAAATTCAATACCTTTGATTGTTGCTTTACCAATGTTAACGTATTGCAAAACTGCAGGGTCGATACCTGGAATGAAGCTGCCTGAAACTTGTTGTCGCTCGATAAAGTTATCGTAGTCACTGTAGAATACCGCGACTTCACTTCTTGAAATGTTGTTGTTGTGGCGCCAGCCAAACTCATAAGAAATACTTTCTTCTGCTTTCAAGTCTGGGTTTGGTTTGTTTATGTAACCGTGCATCGGGTTACCAAACGAGTAATACAGCTCTTGAAAATCAGGTGCGCGGAAACCTTGGCTTATCTGGGCAAACAAACGGTGTTGTTCGTTTAGTTTGTAGATCGTGCCTAAACGAGCAGTAAACGCGGAGTCAGAGAACTTTTTGTATTCGTTATCAGGGTTACCACTTGGGTTGTCGCTAGCGTTTCCAGGATCGGTTTCGAATGAGTCGTAACGAACACCAGGAGTAATGATGAAGTTGCCGACGGTAATCTCGTCTTGTAGGAAGACTCCGTAACGACGTTCACTTGCCGAAGGGATGTAGAAGATCTCTTTATCCGTCCCAGCGCTATTGAACTCTTTGTTTATGTTCTTAATGTCTTTATCTAAGTAAGACGCACCATAAACAATGTAATGTTCAGTGTTACCAAGCGTTAGGTACTTATCTAACTGCATGTCGAACTGGAAGCCTTCATCGCTGTAGGTGTAATCTTTGCGTTGATTGTTCAGGCCTTTGACACGATGTGTTATGCCAGTTTCGTCTTTACTTAAGTAATCTAGTTGCCACGTTAATGTGTCAGCAATTGATGCTTGAGCACCCCAAATATGCTTAATACCGACTTGATATTGTTCAGTTGTATCTTCGCTTCGTCCATCCGTGTAGCCATCATATGATTGAATGCCATCACCTTCATTGCGAATGTAGTTACCGCTAAATTCAAGTCTATGTGCTTCGTTTAACTGATATTGTAATTTCACTAAAAGGTTATTGGCAGAGGTATCGGCATCCGCTAAATCACCAAAGTTATCAAGCTCGCTACCATCACGGCGAGTGTAAGCAACTAAAGACTCAAGGTCCCCGGTCTTGTTTGCAAGTGCTACCGATTCGCTGAATGTATTGTCTTCTGAAGAGTAGTTAAATTTCGCATGACCACCAAAATCACGACCCTTTAAGAAGTCCGAAGGGTCTTTCGTTTCGAAAGCTACAATGCCACCAATTGCGTCAGAACCATGCAAAGATGATGCTGCACCTTTTACGATTTCTACTGCTTTAACAAGATCGGTGTCAACTTCAACACGAGAAGAGTTAATAAAGTTATTGCCTGAATCGAACTGGTTACCTTGAGCAACACCATCAACTAGAACTTTAATTCGGTTGCCTTCGATACCACGAATGTTGATACTTTGAACACCTTGTCGAGCATTCGTCTCGACGGTAACTCCTGGCGTGTATTTAAATAGATCATCAAGACCGGTAATCATGCCATCTTCGATGTCTTGGTCTGTGACGACTGCAACTGACGCTGCAGTATCCTCGAGTTGGCTATTTGTACGTGTCGCAGTAACAACGACTTCGTTAAAAGTTGAGTGTTCTTCTGCTTGTGCACCGTGAGCTAGAGCTAATAAAATTGATGCTGACAGAATTGATTTTTTATACATTGGTTCTAACACCTTATATCCATGATAGGCAATAACAACGGGCGATATATTATTTCACGCAAATGATAATTACTATCATTATTGTTATCACTAAATTGGTGGTTAGGTATGTAAGAGAAATGACCTTTTTGTATTTAGTACATAAAATTCAACAAGATAGCTTTTTATGACATAAGCTCGACGATAAGTTCTATAAAATTAGCAAATGAGATGTTGGTCACGTAAATTGCAGTTTGATGAAAAAGTAGGCATGCACTAGTGTGATTTATTGGTGTTTACGTATTGTTGTGGTGTATGGGTTATGGCAGTAGTTATGCATGATTTGCGATTGGTTTATTATTTTATGAAATGTTTACTCAGGTTATCCAACAAAGTCTGAAGTTAGGAGAGTAGGTAGGGCTGAAAACTTACAGCCCAAATCTTTGCTTTATCAGGTATCATTTTCGTTTGAGTGGTAACACCATATCTGCAGTGCCATCTGCAAATTGTACGTCCAACTCAAATCCTAAACTATGTGCGAGTGACAGCATGCCTCGATTGGTTGGCATTGTCATTCCGGAAATCTGCTTGGTGCCTTTTGCTTGGCAGTAACTAATGATTTTTTGCATCAGTACTTTGCCCAGACCTTTACCCTTTAAATCTGATCGGACCAAAATCGCAAACTCAGCATCACTATTATCCGGTGTTATCAGAGCACGAGATACACCAATAATCGAAGGTCCATTATCATCAAAGGCAACAGCAACAAATGCCATTTCACGGTCGTAATCAATTTGGGTTAAATTTGCGAGTGCCTCATGATTGAACTCCCCAACATCGGAGAAAAACCGATTGTAGAGATCTTCTTTAGATACGCTATTTATAAATTGAGCGTGAATTGGCTCATCCTCAGGAAGAATTGGGCGCAACAGAATAGGTTGCCCGTCACGTAATGTCACTGTCTCAACAAACTCTGCGGGGAAAGGACGAATAGCTAAGCGTTCCTGCGCATCTCCATGGTACTTTTTGAGTGTCACGTCTGCGTCGATTATGGTTAATTCACTACCTGACACCAACACTGGATGTATATCCAGGCTTTCTATTTCTGGTAGTTCAACCGCCATTTGAGATATGCGAACCAGAAACTTTGACAGTTCGTTCACATCAATCGCGTCTTTATGCTTTTGCAAGCGAACTTTCCCTGATTTCAACGCAATTACCACTAAATAACGAGCTAGGTTCATATTCAGTGGTGGCAATGCCGCAACCGCATCTTGAGTGATGTTCCAATCTGAGCCTCCTTGTCCGAGCAAAATCACTGGACCGAATACTTTATCAACCGCGATACTAATTCTGAGCTCCTCAGCACTACCTAGTTTCGCCATTCCTTGGACCAACAACCCTTGTAGGTTCGCCGCTGGATAGCTCAACTTTGCGGTGTCGAGAATGGCTTGCGCGGCGCTAGATACCTCTTGGCTATTACGCAAATTGAGTGCAACACCATGTACATCAGACTTATGAGGAATATCGGGAGAGCGAAGCTTTACCGCGACCGGGTAGCCAATATTTTCCGCCATATGGACCGCTTCAGTAACTTCAGAAGCGATCCAAGTCGGAAGAATATTAAAGCCAAACTGTTCAAACAAAGGGCTGGTTTGATGCGTATCCAGCATTACTGTTTGTTTGTCCAGTAATTGTTCGTTTACCCATTCACGAGCTGAACTCACGCTACCGGAGTGTAAAGGTTCAGCGGTTGTTGGAGTTTCCATCAATTGTTTTTGATTTCGTCGGTATTCGACCAAATGCATGTAAGCAACGACAGCACTTTCAGGTGTTCTATAAGTTGGAATGCCCGCACGTGTAAAGGCTAGCCGAGCCTCTCTCGATGTCTGCTCACCAGACCAATTGGTTAATATATTGAAATGCTTATGTCGGGGATGAGCTTGAATTGCTTCAATCACAGCGTTCGCGGTTTCTAATGAATCCGACACCGCTGAAGGGCTATGCATTATTAAGATGGCATCAGCGCAGTCTCCGTTCATCAACGCGTTTATGGTATCGACATAACGTTTCTTTGTTGCATCTCCTGCAAGATCAATAGGGTTAACACCACGCCAACTAACAGGCAATGCGGACTTTAGTTGTTCGACAGACTCTTCATTTAACGTTGCGAGCTTGCCGCCTCTTTTAAATAGAGTATCGACTGCCATGATTGCAGGACCGCCGCCATTGGTTACGATAGCCAGGCGTTCGCCTCGAAGCGGAACCGAATGTGTCAACGTTTCTACTGCCGCAAATAACTCGTGCGTATTACCCACACGCAGCATACCCGTTCTTCTTATCGCAGAATCGTAGATAACATCCAATGAGTCAGTGTTGCCATCGCTAAATGGGCGAGCTTGTGATGACCTACCAGCTTTGAGAACCAAGATACGACGGTTTCGTGACGCTGCACGTGCTGCTGACATAAAGCGTCGAGCATCTTTAATTGAATCAACATAAAGAAGAATGGCTTCGGTCTTTGCATCCATGCTTAAATAATCAAGCAGTTCTGCAAAGTCGATGTCTTGCCCTTGACCGATTGAGATAAAAGAAGAAAAACCAATATTCTTGTCGTTTGCCCAATCAAGAACCGTGGTACACACTGCAGCGGATTGAGAGATGAACGCAATTTTACCCGGTTGCGCTGCCACGGGAGAAAAGGAGCAGTTGAAGTTATGCCAAGGAAGAATTATCCCGAGGCTATTTGGTCCTAAGACTCTTATGTTTAGATCAGAGAAATCGATACTTTCAACGTCATCTGAAATGACGATGGCAAACTCCGTGCCGCGCTGATCCAATTCAACAAGCAGTTGTTTATTACGTGACACATTCGTACAAAGAATGGCAATATCTGGGGTATAGGGCAGGGAGGCGACGTTAGGGTATGCGATAACACCAGATACCGACTTATATTTCGGTGTCACGGGCATGATTGCACCACCGAACCCGCTCTGAAGAAGATTCCGCATTACTATTTGCCCTGCGCGTAACTCTTTTTGAGAGGCGCCGATTACCGCAACAGAATTAGGTTTGAAGAGTTTTTGTAATTTATTCATTCTTTCTCCTTGGCCTCTTACGCCTAGAACGGTTGGTCACTCCTCATACAATCATAAACGAATAAGCATCTCTTTAAATATGGACAAAGCAGACATTGGCTCAAAAGTGAGCCAAGCGTACAGAGTTTGTGTCACTCATCACATGAAAATCACAGTTTATTGTGTTTGGTGCTTGATAAAATGACCTGCTATCGGCATGATTTATCGTAATATTTATTTAGAGCGTTTGTTACTCCATGAAAAAAATCGCAATCATCGGCTTATCAGTACTGCTTTCTGCTTGTGCTTCGGAAACTTACATTACAGATGTAACCTCAGAAAGCTACCGTGAGGACTACCAAACTCCTTCAGTTTCAAAACCTATTATGTCGTCTGAAAGCGCTGTAGTAGAGAAAGACGTAGAACCAACAGTTGTTAAAATGACTGCGAAGCCTGAAGAGAAAAAGGTAGTTAAGCTGACACCGAAAGAGCAGGTAAAACCAGTTAAGATCGTACCGCCAAGCAAGAAACAAGCGGGTATCCAGCGTTTTGGTTATACCATTCAAGTTGTCGCGGTTGGAAGCCAAGCTAAAGTGGATCAGTTCGCTCGCCAGCTTCCTCAAAATGGTCAGCCAATTTGGGAAAACTACAAAGTAGTGAACGGTACTAAGTGGTTCTCGGTACTTTACGGTGACTACGCAACAAGTGCAGAAGCAAAGCAGGCAATTTCTTCTCTGCCTGGTCATTTTCAACAGCTTAAGCCATTTGTGAAGAGTATCGATGCCATTAAGAACTCGGCATATCCTACGCTTAATAAGCTAAATTAATTTACGAAGAGAAGGGAGCGAAATGCTCCCTTCTTTTTTGGTCAAATCCTATTCGGACAGCATTCCTCACAGTAAAATAACTGTACGTTACTACTCAAAGGTTTATCATACTGAATAGTATCTTTTGGAGATCACGGAAAGATTGATTCATGATTAAAAATATCCTTTTACTATGCGGTGGCGGCTCTTCTGAGCACGAAATTTCACTGTTATCTGCTAATTTTGTTGAGCAACAGCTAAACCTCATCGAAAACGTGAACGTTACGCGTGTAGAAATTAAAAATGAAGGTTGGGTGACTAACCAAGGTGAGTTGGTTTACTTAGATCTCAACACCAAAAAATTGTGTTCTGACAACTTAAGCTTAGAAGTCGATTTCATTGTCCCTTGTATCCATGGTTTTCCTGGTGAAACCGGTGATATCCAGTCTATGTTCGAAATCGCAGGCATTCCATATTTAGGTTGTGGACCAGAAGCAAGCAGTAACAGCTTCAACAAAATTACTTCGAAACTATGGTACGACGCGATTGGCATCCCAAATACACCTTACTTATTCTTGACTCGTAACGACGAGCAAGCTCATGCGCAAGCATTACAAGCGTTTGATAAATGGGGTAAAGTTTTTGTCAAAGCTGCACGACAAGGTTCATCTGTTGGCTGTTACAGCGTCACTGAAAAGGATGGTGTAATTCAAGCCGTTAACGATGCATTTGGCTACTCTGAGCAAGTTTTAGTTGAAAAGTCTGTGAAGCCGCGTGAGCTAGAAGTCGCAGCGTACGAAATGAATGGTCAACTGTTCATTACTAAGCCCGGAGAGGTCATTGCTCCAGATGGCGCGTTTTATTCTTATGATGAGAAGTACAGCAGCTCAAGCCACTCTTTGACAGAGGTTGAAGCAAAGAACTTAACAGCAGAACAAGTTGAAGCGATTCAAATTGCTTCTGAAACCGTCTTTAAACAGATGAATCTGCGTCACTTATCTCGCATTGACTTCTTCTTAACAGAAGATGATGAGATTTATCTGAATGAAGTCAACACCTTCCCAGGTATGACTCCAATCTCTATGTTCCCTAAAATGCTGCAGAACAACGGTCACAAGTTCCACGAGTTTTTAGCAGATTGTATTAATACTGCAATCTAAATAACGTTACCGTCGTTTGTTTTGTGGTAGAAATAGGCATAACTGAGCGATATAACAACATTAATGTTTGATTATTGCTCAGTTGTAATTATGATTGTAAAAAAGCACTAAATAGATGGCTCAGTGGTATGGCAATTTCAAATTATAGAGGTTTTAACCTGCAATCAGGCGGACCTGATGGTAGCGTTTGGAAGGTAAAAATCAAAAACCACGTTTTACAAGGCAGTTTGACGGCGGTAAAAAAGAGCATAGATTGGTGGTGCGACACCGCGTCTATTATTGATCCAAAAGAGTTTGCAACTTTAGGTCAACGCGCACAAAGCACTAACAGTCCACAAACTGAAATATTTAACGGCTACACGATAAAGAACGACACTGGCGAGCCAAACGCTTGGTATTGTATGTTCAATGGCAAACTAATCAAAGGCGGCAAAGCTGCGATTCAGCGCCATATCGAAGCGTATTTAGTTGCAAAACAGAAAGCGCTACAAGCTCAACAACAAAAGAAATAAGAATATGACACTCGTATATTCAACAGAAACTGGTCGAATCAAACCTGAAGAAGAGAAGATCGAACGTCCTAAAGGTGATGGTATTGTTCGCATTCAACGCCAAACTAAAGGTCGTAAAGGCAAAGGCGTTTGTATCGTTACTGGTTTAGATTTGGATGACGCACCATTAAAGCTACTGGCAGCTGAACTGAAAAAAGTTTGCGGCTGTGGTGGCTCAGTGAAAGATGGAAGCATTGAAATTCAAGGAGATGCGCGTGATAAGATTAAAGCGCACCTTGAAAAGAAAGGCATGACAGTCAAGTTAGCCGGCGGTTAATAGTAAAAAAGAAGCCCTTTGAGGGCTTCTTTTTTTTAATATCCAGGGATGCAATCTCAGTAGATAATCAATATTGAATACTGACTAGAACTCATACTTTTCTAAAAATCAAAGAGTGTGCTAATAGCAGAGCAAGCAATCGCAGATTGATATGTCAATCCCCGATAGAAATGTCCTCTTTTCTCCCCATTAGAAAT